>DIYC01000095.1:16854-20656 GCA_002428895.1 Burkholderiales bacterium UBA6064 | reverse complement strand
GGGTTACGTCCTACTGGGCAGCCACTTGATTGTGGCAATTCAGGCACTTCGATGCGATTGTTGTCTGGTTTATTGGCAGGGCAAGGGTTTGAATCAATTTTGGTGGGCGATGCCAGTTTGTCTAAACGCCCCATGAAGCGTGTCATCGATCCTTTGTTGTTGATGCAAGCTGACGTTCGCTCAGCCAATCAAGGTCGGCCTCCTCTTCATATTTTCCCGAAAAAACAATTAAAATCGATTCATTACGATTTGCCGATGGCCTCCGCGCAAGTTAAAAGTTGTGTGTTGTTGGCTGCTTTGTATGCGCAAGGCGAAACAACCGTGTCCGAGCCTGCTTGCACCCGCGATCATACTGAAAGAATGTTGCAAGGCTTTGGCGTGTCTTTAACTCAACAATCAGGGCGAATTGGCTTGCAAGGGGGGCAGTCTTTGCACGCCACCGTGATTGATGTGCCAGCCGATATTTCTTCGGCAGCATTCATCCTTGTGGCTGCAAGTATTGCAGAAAAAGCAGACATTACCTTGCATCACGTGGGTATTAACCCCACACGTATTGGGGTGATTCAGATTCTCTGTTTAATGGGTGCAGATATTCTCATTACGAATGAACGCTTGATTGGTGCAGAGCCTGTGGCGGATATTCGGGTGCGTAGCGCGGAATTGAAAGGAATTGACATTCCCCCTGAATTGGTGCCCCTTGCCATTGATGAATTTCCGGTGCTGTTTATAGCGGCGGCCAATGCTCAGGGCGAAACACGACTTACCCAGGCTGAAGAATTGAGGGTTAAAGAATCCGATCGTATCGCGGTGATGGCCGATGGTTTAAAAGCTTGCGGAATTGAGGCAATGCCCACGCCAGATGGAATGATTATTCAGGGTAAAGGGCATTTAAGTGGAACTCGCTACCAAGCGGCAGAAATTATTGCACACGGAGACCATCGAATTGCGATGTCATTTTCTGTGGCAGCAATTCGAGCAAAAGGTGATATGGTGATTACCGGTGCAGAAACAGTCAATACTTCATTTCCAGGTTTTGTTCCGTTGATGCAGCAAATTGGACTGAATATCAACATTCAAGAAGGTTGACATGACTTTTAACACAACCGTCCCTGTAATTGCGATTGATGGGCCAACTGCCTCAGGAAAGGGTACAGTTTCAGCTGCGTTAGCAAAACAACTTGGTTTTCACTATCTCGATAGTGGTGCAATTTACCGTGCCCTTGCGGTTGCGGTGTTGTCGCGTGCGCTAAGTCCTTCTCAGGCAAACGACATGATTCAAATTCAAGCGCTTTCGCAATCGTTGAATTTATTGTTTAAAGATGGTGCTGTTTTGCTTGATGGGCGTGATGTAAGTCTTGAGATTCGAACCGAAAAAGCTGGTTTGATGGCTTCCGAGTTGGCGGCATTTCCTGTGTTGCGTGCCAATTTATTGCAACGCCAGCGCGGTTTTTTGCAGCCCCCTGGTTTAGTGGCCGATGGTCGAGACATGGGAACTGTCGTTTTTCCGCAGGCTATTGTTAAAGTATTTTTAACTGCCTCTGCAGAAGTTCGTGCCAAGCGTCGCTTGCAGCAATTACAGCGAGCAGGTGGGCAACCCGATTTTGATCAACTATTGGCTGATTTAAAACGCCGAGATGCCCAGGACGCCCAGCGCAGTGTTTCGCCCTTAAAACCTGCGGATCATGCTGTAATTATTGATAGTTCTGATCAAACCATTGAACAAATTGTAAATCAACTTTACCGACTTTGTCAGTCTGAACAATTGGTTGAAAAGTAAAACAATTCATGGCAAATAATCGGCTGGTTTTTAATTTTTATAAAAAAGCGACTGTATTCGATGGGTCGCTTGCTTGAGTTTACAAAGAAAACTTGTTATGATCTGCCTCCAGGCGTTTTTATTTACTCAGAATGCTTGGTTTTTACGTGTTAACCTATTATTTAGATTAACTTTTTTAACTCCGCCCCGTTTTCTACGGTGGTGTGTCAATTCCAAAATTTATGAACCAATTAATTGAAGAAAGCTTTGCTAAATTGTTTGAAGAAAGTTTAGCAAAAAAAGAAATGCGCGTGGGTGAAGTGATTACTGCCGAAGTAGTGCGCGTTGATTACAACTACGTCGTAGTGAATGCTGGTTTAAAATCAGAAAGCTATGTTCCAATCGAAGAGTTTAAAGACGATCAAGGCGAAATTGAAGTTCAAGACGGTGATTTTATCTCGGTTGCCATTGAGTCTTTAGAAGATGGTTACGGTGAAACCCGATTGTCACGTGATAAAGCCAAACGACTTTCAGCATGGTTAAGTCTTGAGCAAGCCCTAGAATCGGGTGAATTGGTGACAGGTACCATTACAGGTAAAGTGAAAGGTGGTCTCACGGTGATGGTTAATAGCATTCGTGCTTTTTTACCGGGTTCGCTGGTCGATGTTCGTCCAGTTAAAGATACCACGCCTTTCGAAGGTAAAACCTTAGACTTTAAAGTGATTAAACTAGATCGCAAACGCAATAACGTTGTGCTTTCTCGCCGTGCAGTCGTTGAGGCGACAATGGGTGAAGAGCGCGACAAACTCTTGTTAACTTTACAAGAAGGTGCGGTAGTTAAAGGTATCGTGAAAAATATTACCGACTATGGCGCTTTCGTTGATTTGGGTGGTATCGACGGTTTACTCCATATTACCGATCTTGCTTGGCGTCGTGTTCGTCATCCTTCAGAAGTATTGGCAGTTGGTGACGAAATTGATGCAAAAGTCTTGAAATTTGATCAAGATAAAAACCGAGTGTCGTTGGGTATTAAACAACTTGGCGAAGATCCTTGGGTGGGTCTAGCCAGAAGATATCCCGCACAAACACGGTTGTTTGGCAAAGTCACTAATATTACTGATTATGGTGCTTTTGTTGAAGTTGAGCAGGGCATTGAAGGTTTAGTGCACGTTTCCGAGATGGATTGGACTAATAAAAACGTTGATCCTAAAAAAGTCGTTACCCTTGGTGATGATGTTGAAGTCATGGTTCTTGAAATTGATGAAGATCGTCGTCGCATCAGCTTAGGCATGAAGCAATGTATGGCTAATCCTTGGGAAGATTTTTCCAGTAGCTTCAAAAAAGGTGACAAAGTTTCTGGTGCGATTAAGTCAATCACTGACTTTGGCGTATTCATCGGTTTACCAGGTGGCATCGATGGCTTGGTTCATCTGTCCGATTTATCTTGGAACGAAACCGGTGAAGAAGCAGTTCGACGTTACAAAAAAGGTGATGATTTAGAGGCTTTGGTTTTGTCGATTGATACCGAACGGGAAAGAATTAGCCTGGGTGTTAAACAATTGTCTGGCGACCCATTCACAATTTTTGCCTCCTCTCATGATCGGGGTAGTGTTGTGACTGGAAAAGTTAAATCGATTGATGCAAAAGGCCTAACTCTTGATTTAGGTGATGATGTTGAAGGTTATTTGCGTGCTGCTGAAGCTTCTTCAGAGCGTGTGGGTGACATTAATCAGCTATTTAAAGAAGGGGATGAAATCACTGCAATGATTATCAATTTGGATCGGAAAAATCGATCAATCAACTTGTCAATCAAAGCAAAAGATCAAGTCGAAACTGATGCTGCCTTGAAAAAGATTGCTGACGAAGATTCATCAACTGCGGGTACAACGAGTCTTGGCGCTTTGTTAAAAGCCAAGCTTGAGGACAAACAGTAATCTTAAGTTTTTAACTGGTTAGGCGCTGCTTTGTTTAAAAGCGCGCCTTTCTTTACATCAAGATAAATTATGACGAAATCAGAACTAATTAATCAGCTTGTAAAGCGTTTTC
>DIYC01000095.1:14123-16679 GCA_002428895.1 Burkholderiales bacterium UBA6064 | reverse complement strand
AATCAGCTTGTAAAGCGTTTTCCAAGGTTGCCTGTCCGTGATACAGACTTTGCTGTTCGTAGTATTCTTGGTGCAATGTCTAAAAGCCTCTCAGAAGGTCAGCGAATCGAAATTAGGGGTTTTGGAAGTTTTTCTTTAACTTTACGTCCTGCTCGAGTTGGGCGTAATCCAAAATCTGGCGAAAAAGTGTTGGTTCCTGATAAATGGGTGCCTCACTTTAAACCTGGTAAAGAACTTCGCGAAAAGGTTGATTTATACTCTAAGTCCAAGCTAGAAAATAAATAAGCAAATGGTTCTTGTTTGCTGATTCAGTAAATAAGAGCTATTGCTGTTTTATCTTAGGGGGTCTTGTGAATGTACTGCTTTGGCTAGGTAGAGGTGTGCTGTTTTTATTGGTGTTGTCTTTTTCTGTACGTAACACTGATCTAGTGGTTGTGCGTTGGTTGCCGGGCTTAGAAGGTCAAGTTCCTCTTGTTCTTGCTCTTTTATGTGCCTTTCTTGTAGGTTTGTTATTGGCATGGCTCATTTTATTGCCGTCTTGGTTGCGTGCTCAGCGTGAAGCATCTCAAGCCAATAAAGCTTTGTTAAAAACAGAGCGTGAACTCAAGCAAGATGCTTTAACTCGTCATAAAGCTTCGATGTCTACTTCTCCGCCTGATCATTCAAATGCAGTTTGAGGCTTGGTGGCTTATTTTGATCCCAATTGTGTTTAGTTTGGGATGGATTGCAGCCCGATTAGATCGAAAAATTCGAGAAGATGAGCAAAAGGTGATGCCGACCTCTTATTTCAAAGGCGTTAATTTTTTACTCAATGAACAACCCGATAAAGCCATCGATGCTTTTTTAGAGGTTGCTGCCTTAGATACCAGCACTGTTGAATTACACTTTGCTTTGGCCAATTTATTTCGTAAAAAAGGTGAAATTGATCGCGCCATTCGTGTTCATCAGTTTTTAGCTCAACGCGAGCAAATTAGTCAAATAGATCGCGATCAAGCCACGTTTGAATTAGGTGTTGATTATCTGAAGGCGGGTATTTTAGATCGAGCAGAGCTTGCCTTAAAAAGTCTTGGAAATACTTCTTTCAAAACTCAAGCAGCAAGTCAGCTACTTGATCTTTACGAATTGGAGAAAGACTGGGATAAAGCCATAGAGCAAGCCAATCAAATGCGTCAGTTGGGTGCCGAAGTGCCTATTTCATCCATTTCGCATTTTTACTGTGAGCTTGCTTTACAAGCAATAGCCAATGTTCAATTAGATCTTGCAACAACCTACTTACATACAGCGCTTCAAGTGAATCAATCTTCAGTTCGTGCTTGCCTTCTTTTAGGAGATGTTCACTTTCAAGCTGAAAACTATCTGCAAGCATTACAAGCTTGGCAGACAGCAGAGCAACTTAATCCATGGTATTTGCCCTTGGTAGGACAAAAAATTTGGATTGCTTATGCCAACACCAACCAAACCAAACAAGGCCTTCATGTTTTGGTGCAATATTGTAAAAAATATCCTTCGATTGACTTATTGTTAATTTTGATTGAAGCGCAAGAGCAATTGTATGGCGCAGAGTCTGCATTTCAGTTGCTTCGGCAAGAAGTACGTGCTCGCCCTAGTTTGTTGGCGTTGGATGCTTTACTCGAGCGCCAACTGAATGATCAATTGAGTCATGACAAGCACGAAGATTTTCAATTGATTCGAGAGTTAATTGCTCGTTTTACACAAAGACTCGAACGTTATCGTTGCCAAACATGCGGATTTCAAGCAAAAAGCTTTTACTGGCAATGCCCAGGTTGTGCCAATTGGGATAGTATTATTCCCCGAAGAGCCGAAGAGCTTGATTTTTACCCTGTGAATACTAAAAATCTGATGGCATAAATACTAGGAAATTTTTGATGAAACAGATCACCGCTTTAAGCCAAGTGCGATTGCTTGTGGTTGGCGATGTCATGCTAGATCGTTATTGGTTTGGAGATGTTGACCGAATTTCCCCAGAAGCACCCGTACCCGTTGTCCTGGTAGGTAAGGCCGAAGAAAGATTGGGAGGTGCTGCGAACGTGGCGCTTAACGCCAAGTCTTTGGGCGCAACCGTGAGTTTAATGGGCTTTATTGGTCAAGATGAAGCGGGTCAAAAGGTTAAAAAATTATTAGATCAAAACTGCATTCATAGTCATCTGGTTCAGATTAGTGGTTTAGCAACTACACTGAAGTTAAGGGTGATTGCACGGCAGCAGCAATTGGTGCGAATCGATTTTGAACAAAGCCCAAGTTCTGAACATTTAACCACAAAACTTGATTTGTTTGAAAAGGTGCTGACTGGTCATGATGTGGCGGTGTTTTCTGACTACGACAAAGGTAGTTTAATTGATGTGTCTAATATGATTGAATTGGCGAATCGGGCCAAGATTAAATCATTGGTTGATCCTAAAGGTGAAGATTACACAAAGTATAAAAATGCATTTTTATTAACGCCCAATCGAAAGGAGTTTCGGCAAGTGGTTGGGGCTTGGCGTTCAGAGTCTCAGTTAATCGAAAAAGCCCAGAACTTGCGAGTCGCATTAAATT
>DIYC01000095.1:12114-13933 GCA_002428895.1 Burkholderiales bacterium UBA6064 | reverse complement strand
GCGAGTCGCATTAAATTTGACTGCATTATTGCTTACTAGGTCAGAAGAAGGCATGTCTTTGTTTACGGCTGAAGGAGATTTTCATGTCGGTGCGGATGCGCGAGAGGTATTTGATGTGTCAGGTGCGGGTGATACTGTGATTGCAACCATGGCATGTGCAATTGCTGCAGGGTATAGACTGGAGCAGGCAATGAAATTAGCCAATAAAGCGGGTGGAATTGTTGTTGGTAAACTGGGTACGGCAACAGTACTGCCGCATGAACTAGAGAGTGAATTCAGTGAAAGGTTTTGAACTATGACAATTGTAGTGACAGGTGGTGCAGGGTTTATTGGTAGTAACTTAGTAAAAGCCTTTAATGACAATGGTTATGACGATATTCTTGTAGTAGACAATTTATCATCGGGAAACAAATTTTTAAACCTGGTTGATTGTGAAATTAAAGATTACATTGATAAAAATGATTTTCTTGCTTTGCTTAAAAGCAATCAATTAAGCCGTATAGAGGCTATTTTTCACCAAGGTGCTTGTTCGGACACGATGCAACATGATGGCCGTTACATGATGAAAAATAACTATGAGTACACCGTGCAGTTGTTTGAATACGCGCAATCTTTAAAAATTCCTTTTTTATATGCTTCTTCGGCAGCAGTATATGGTGGCAGTACTCAGTTTTTTGAAAATAGAACCATTGAAAAACCACTGAATGTGTATGGTTACTCTAAGTTTTTATTTGATCAAATGTTGCGTCGCAAAATAACAGAAGGCTTAAAAGCCCCAGTAGTGGGCTTTAGGTATTTTAATGTTTACGGTGATCGTGAGCAGCATAAAGGTCGAATGGCGTCTGTGGCGTATCATCATTTCAATCAGTTTCAACAAGAGGGTCAAGTTAAATTGTTTGGTCGCTATGCGGGTTACTCGGCTGGTTGTCAAATGCGTGACTTTGTGTCGGTTGAAGATGTGGTTCAAGTGAATTTACATTTTTTAGATACGAGTTTATTGCAAAGTGGCGTTTACAATTGTGGCACAGGGGTTGCTCAAACTTTTAACGACGTGGCGTTAACCGCAGTGAATACTTTGCGGGAGCATCAGGGGTTGCCTGCTTTGTCGTTGAGCCAAGCTGTCGATGCGGGCGTGATTCATTACGTCGATTTTCCTGATGCGCTTAAAGGTAAGTATCAGTCGTATACTCAGGCAGATCTGACCAATTTAAGGCATGCTGGCTATCAAAAGAAGTTTTATTCAGTTCAGGAAGGGGTTGCAAGATATTTAAAGCGCCTTTTGATGTGAATTTTTTAAAAAATGAAACTTTTTAGCGTTTGGATGCACTAAAAGTATGTTGATCGTGTTTTGGGACTTGAACCGAAACGACCCCTTAAACGGGGTAGATCAGCCGCTTTTGTTGTGTTCCAATTTGATTGGATCGTGACTAAAGTGTCTCTGTCTCCTCAAGCCCTGTTTAACCCGTCTTTATAGACGGGTTTTTTTTATGCGATACTGCCTGCTAAAATCAGCTGAAAAACCATTGCAATCGTAAACATTAAAATGGATGTGCCAAGTGCTAAAGAAAATGCCACGGCAACAACAACGACACCATTCGTTTGTTTGAGGTGAGCGGGGTAAAGTGGATTAAAGGTTGTGTTAAACTGCTCATCGTGCATTAGACCAAAGCGAATGCAGTCAAAACAACCCAGCAGACTGCCAAGCACTGGGACTAAATGAATCAAAGCGCGTTTGTAGTTGCCTTGGTAAATCCAGTGACCACCTACAAATCCAGACAACAAAGCCAGCCAACAAAAAAATATTTTTTTGATGAGGGGT
>DIYC01000095.1:8160-11913 GCA_002428895.1 Burkholderiales bacterium UBA6064 | reverse complement strand
TTGATGAGGGGTTGTTTGCTTGTAGCAACGGGTGTTGACTCGATTGAATGCATGGTTATTGATGAATGGTCAGTCTGTAATAGGCTGAGTAAAGTGGTTTTGATTTTAGCTGTAAACTCAGATTAATTTTGAACTGCATATTGATTTAAACCACAATTTTTATTTTAAGTGATGGGGTTTGGGCGAAAATGTTCATTTTAACTTGAGTGAATCAGAATCGCCGGTTATAATTTTGCGTTAATCAATAATCCGTAAAAATTTAAAGAGGTGACTATGGTCGTTATTCGGCTTTCAAGAGGTGGTTCTAAAAAGCGCCCGTTTTTTAATGTGGTGGCTGCTGACTCGCGTTTTGCGCGCGATGGTCGTTTTATCGAAAGAATTGGTTTTTACAATCCAATGGCCCCTGAAGGCGTTGAAAAATTAAGAATTGAAAAAGACCGTGTGAACTATTGGCGTGAAAATGGGGCACAATTGTCAAGCACTGTGAGCCGTTTGGTTAAGCAGCAGGCTAAGTAAGATGTGTGGCCAGCTTCATTGCTGGTTCAATGCAAGTTGTTTTTTAGCCTTTGTCTGTGCAAAGTGCGCGAATTTCTAAAAATTTCAGTGACTCTGTGTTTTGTAGCATTCATTTATGACTCCCCCTAATGATCTTATTCAGCTTGGCCATGTTGCTGGGGTCTATGGCTTAAAAGGTTGGGTTAATGTGACGCCTGCTTCTGAACCTAATGTTTTGTTGGCAAATTCGTCTTGGTGGTTGTTATGCGCCACTCAAAACCTTCCAGATCAAGTTCAGGGTTCTTTAGCGCATAGTCTGTTCAAGGTGAGCGCTAGTAAGGTTCACGGTCAGAAATTAGTTGCTAAGCTGGTTGGGATAGAAGATCGTGATGCCGCGCTTAAACTGAAAGGGTGTGGCGTTTTTGTTTCTCGAACTTGTTTCCCAGTGCTTGGCTCAAACGAGTTTTACTGGGTTGATTTACAAGGTTGCCAGGTTAAAAACACGCAAGGTGAAACAATTGGTTTGGTCAACAAAGTGGTTGAACATGGTGCGCACCCAATTCTCGAAGTGGGTTTGCATCTTATTCCCTTTGTTGCTGCGTATATCCTCGATGTTCAACTTAAAGACAAACAAATACTTGTTGATTGGCAGGTTGATTATACGTGAGGCCACATGACGGTTAAACCCATCCCTAGATTCGATGTAGTCACTCTTTTTGATGATCAATTTAAATCTTTAGTCGGCTTGGGTGTGGTGGGTCGAGCTTTAAAGCGTGGTGATTTTGAGTTGCATACGTGGAATCCCAGAAATTTCACAGAGGATCTTCATCGAACTGTAGATGATAGGCCTTATGGTGGGGGTCCTGGAATGGTGATGTTAATTGAACCTTTAGTGAAAACGCTACGAGCGATTCAGGCACACAGGGGACACTCAGTGCCAGTTGTGTTTTTAACCCCGCATGCCCCTTTGTTGAAGCAGCAACATGTACGTAATGCTTTAAGTGACTGGCCAACTGGATGCATACTGATTTGTGGTCGGTACGAAGGGGTGGATCAACGCTTCATTGATCACTACGTGGATGCGACTTTTTGTTTGGGTGATTTTGTGTTGTCGGGTGGTGAATTGGCTGTGGCGTGCTGGATAGATACTTGGGTTCGACTTTTACCGGGAGTTTTAAACCATAGTCTTTCTGCGTTTGAGGAGTCATTTGAAAATGGATTGTTAGATTGTCCGCACTACACAAGGCCTGAAGTTTTTGAAGAAAATTCAGTTCCAGGGGTGCTTTTATCTGGAAATCACGCTAAAATAGAAAGCTGGCGAAAACAGGCTTCGTTTTTAATAACCAAAAAATTTCGTCCTGATTTGCTAAGTGCATTGGCTCTTAGTCAGGTACAACAATCTGATAAAACGCCTCTTAATGATTCGAAGGCTAGCTAGGCGAGTCGTTTTGTGCTCAATCGGTGTCGAGTTTCCCGTTTTTTTAACCATCCTCTGGCGGTTGCAGTTGTTGAACTGCTTGCGTTGCAGTCCGTTTATGATGACAGGAGTAATAATGAATTTAATACAACAATTAGAACAAGAAGAAATTGCCCGTTTGGGCAAAGAAATACCCAAGTTTTCACCAGGCGATACCGTAGTTGTCAGTGTTCGCGTGGTCGAGGGCACACGTTCACGGTTACAAGCTTACGAAGGCGTTGTAATTGCTAAACGTAATCGTGGTTTAAACTCTTCGTTTATTGTCAGAAAAATTTCTTCGGGTGAAGGTGTAGAGCGTACTTTTCAACTGTACTCTCCATTGATCGAAAAAATCGAAGTCAAACGTTATGGTGATGTGCGTCGTGCAAAATTGTATTACTTGCGTGACCGTTCTGGTAAGTCCGCAAGAATTAAAGAAAAGTTACCTCAGCGTGTTAATAAGCAAGACCAAGCATAATTTGCTTGGGTTAATGCAATTTTTTAAAAAACCAATCTATGCGAGTTAGATTGGTTTTTTCAGTGCCTGTTTGGTGTCTCGGTGTGCTGTAAAGAAACCTTGAAGCGCTCTAGCTAAGCCACCAAGGAGTCGATGTGAGCCAGCGTTGTATGTGTCGTTCAGTCTTGATGTGTGGCGTAGGTGTTTGAGCAGCTAGTTTTCTAGCGAGTGCAATTAAGTGTTGGTCTGTCATTGGGTTTGCATAGCGAAGTTCAGGCAAACCCGATTGCCGTTTACCCAGTAAATCGCCTGGTCCTCGTATTTGTAAATCAATTTCAGCCAGATAAAAACCATCATTGCTTTGGTGCATCGCTTTTAGTCGTGTTTTAGCAGTTTGTGACAAGGGTGTGCCATATAGCAAAATGCAGGTGCTTTGAAGGCTTCCGCGACCAACCCGACCTCGTAGTTGATGTAATTGTGCCAGGCCAAATCGTTCGGCTTGGTCAATGACCATGAGCGATGCATTGGGTACGTCAACCCCAACTTCGATGACAGTGGTAGATACTAAAACATGAATTTTGTTTTGCGTAAACAATTGCATGATAGTTTGTTTTGTTTGAATGTCGAGTTTGCTGTGTAGCAGCGCTACTTGGTGGTTGGCTAATTGGGAGGTAAGTTCTTCTGCGGTAGTTTGTGCTGCTTGTAGGTCAAGCTTTTCACTTTCTTCAATCAGTGGACACACCCAATACACCTGTTGGCCTTGTTGTAATTCGGATTGAATGGCTTGAATAAGCTGTTCACGTTTGGTGTGTGCTAATAATTTAGTGATAATTGGTTTGCGACCCGGTGGCTTTTCGTTTAAGTATGACACCGTGAGATCAGCCAAATAGGTTTGTGCCAAAGTACGAGGAATGGGTGTGGCACTCATCATGAGTTGATGTGCAAGTTGGTTGTTGTTGGCTTTTGAAATCAAATTGAGCCGTTGCGCTACGCCAAAACGGTGTTGCTCATCTAAAACTACAAATCCAAGCTGTTTAAAGGTGATGCTGTCTTGAAATAGTGCGTGAGTGCCAATCACAATTTGAGCTTGTCCAGACTGAATGGACTCGATGATCTGGTTTTTTTCTTTTGCTTTTAAGCGACCGTGCAGCAAGACTACTTTAATTCCGATGGTATTGAATAAAGGTTGAAGTTTATTAAAATGTTGTTGCGCTAAAATTTCGGTGGGCGCAGCGATTGCTGCCTGAGCGTTGGATGCAACTGCGTGCACGCAGGCCAGTGCAGCCACAATGGTTTTACCGCTACCCACATCACCTTGTAGTAAACGTTGCATCGGTGAACCTTG
>DIYC01000095.1:425-7945 GCA_002428895.1 Burkholderiales bacterium UBA6064 | reverse complement strand
AGCAAGATCGTATCGAATTTCATTGAATGCGCGTTGTTGCGCTTGGGTTAATTGAAAACCAAGTTTTTGGATAAATTGGTGTAGAAGAGTCGAATCAGTTTGGTTTAATGCAAGGGCTTGATGACTTTGTTTGGTTTCTCGAAACTGTTTCAGTAGCAGCTGTTGTGCCAGTAGTTCGTCTAATTTAACTCGATCCCAGGCGGGGTGGCTGCGGTCATTGAGTGCCATGAGGGCATGGGGTTGAGCTTGGCCGTGTAACAGTTTAAGCGTGTCTTGCCAGGGCATTAATTGGTGGCTGCGACACAATTCGTGCGATAAAGTGTCTTCAAAACATGAATTCGGTAGTTGTTTCATCCAATAACGCCATTCACTTTGCTTTAGGCCCGATCGGCTTGGATAAATGGGTTCGAGTTGTGAGTGTGTTGTGTTTGGGGTGGTTGCTGTGTTGCTGCGAGAGGTTGTAACCGGTGGGTGCGTTGTTGCTGTTCGTGTGCTTGAGGCATCGTTGTCCGCTTCTGAGTGTAAAAGGCGAGTAACCTGTGGGTGAACAATTTCATAGCACCCTGAATAGCTTGCACGCACTTGTCCGCTGATTTTAAGACGTGCGCCAAGTGGCATTTTTTCCGCTTGGCCAGGATAACAGTGTAGCCAACGGAGAACCAATTGCTTGTCTTGATCTTGCACCGTAATTTTTAATTGTTTGCGTGGTCTGTGTAAGACTTCGTGATGCGTGACAGTGGCAATGACATTGGCTTTTTGGCCTGCCTCTAGTTGATTAATTTCGGTCAGTGTAGAAGGGTCTTCAAAACGAAGGGGCAGATGAAGTGCTAGCCCCATCCAGTTGGGCGTGTGTAAAAGATCGTCAATTTTTTTGGCAAGATGAGCCGGTAGCGGTGCAAATTCATCAACAGCAACGGGTTGTTGTGAATTGCACGGGTTGTTTTTTCCGTTTTGCACCGATAAATCAGTTTGCATGTTCCTTTGGCGTGGGGGCAACATGACGATTCATTTGAATCATCATTTAGATGCTAAAAATAGCTTCGACTTCAAAACGAGCTCCTTTGGGTAAACTGGCTACGCCAAGGGTTGATCGTGCTGGGTAGGGTGCTGCAACATATTGTTGCATAATGGCATTGACTGTTGAAAAATCGGATAGGTCAGTTAAAAACAAGGTGAATTTGACAACATCATTCAAGGTAACGCCAGCTTGTTCAGCAACGGCTTTTAAGTTTTTAAATGCCTGTTCGGCTTGTTCTTCGGTAGTGGGGCCTACCAGTTCACCGGTTTTGGGAGAAAGACCAATTTGACCCGAGGCAAAAATAAATTGACCAATTTGAACTGCTTGGTTGTAAGGGCCGATTGCTGCCGGTGCGTGAGGGCTTGAAATAATTTTTTTTTGCGTCATAGTAAAGCCTAAGTTAGTGTTGTTTAAATATTTGGCAATGATAACTCTCCTTTCAGTTGTCAGTTGAAAGCGCACGTTATACCATCGCTATTTTCTATTCAATTAGTATAAGTGAGATGTGCTCATGGTTGACAATAGCCGAGTCAGTGAGATCAAAAAAACCAACTCAGATTTATCTGTGAATCGGGCTTCGGAACGCATGACTTCAGGGGTATTTTCTGCTGACTATGCATGGGTCGCAGTGGGTGCCTGTGGATTGGCATCGATTGCATTTGGTCCAGAATTGGCGTTTATGGCGCTTGAAGGGTCTACCAATTTACTTATTTTTCTGGGTATTTTAACGGGCATTTGTATTTTATTGGTTTCGTTCACTTATTTTCGGGTCACTGAACTGTTTCCTAAAGGGGGCGGTGGGTATGCCATGACCTCTCAATTGTTGGGTCCTTATGTAGGCGTTATTGCCGGGGCTGCATTGTTGGTGGATTATGTGCTGATGGTCGCGATGAGCATTAGTGCTGCCAGTTATTTAGTGTTTTCGTTTGTGCCAGCTGCTTGGAAAAATTTTCAAATGTGGGTAGCGTTGCTCTTAATGTTTGGCATGATGCTGTTTCATATGCAAGGTCGGCGTTTGTATTTAAAGCCTTTTAAGTGGTTTTTTATTGTTTTTTTGTTGGCACACTTAGCATTTATTTTAGTGGGCATTTCAGACCACTTTCAGTATGTGGGTGAAATTATTGATCGCAGTCTTCTGGGTACTCAAGCTGAAATTAACAGCATGGGTTGGCTGTTTGTATTGGCTATCTTTGCGAAAGGGTTTTTTCTCGGCGGGGGGACGTATACGGGTCTTGAAGCGGCCTCAGACTGTATTCAATTAAGTCGATATCGTCAAAGTACAGAACGTCGTAAGCAATTATTGGTTTATGTCGCTTGTGCTTTGGCTTTTGCTGCTGCCAGCTTTTCAACATTGTATTTGCTGTGGGATGTGAAACCAGAGCCCTTACGTGCCTTAAATGCCGTGTTGTTTGAAACGGTACTTGAACGATTTGGCTGGAGTTCGTTTTGGGTTCAGATAGGTGCTATGTTCTTGATTTCTTTAGAAGTTTCAGTGTTGTTTTTGGCGGCACATGTGGGTTTTCGTGTGGGGCCTCGGGTGTTGTCGACCATGGCGATTGATTCTTGTCTGCCGCATCAGTTTCGCTATTTATCGGATCGTTTTGTAACCCGTAATGGAATTGTGGTGATGGGTTTTTTTGCTTGTTTAGCAATTTATTTAAGTCAGGCTAACATTCGTTATTTGGTAATTTTATTTTCAATTAATGTGTTTTTGGTGTTTAGCTTGTCGATGGCGGGCTTAATTGTTTATTGGCTTAAACATCGTGATGAAGCGGGTTCTTTAAGCGGTTTTTGTTTTGCGATGATGGGTTTTGTGGTGTCTAGCACCATTTTGTTGGGCACTGTGATTACGCAGTTTTCACAAGGCGGCTGGATCACGATTGTGGTCACTACTGCTGTGGTGGCGGTGTGTTTTTGGATTCGTCAACAGTACCGTATGGCGCGTAAAAAAATTGCTGTAGTTGATGAGAGTTTTGCAAATATTCCTTATGGCAGTGAGCAAGCAGCTAATGAGCTTGATCCGAATGGCCGAACTGCCGTGTTTGTGGTGGGCCGTAGTCGGGGTAGTGGCATGCATGCGTTTTTATGGGTTCAGCGCATGTTTCCTGGGCATTTTACTAATTTTATTTTTGTGAAGGCACGCACTGTGGATGCACAAGCCTATGGAGGTCGCGAAGCCATGGAGGCCATGCGGGTTGATGCCTCGGTTTCTTTAAGTTTCTTTGTGAATTTTTGTCGTAGTCACGGTTTAAGAGCAATGAGTTATTTAAGGTTTGGTACGGATGCAGTCGATGAGTTAACAGCGCTTGCTCAAGAAATCAATCAGTCTTATCCGAATGCAATTTTTTTTACAAGCAAGTTGGTGTTTGAGCAAGAAAATTTATTGACTCGCATGTTGCACAATCAGGCTGTTTTAGAATTGCAAAGGCGTTTACACAATGCTGGTCAGCAAATGGTGATTTTGCCCATGAAGGTTTAAATATTGATATTTTGAATGATAGACAGATATAATCAATGAGTCTAAACAGATCAATCACAGTCCAGGTCGGGTGAAGCAATTCATGTGTTAATTTGAGCCAGTTGTTTTGGAAAATAATTCACTGAGTTTGGCTTGGCTTAATTTTCACATCAAACCGGTATTTCTATGACCTTGACTGAATTAAAGTATCTGGTTGCTCTTGCAAGAGAAAAACATTTTGGGCGTGCAGCAGAATCTTGTTTCGTCAGTCAGCCGACTCTTTCGGTGGCCATTAAAAAGCTTGAAGATGAGCTTAAAGTAGTACTGTTTGAGCGAGCAGCCGCAGAAGTGACATTAACCTCTGCGGGTGAACGTGTGGTTTCTCAAGCGCAGCGTGTTCTCGAAGAGGCCTCGATCATCAAAATGATTGCAGCTCAAGGGGGTGATCCTTTGCAAGGCCCGCTACGAGTGGGTGTGATCTACACTATTGGGCCTTATTTGTTGCCCAGTTTGGTGCCTCTGATGATTCAGAAAACACCGCAAATGCCTCTGATTCTGCAAGAAAATTTTACAGTACGGCTTCTGGAGCTACTTAAGCAAGGCGAGGTTGATGTGGCAATCTTGGCGTTGCCAGTTTCGGAAAATGGGCTTCAGGTTCAGCGTTTGTACAAAGAGCCCTTTGTGGTGGCCTTGCCCAAGTCGCACCCTTGGGCAAAGCGCGATGCCATTGATGCAGTCGAGCTCAAAGAAGAAAACATGTTGTTGTTGGGTTCTGGGCATTGTTTTCGAGATCAAGTCTTGGGAGTTTGTCCCGAATTGTCACGATTTTCGCAGTCATCTGAAGGCATACAACGAACCTTTGAGGGCAGCTCTTTGGAAACGATTCGGCACATGGTTGCCTCTGGCATTGGTTTAACGGTGTTACCGTCTAGTTCTGTACCAGTGTCTAATGGGTCTGATTTTTTGGCCTACGTTCCGTTGCGTGACGCAGAACACGATCGAGTGGTGGCCTTGGTATGGCGTAAAAGTTTTTCGCGTCAGCAGGCGATACAAGTGCTTCGGCAAGCCATTTTGCAGTGTTCATTGAATGGAGTCTCGTTTTTTCACGACTGAGCTGTTACAGTGGTTGGTGTTTCTCCTCTTTATCGATTCAAATTGTTTGATGGTGTTCTTGTCTTCAAAGTTCGTTGATTACTTGGTTTTGCTTCGTTTGCACAAACCCATTGGTATTTTTTTATTACTTTGGCCCACGTTTTGGGGGTTGTGGCTTGCTTCTTCAGGGATACCTGAATTCAAAACGCTGTGTATTTTTGTATTGGGTGTTGTGTTGATGCGTTCAGCCGGCTGTGCAATCAATGATTACGCAGACCGAGACATTGATGTGCATGTAGAACGAACTAAAGATAGACCTGTAGCAGTAGGCCGAGTGTCGGCGCGTGAAGCCTTGGTGTTAGCCAGTGTGTTGGCTATTTTGGCTTTTCTAATCACAATTCCTTTAGGTTTAAAAGTACTGCTGATGGCTATACCAGCAGTTTTTTTGGCAGCAACGTATCCATTTACAAAACGTTTTTTTGCGTTTCCTCAGGCGTATTTGGGAGTTGCGTTTGGTTTTTCTATTCCGATGGCCTTTGTCGCTGTGCAGGGCCAAGTGCCGCCGGTTGCTTGGCTTGTGTTTTTGGCCAATGTGTTTTGGACTGTTGCGTATGATACTGAATATGCCTTGGTGGATAAACAGGATGATTTAAAATTAAACATCCGAACTGCCGCCATTACTTTAGGTCGTTGGGATGTGTTGGCGATTATGATTTGTTATACGTGTTGTTTAGCAGTGTGGGCTGGGGTTGCGCTGATGTTGTTCTTTAAACCCGTTTTTTGGGTATTCTGGTTGCTTGCAGTAGGTATTGTTGTGTACCACTATGGGCTGATCCGAGAACGTGAGCGGTCGCAGTGTTTTAAGGCGTTTTTGCACAACAATTGGTTAGGTGCCACTTTGTTTTTAGGTGTATTTTTTAATTACGCCATGTTGTATTAAGCTTTGTTGGCTAATGCTTCAGCACGTTGTTTAGCTGCCCAGGCTGCTTGTTCTATTGTGTCTCCGACATGCCCTTGTTTTAGTATTTCTAGCCCGGCAAAGGTGGTGCCTGCTGGGGAAGTGACTTGTTGGCGTAATTCTGAAAAACTGAGTGGGCTATTCGATGCTAAAGCGGCTGCTCCTAAAAAAGTTTGGCTGACCAACTGACGTGCTTGATCTGCTGAAAAACCAAACTCAAGAGCTGCTTTTTCTAAATGTTCCATAAAATAAAATACATAACCAGGGCCACTACCAGAAATCGCAGTCATGCCGTTGATCGAAGATTCGTGCTGCACAATTTGAATGTTTCCACAGGCGTTAAATAGAAGTTGCGCTGCCTGTTGATCATCGGCCGTACAGTGTGAATTAAAAAAAAGACCTGTTAAACCTTGGCCTACTAAAGCGGGTGTGTTGGGCATGCTTCTAACAATACGTGCTGTTGGTGAGCCGACCCAGTCGGTAAGTTGTGTGGTGGTAATGCCTGCTGCCAGTGAAATTAGACACAGTGGCTGCAACTTAGTTTGGTAGGTACTGATGACCTGTTCAACATGTTGGGGTTTTACGGCGAGGACAACTTGGCTTGGTTCAAAGTGACTCGGCCACTGGGTGGAGCAGTCAACACCCAGCTTGGATAAAGCAATTTGCGCTTGAGGTGCTAAGTCGATAACTTGAATGTGGTGGGGAGGCGTTTTTTTGGCCAGTAAACCGCCAATCATGGCTTGTGCCATGTTGCCACCTCCAATAAATAAGGTGTTGCGCATGTATCGTTGATTATTTGATTAAATCGGCAGTGTATACCAAATTAATAAAATTGAACTAGTGCTGTGTGTTACGTTGACCAAAAAGCGCGCTGCCTATTCGAACCATGGTGGCGCCGTGTTTAATGGCCAGTTCCAGATCGGCTGACATACCCATCGACAATTCAGTGGCTGTGTGTATTCCAGAGGTTTTGAGTTGTTGCAGTAAACTGTGGCACAACGCAAATTCTGTTTCCAGTAGTTTGCTGTCATTTGTGTTCGAAGTAATTGTCATTAAGCCGCATAGTTTGATATTAGGTAGCTGCTGCAATTGTAGGCACAAGGGTAATACTTGTTCGGGTGTGACTCCTGATTTAGTACTTTCGTTTGAAGTATTGACTTGAACCAAAATATTTAAGGTTTTATGGATCTCGGCGCAATGTGCAGACAAGCGTTGTGCAATTTTAAGCCGATCGATGCTGTGAACCCAGTCAAAATACTCGGCGACTGGTTTGGTTTTATTGCTTTGTAATGGCCCAATAAAATGCCAGCGAATGGGCTGCGAGAGGCTATTTAATTGTTTGAATTGAAGAATTTTAGTTTCAGCTTCTTGAACGTAATTTTCACCAAAATGGTGCTGACCATATCCCATAGCCTCTAAAATAAGCGCAAGTGGGAAAGTTTTGCTCACTGCAATTAAGCTAACTTCTGAGGGTTTTCGATGGGCTTGAAGGCATGCCTGTGCAATACGCTGTTGAACTTGTTCAAATTGTGATTGGAGGGACATAAATTTGACTTGTTTGAGTTTTTGTTGATTTTAGCGGATATTGTACGTTCTGCAGGATGGATGTTTGTTGTTGAGAAGGAATGGATTGTGATAAAAAAATGATACCATTTCGAAATTCATTGTTACTTCTTTAGTGCTATGAGTCAGTGGTTGCTGTTCGCTTTTCATCGTTTGTGCATTTTTTGTTGTATGTAAAATACATCTGTGGCTGGTTTTCCGTGGGCCCTCAGAGTATGATGCGGTTCGTGATGGGGTATTCAAATGGCAAATAGCATTTATCAATTTAAAGTTCAAAGTTTAACTGGCGAGCCCATTGACTTTTCACAGTTTCGGGGCAAGGTGCTTTTAATCACTAACTCAGCCAGTCAATGTGGTTTTACCGGGCAATACGCGGGCCTGGAGCAGTTGCATAAAGACTACGCGAGCAAAGGTCTTAAGGTTCTGGGCTT
>DIYC01000095.1:0-274 GCA_002428895.1 Burkholderiales bacterium UBA6064 | reverse complement strand
CCCCGCAATATGAAGGTCTGCAAGAACTTCATGAGGCTTATGCGCACCAGGGTCTGGTAGTCATCGCGAGTCCTTGTAATCAGTTTGGTAGTCAAGAACCAGGTTCTGCCGAGCAAATTGTTGAATTTTGTGATTTAAATTACGGTGTCTCTTTTTTAATGACTGAAAAACTGAATGTGAAGGGCGAATCGGCTCATCCGTTGTTTACATTTCTTTCATCCGAAGTGAAAGGTGTGTTTGGCACTGAAACAATCAAATGGAATTTCACCAAATT
>DIYC01000074.1 GCA_002428895.1 Burkholderiales bacterium UBA6064 | reverse complement strand
AGGGTCGTACCAAATATTATTGATAACCGCGTTCTAGCTTTGTGGTGTTTTGTTTTTAAATGCATATTTAAAATCAGCTAGATATTTTTTATTCGCTTTTTTTATTATTTTTTTATTACGATGCCCCCAAAAATTGCAAACCGTGCGCCTGTTTTGGCTACCCATGCAGTAAATTTTCGTAGCACACATTCCGCTAGCGCGCCTAATCCTTACATTGATACGCAACGGTCACTCTTTGCCCATCCACACGCGGAGAGTCAACCCACAACACAAATTAGCGATGAAATCAAAACGCAGATTGCTGAAAGACTGAAAGATTGTTTAGAGGGCAACAAACCCATGGTGTCGTTTCATTCGCCAAGGGGTTATCAAAAGTGTCGCAGTCTGTGTGATCAAACGATACCCGCGCCCGATCAAGACCCTCAAAGGCCAAGCCTTTTGCAATACTGTTTACAGGCTCAAGCAAGCAGTCAAGACCTACAAATTACTATTGATGAAAAAAAATACACCTTGAAATTTGAAAGCTTAGTTTTTGAAGATGGTGGACAGAGCGCAACCAGCCCAGTAAAGCACATAAAAGGGCAACTTCTTTTAAATCCAGAAAATCCATCTGAACAGGTTAAGATGATTCGTTTTGTTGAAATGGCACCGCCTTTTGATGGTTATGCATTGTCAGCTGATGATTTGGTGAAATGTGCAGAGCAAACCCATTTGTTACGAGAAAACGGCCAGGCTTTTAAAGGTCAGTTTTCCTCAGCCAACGGCATATGCAGGTCAGCTAGCTTACTGATTGTTGATCAATTTAATGAGTTGATTCACTCCAATCCGATTGATGAAAATTTAAATGTCGATAAAACAGTAGAAGAATTGATCAGCACCATGCGCTGCGCAAGCGGTCAACATGGCCTAATTCCTCATGCTAACCAAGAACAAGCGATCAAAGAGGCTTGTACAGAATTGTTGATTCGTTATAAAACAGAGCAGGCCAAGCAAACCCAAGCAACTCACACGGCGCAACCAATTCACTGTGAAGATTTAACTGACAACCTCTCAACTTTGAGCGCACAACTAGACACAGAAAAGTTTGACATCGGCGGCGAATCTACCGATGAAGACCCAGAGTGGATCGTTATGGGGGGGGAAGATGAACCGATTGTATTGCCCTCTCGGTTACCTGTTACGGATGAGCAAGTAAAAAATGCACTTAACTTACTCAAACAAATGTTTGCGCAAATTAATCCGAATCAAGATCAACGTCATCTGATACAGAATTTTATTGATTATCACGATGCTTTCAAACAAGTTTTAGCGCATAGCGAACAAATACCGGCTGATCAATTTCAAAACTGGAAAAACGAGATTATCAATACATTCAAGCGGCAAACACAACAAGAACTTATTGACTTTATCTCTCAATCAATTATTCCTAACTTGTGTCTAAGTTGTGTCAAATCTTTTAAAACATACGAACCCTTTGTTTCTGAAGATTTGTTGTATTTAAACTTAGTCAACCAAGTTTTGAACAATCACTCAGCTACTGAAAAATTCACTCTCGACAAACACACAGCCCTAGACGATACCTTTAATCAACTTAATCAGGCACTTAACTTGTCTTGGATTCAAGGCGAAAAAACAGTTTCGCTCACCAAGGATGCTAAAACAATTTATCAGCAAGTGCTCAACAGGACTAAATTCGTCTTAAGCCTAGAACTGAATGACCGATACTCAGACATTCTGATCAACACTTCAACAAGACCCAATGGAGTCCATATAACCCATGAATAACGGAATTAATCATTTTCGCAACTCATCGAATGTCAATCAAACAACCGCACAGTCTCAGCACGAGACAGCGCCACGGCGCGGCATTCGAGCACCGCAAATAAGCCAACCGATGCAACAAAGCCTAAGAAATCAGCAGTCCGCTCACGTACCAAATACCAGCAATTCATCGGCTTTGGGCGACGACTTAATGCTGATTGATTTGCGCTTAAATGCAAATGAAACAAACCAAGACTTATTAATGATTCCTCATGTAGGCACACAATTTAATGTAAACGATTATTTACCTTCACACCCGGAAACAGATGCCTTACATGGATTCGATTTGTTTAATGCCTTAGCGCTTGACCAACAAGGTACCCTTCCCCCTCAATTTCAGCAAGTATGCACGCGTGAGGTATTATTTGGGCGTAATCGTAATTTTGATCGCAACCCACCACCACAACACCAAGTGGATGATTATGAAAACAAACTCCGTTTTATCGCAAATCGATTACGCGTCACGCACTCAGAACACTTTCGAGAGCAAGTTGAAATGTTATCCAATGAAGCAGCCATTCACTGCCAAGACAGAACCGCCTACTTTATTAACCAACTCTTCGAAAATGCATGTGTTGATGCACTCATGGCTACAGAGGGTCGGCAAAATTTAGCCGCTATATTTAATTTGGGCGTTGGTTTTTACAAGCAAGCCAGGTTAAGAGCCGTAGTCACTGACATATTGACCCAATACTCCAGTTTACCCGTGGTACGTCATTTGGCACCCGAATGGGCAAATCGTGCATTTTCTCGGGCTGAATCGGTTGAAACCCTACTGTTTGTTGAACACCAATTGCAAGATGTCTTGGGGTTGCCGATTAAACAACCTAAGCCAGAATTCGGTGCCTATTCCGTTTTAAAAGCAGGTCAAGATTTGAATAAAGTGCTTGAACTTGTACAGGCCGACCTTGTTGAAAACGATGGAGAACGTTTATTTGACTATCTGTCTACCTGGGAGCCTTGGGTCAAGGTATTTCGCGAACATTTTTTAGTGCGCGATGAAATTGATCAGTTGTTAGAACAATCGGTTGAACGTGATCAAACAGTCAGGAGTGAGCAAAACCTAGATGAACAGACTATTTTAGAAATGTGTGATTTATACAAAGCACAATACCACTCAACAAAAGCAGACATTATTGGCCAAGCGACGAAATCATTTTTAATGAATATTCGCACACAAATTTTTGAACGTGTCAATGGCCATTACCCCGAGAATTTTAACCTTTAGTTAAAAAATAAGTTTTAACAATGCCAGTCACTTCACCTTACGATCAACGCAACCCCCTTGTTGCAGTCGGCTCTCATGGCCCGCAACCCCATGACTCCACTCTTTCTGAATACCGCTTGCCGACGCAGGTAAGCGACTACTTCAATACCTTGTTTACATGCAGCAACTGCGACGAATTTGAACCTGTACCCGAGTTTTACAAACTGATTTGGAATCATTCTCCTAATTTAGCAAGTGTAGTCAGCTTCATCGATTTTATCGTTACAGGTAACTTTGGCGAACAAATTACGTTAGACCAAGAAAAACTTGAAATGAGTGAAGAACTTCGTGGGTACAGAAAGCCGGGCTATCATCTCGTTCAATCACAACATCCGATTGAAGAATTTGATGACTTTCGCACCCATTTAGGCCTACTGCATCAATTCGTACTTCAAGTATTGCAGCATCACGATCAGTCTGAATCACCTTGGGTAACAAGCCAATCGGGAAAACCCGACCTATCATTGACTGCACGCATTCAATTAAGCCAATGGTTTGCTGCGCATGTTGGCATCCAAGCCAACACCAATACAGCACATTCAAACCCTGAACATGAATTAAGCCCAGAAAACCGTCTTAAATTGGCGCAACAAGAACCTGAAAAAGCATCTTTTTTTGGTACCTGTTTGACGATGTTACTGTTTAAAGACAGTGAATTTAAACAAGGCCTTCGCTATTCAGTGTTGCACGAAGACTTTATTCGCGCAAACCAAGTTTTACCCACGCTTTTCCCAACAGTCAGCCGTGTAACCGCAACGCATCAAAGTATGAATGACCCTGTATTTAGAATTGAAAAAATTCAGGGTACCCTCGAAGAATCTTCACTGTCCCAAGTATTACCCTGGATGCTGCATGTAACCAGTCAGCATTTAAACAATAAAGCACCGGTCACCGGCCCAATTGAAAACGTTATCCCCATGGTACTTTATCAAGCTTGGTCGCATCTATCTCACCAACCTATTTCACCTACAATTATCCACTTAGAACAACAAGTTGTTGACCATGTGCATCAAACAATACAAGCCCACGATTTGGCTAAACGCAAACAACAAGACAATGTGGCCAAACAACGTGAGGCAACCGCTTTACGTAAACAAGAACAAGATCACTGGCGACAACAAGTAACCAGCCAACAAATGACTAGCCCACATTTGGGGTTACTCGACGTGTTGGAAGTGTCGCGCTGGGTTCGGCCAAACAGCGCACAAGGTGTTCTCGAATTTAGTGCCATGTTAATACCTCAGCATACCGATTCATCAGCCTATGTCGAGCAGTTAAAACATGAAATTGGAAGCCAACATCAATATCAATATTTGTCTTATACTGAGCTGCCCTATGAAATTGAGGCCACTCAGGGTCGCTTTTTACGTGACAATTTGTGCTGGGCACGTGGTTTAGGGTTGTCATTGTTGTTTCAATTTAATCAACCCGAAGAACTAATCAATCAAATTAAACAAGTTGGGTACTCATTTGATAAACCGGACTATGAAACGTTGCTTAGCGTTGCACACAAGGCATTTCAGGATGATCCCCATTGGGCGTTGCATGGTTTAAGACCAACTGGCGCAGAAAAGCCAGCCGCATTATTTGCCTCTGTACCTGCTCGAAATTTTATGCCAGAAAATACTGAGGGCACATCACAACCTCTCCTTAGCACTTCGGTTGAACAGGTGCTCAACGAAATTTTTTTAGCCGTTGCTGCGGGGGCACGCGAATACCCCGGTTCAACACTTGAAAAAGAAATATTGGCGCTTGCAAAAATGCGCGGTTCGCTGGGCAGCAGCGATGTCATCGTAGCGGCTCACCGAGTGATGAATAAACCCTGTTTGGTGTTTGAAGTGAGCGATCAACAAGGCGTAAGTGTTACGTTCAGTGGTCAACGCGAAGAGCCTGAAACCTACACACGTTTGTTTCATCAACTAAAACCAGAGAATGGCATTGTTCCTATTAAACAAGTCACTTATTTGATTCAACATTTTTCAATGTTACCTATTTTATGGCTACATCGCCAACATTTCTCAATTTTTTTACCACAACAGCATACGCTGACTCAACAGCTAAATAGAATTTATACTTCACAAGAAGTAGCCGCACAAAATGGTACCCCAAACGCCCCAACTTCTGCTCAAGCGCATCCCGTTACAAAGGCAGCTTCAGAACAGATAAAGTTCAGCCATCGCTTGTCTTTACCGGGTATGCCCAAAAGCCAACAGCTAACCATTTTTAACATATTAAATAA
>DIYC01000084.1:21763-22299 GCA_002428895.1 Burkholderiales bacterium UBA6064 | reverse complement strand
CGGGATGGAATGGGCGGTTACAGTAAAGATCACCTTTGTATGCCAGGCTTGTGTGAGTGCTTGGCGAGAACAAAAAACCCGCCGAAAATTTCCATGAATTGTGACCATAAAGCCTGCAGGCGCTTGGGCCGATAAAAGTAGCGCATCTTGGAAGGGTTGCTACTTTATTTTGAACAGATTTGCCACTCTCATTTGCAATATTCCTCACAACATCTGCGAAGCTATGAACCTTGGTTGCTGGGTCAACTCTGAAACGATGGCCGTATAAACCTGATTGATTAACAGCACGCTCAAAATTCCCCTTTTTCCAGTTATCTGGCGTGGGCAACTCGACTTGTGCTTGTGTATCAATAACTCTTTCTAACGGCAACCCATATCTGTTTTTTGCGTGATTCATGCATTAAACTCTTCTTTTAAATAAGCCACTAGCCATTGTTCGACTTCGGACTTTTCAACGGTTGAACTCTTTTGCATTAATTTTCGAATTAATTCATCTTTTCGATTTACAAGGTGTTTACCAAATGCTTCAGATGTTA
>DIYC01000084.1:18188-21563 GCA_002428895.1 Burkholderiales bacterium UBA6064 | reverse complement strand
ATTCAGATGTTGTGATTTCGAAAATCTTTTTTTGATCATTATTAGTCAGCTTCAAGCCTTTAAATTGAATAAAATTAATGAGTTCAGAGCGTTCAACATATTCCATGCGAACTGCAAGGTTCTCTTGAGTGGTTAAACCAGGTTCCCATTTGGGGCAAGGCGGTGTTGTTAAGCGATTTCTTTCATCCGGTGTTTGGTAATCCTGAAAATTCTCCACAATACCTTCATAACAAGGGTTAGGCGTAGAAGCCATGTGAATCAAAAAATCTTTCAAGTTGCCTTTAGCATAATGATCAAAAATAGCCAACATGAGGGTGTGATTAATGTTCGGTATACTTACCGGTATGTTTTTATTAATTAATTGATCAATGTTATCTTGCTTAACCGGATGACAAGAGGCACCAATTAAATCGTGTAGTACTTGCGCGGCGGGGTGGGTTCGATGGGCTCGCTTACCCGTTGCCGGATAGTTTACGAGTAATTGTTCAATTAATTCCTTTCGGAGGAGGTCATGATGATTAGCCTTTTGTATTAGCTTATTGTCTGGGTAAGCATGCCTCAATGTTTGCAGCTCCTGCTTGGTAATAGTGTTTGAAAGTTGCAATAAGCTTCTGAGGACATCAAGATTTCGTAACGCGAAGCTTTGTTTTGTTTTTCCCTTGAAATCTACAGCTGAAAATTTAGCTTTTTGTTCATCAAATAAAACAAGCGCCATTTCACGGCAAATTGAATTTTTTCCTGAGAAGTTTTCAGTCGCAAGTAAAGCGTTACAAAAAGATCGTTTATTCATGGAACGGTTAAACGCATCGGACAAAACCATTTTTCGTAAATCAAAACGAAGACCTGTTATTTTTTTTCCATAAGCCTCTGAAACCCTGCTCGCCAAACTCTCAGTAAACTTCAGAACGTCATTGATTGACCTTTGATCATTGAATTGCGGTGCATTTTTAGTGAGCAGTTCTTTAATTTCAGAAAATATCGCACTCTTTATTTGATCAGACCCACTAGGGACAATGTTTGACTTAAGCCTTTCAAGAATGTCATTTTCGGTTGAAACAGAGAAAAGCTGAATGCCTTCATACGGTAGTCTTAACGGCGGTGCACTTAGGTTTGAATTAGCAACATTTTGCGAACGGTTTATCGAAAAGCAATTCCACCACATATTAATTACCTCTTAGAAAGTCTGTTCTTATTCACTTAGACAACATACCCACATACAAATAGTCGGCCTGTCGTTGGTTCTTGTTTTTTAACCAATTCGAAAAATCAGCGTATCTTGCAAACCTTCTTTTTTTGGCGGCGTCATTACCTTCAGTAATCATCTGATTCACAGTACTTTTAAGCGCGTTGTATCGGTCAACTCCGTAATGACTGATTGCCTTACTTTCAATATGCAAACGCATGGCATTTTGCTGCGGCTTGTAAAGCGCTTCGCATTGTGCGGTTTGCTCTGCAGAGTCAAGGTCTGGATTTGTTAATTGCTCGTAATTCTCAAGGTCAAGATGTTTCACTAATGACAAAACTTTTACAGTAACCTCGTTAAACTCTTGGCTTCGCATTAAATTACCGCGCACTTTGAACAAGGGGTTGTCGATTGCTTGTTTTGCGGTAATTCGCTTGCCTGCATCTGGGTGGCAAAGCAGGTCAGACAGGTCTTCTAAGCCACAAAGTTCTGGCATAAAAGCCATATGTGCTTCAACATCACGCCTATTTTGTACTGGTTTTATTGTGTTGTAGCGCCCAGTAAATTTGAAGTCGTGAACATTTAACATACGTTCTGTAATTGCAACCTCTGAATCACCAGCCAATTTTCTTAAACAAACCCCTAATGCGTAGGAATCGTTTAACACTGGGTGATTATTGGCATAACGAGAAACAATTTGTGGAGCTGCATATTGCGGTGTAAATACCCCTTTGTGTTGACCAATAGTTTGTTCAATCAATTGGGTGGTGTCAAAGTCGATTAATTTAGGCTGCAGGTTTAGGTATTGGCCTTTTTGTGTTTGCCCTAAAATGAAATTTTTCGGTTTGATGTCGTTATGTCCATAACCTGCTTGATGCAGGTCATTGACCGCTTTTAGCATATTCAATGCCATTGTGTTGGTGTATCGCCTTAGCTTTTCGGTATTGGCCAAAGGGTGTTTGAGTAGTTGTTTTTTGATTCTTTTTTTTGCTTCTCCTAAACCCATCTGATTAATTTCGGTTTGTGTAAAGGTATCTGTTGTTAAGCGATCAACCAGGGTATTGTAAATTTGATCTGACCAATGCGAAACAATCGCGGGCTGCAAGGCCAGCCGTATCAAAAAAAGACCATGAAAAAAAGTATCTAAATCATTCAAGCCCAATTCGGTATAGGTGTATGCTGTACCAAGTTGATTTTGTTTGACGCGTTGTAAAGAGTCAGCATGACTTGTAGTGACGGCCACATACGTGTCATGCACTTTGGCTAACCGCGTTAAGCTACCATCATTTACTGCCTGAAGGGGTTTAATGTATTCGGGCAAACTCACATTGCCCATTGTTGTGTTAGTTTCAGGATGTGCTTTTTTTAAAACCAAAATTTCATTTGTATCAACTGAACGCGCAAAGCCCGCGCGACCAAACCCACCTTGACCAAGATTTACCTTATCTTGCTTTTCTCGTTGACCCAATATATGTCGTGTTTCTGACCTTTCTGTGTTTATTTTAAGGTCACCAAACAAACCAAGTTGTGATTTGATGTGCTGCTTTTCACTTTCATTCACCCAAGTCAAATTTTCATAAAGCTGCCCGTGTAATGTAATCAGTGTGTGGCGCATGCCGTGGTTAGCCTGCCCTTGCATCATTTCACTTTTTTTAAGACCAAAGGCCAAACCCTGTTCTTTGGCTTGAAGAAGCTTTACATATTGGCCAACGATGTTTTGCAACTGCTCTAACTGAGACCTGGTAGAAGAAGCATTGTGGCAAGTATTTTTTGCTTGATTAACAACTGCTTCAATGCTGCGAATTTGCCCACTATGTAGCTGCCCATCAAGCCTTTGCCCATTATGCTTTTTGGCAATTGCGTCATATAAACCCTGATACAACTTGACACAATTTTCTTGTGCTGAATTTTTAACCTGATTTACATTGGTAGGGCTTGTACCCCAGTTAAGCCTGAGGCCAAAACTACGTTCTAATACTTCTGTTACTTCCATTTTTTCAAATTCTACTTGACTACCAATCTATTCAACAACTGCTCAAAATCACGGGTTAATGACCAGCTCCATTTTTTTCTTCAGATCAGATGCTCGGTATCTGCCACTTGTGCTTGTTCCGTCAATGTATGTACTCTTACCATCAAGGGTTCCATCTGGTTTTTTTGCACCAAACAAAGTTTGATGACCCCACTTCACA
>DIYC01000084.1:17800-17993 GCA_002428895.1 Burkholderiales bacterium UBA6064 | reverse complement strand
GATGACCCCACTTCACATTGCCATCGTCTTGTACTTCAACTCCACCATGCAGGGCACCCAGCACAGCACCCACAATAGCAGCACAAGTGTCGTTGTCTTGCGTGACCAAAGCAGTTAGTTTTAACGCATCAAGTGGGTTGTCGTAACCAAACTTTTCAAGTAAAAAAACAATTGTTGGTAGTGTTGCACCCAG
>DIYC01000084.1:16903-17585 GCA_002428895.1 Burkholderiales bacterium UBA6064 | reverse complement strand
GAGTGTTGCACCCAAATAGCTTCGGGTATTCCAGCGCGACAAAAAATCAGCAACCTTCTGGCAGTCTTCATCCTTATTAACATCTAACTTAGGCCAATCTTTAGTTTCCTTCAACGCATGAGCGACAGAGCCTTGGTAAATAGCTTGTTCACTTCGTTTTTTAGAGTTTTGAAACTCTTCGGCATCAAGAAACTGATGAGGAAGCCTAGGGGTTCGCCAAATTGTTGCTTCGTCGGAATTGACATGATTAAGAAATTGGCCTTGGCTTTGATAGTAACCATCACCTAAACGTCTTTTTTGAGCAGGAGTGCAAATCATTTTTTCGAGGCCATACAACCTGTCAGGTTGTTCGACACTTTTCATCACCGGTAACATTGAATTAATGAAAAAATTAGTACCTTTAAGCTCGCTTATGTTCTTGTCCTTATTGCGCTGAACAATACAATCACCTAAAAGTTTAACGAAAGCCACATTGGTGGTGTGCGCAAAACAATCAGGATGTGTCACTTGCCCAGAAACCAAGACGTTTTCAAAAAGCTTTTGTAAATTGTGTTCTGGGTCAGCAATCGCACCAATCATCGTATAAGCGATTCGCATTAACCCGCCATTTCCTGCTGCCATACTCACATTTTCAGTTTCAATAAGCTTGCCATGTTCTCTTTTTAAATTTAAAAGAGTTCTA
>DIYC01000084.1:15329-16700 GCA_002428895.1 Burkholderiales bacterium UBA6064 | reverse complement strand
TAATTTAAAAGAGTTCTACTTTCCCAGCCTTGCTTTTCTTTATAAAAACGTAATGTTGCAATACTGTTTGCACTTCCTATAATATGGCAATCATTTATTACTTCAGCTTTTCCCCATTGGTTTGTGCTAGTGTCATACACAGGTTTAATAAACCCAGGGGTTGCAAATCGGTTAGAAAGCTGTTCGCCATCGACTTGCAAATCAGGGTCATCTAATAACTGGTCGAGACCTAAGGCAAATTGCTGGGTGTCATCGGTTGTATGGAAGTCCCGTTTAAGTGGGTGAAGGCACAGCGCCTGAACAAATGATACATCAGGAGTAATTCTTTTTTTTATGGTTTCTATTCTGGAGTCTTCTTCAACACCGTTTTTGAACTTGGGAATAAGCTTGGTTGGGCTAATCGATTCAGACGCACTACCTAATGTGTCACCCGCGTAAACACCCGAAAAAATTTCATAAGACAATTGCAACTTTTGCTCGGGTGTCATCTTTTCCATAGCCTCTTTAAATCCAATTATTTGCGTTTTCAAGGCATTTTCAATATTCACGTCAAGCAAATTAATGGGTATTTTAACATCGTTAGAATTTCTGGTTTTAAGCAAAATCGTTCGACTAACAAGTTGACCATTTTCAATCGTGGCCAAACTATTCATACTTGGGTTTAAGAAAGTTAACTGCCCTTGAGTGTGCTGGGGGCTATTTTTACTCGAAGTAACTTGAGGGGTGACAAAATGATTGGTTTGCTGCATGCTTTGAGAACTGCTCAACGCCATCTGATAGGCAATCTCTTCATTTTCATTGAAACAACCGAATACAACAGTCTTTAAGTGTTTACAATCTTTTAAGGCATCTTTTACCGCCTTTACAGCAACTGGTGTCGCTTCGTTCAGGTTGTAACCATAAATACCTGTTGACAATGCTGGAAATGAAATGCTTTTTAATTTCTGCGCTTCAGCCAATTGAATAGATTTGATGTAAGCATACCTTAACAGCGCCTCCTTTTGCTGTTTTTGTTCAGCAAGTCTACAATCGGGGCCAACGGCATGAATAACCGCCTTGGTATTTAAGTCTCCAAATTTACCCATAACAATTTTTGCGTCACCAACCGTGCAGCCGTTAGGGTGGGCATTTTGAGTTGCTTCGTGTAATTTTTGACCTGCCTTGTTGTAAATTGCGCCACAAATACCCCCACCTAGTTTGAGTTCACTATTTGCCGCATTCACAATTACATCTACTTTTAAATCAAGAATACTGCCAAGATAAAGTTTAATTTCAGGGGCAACAAATTTTGGCTGTGCTCTGTTTACTGTTGCAATCTGTTGAGTGTTAACAGCCCGTTGGCTAATAACTTGCGGTACAACAGCTGGTTCG
>DIYC01000084.1:6051-15117 GCA_002428895.1 Burkholderiales bacterium UBA6064 | reverse complement strand
GGTACAACAGCTGGTTGCGGCTTCGGTTGCTTTGCAGCGCTTAGAACGGCTGCAACTGGAGTACTTTTAATCGTTGGAGAAACAGCAGGTTGTGATGCACGCGCTTGGGCTAACCGATTGACCAAATCTAATTTCGTTTCAGTCCTGCGCAAGCAGATGTTGGCTAAACTCTGTTTCATATCGTGATTACATAAGTAACCAAATTGGGCGTTGCCGGTTTTCGTTTGTAGCTGCTCAACAATGTCAGCAATTAACTCAGTTGCGTCATTGAAGTTTTTTGGCCAACTTAAGGGTTGTGTGCTTTGAAGTGTTTCATCAAACTTACTGAGTATTAGCATCGCAGCAGAACGGCCTACCCCTTTTGCGGAAGTAAATTGCCCAAGAGTTGCATCTAAATCACCTAGTGACCTAAATTGCCCAGGGAGTTTCTCAATACTAAAATCTTTAGCCAATTCATAACAGGTTTGCAGATCATTTTCTCTGAGTGCCTTGCCATCAAATTGTGGTGCCATTTCAAGAATTTCAAGCGTACTTTCGTTACCATTTTTCATAACCTTCACGCTTGCAGTAAAGTACGGAACATCATTTTTATCGTTGTATTTAACATCCTCTTTTTTCAAAAGCAGTTCAAGAGTTTCACCGTTGCTTGTTCTAATGTTCAACGGTTTATCAAAACCATGTGACATTAATTGTTGAAGCGCAGTGGGCACTTGTGGTGCGCTCTTCACTGTGTTTGTGGCATTGATTAAATCAAGACATTTACGATAACCACGTGGCGAGTGAAACGAGATCAGCGGCAAATTATGCGTAATACACTGTTCAAAATGCTGACCCAAGTTTTCAGCTAACCTATTTGGCAAGGACGCAGGCTGATTAGCGTTATACAGCTTACCTTCATCAATTTCATGAACAAACTGGGTTTGCGCCCCAACCGAAGTGGCATGACTCATTGCCCCTTGAACAGCTAAATCGACTGACGACAGGTCAGATGGATCACTTTGTGAGACTTCTTGTTGCCGTGCTTGAACGGGTGGGGGGCTCATAGAAACCTCATCACTAAATAAGTAGGGTAACTGGGGGTGATTAACCTGACTTAGTGGCTATTCAATTATAAAAGTTCCATTCTTTTTAAGAAAAATTTAACCTATAGCCAGTTCACTTTATTTTGATTAAGTCACCTGTACAGTAAATATCTCAGCAACAGGACATTTGTGTTTTCTTCGGATTCGAGATCACTATAGCAAATTTGCCATAACGATTTTTCTTTTGAGCGTGAACGATTGTGGTTTAAGCAATCTGCGGATACACTGAAACGATAACATTCTAACAACATTTCATCATCGGAGAACGTATGTATCAACACATCAAAATCCCAGAAGTTGGCAAAAAAATTACTGTCAATCAAGATGGGTCGCTGAACGTGCCTAATCAGCCTATCATCCCATTTATTGAAGGTGATGGTATTGGCGTTGATATTACCCCTGTCATGATTCAAGTGGTCGATGCTGCGGTTAAAAAAGCGTATGCGGGCAAGCGGGCAATCAGTTGGATGGAAATTTTTGCCGGTGAAAAATCAACGCGAGTGTATGGCCCCGATGTTTGGCTACCCGATGAAACGTTGCATGCCTTAAAAGAATATGTTGTATCGATTAAAGGCCCTTTAACCACGCCCGTTGGTGGTGGCATTCGTTCAATTAATGTGGCTCTTCGGCAGCAACTTGATTTGTATGTGTGTTTGCGACCTGTTCGTTATTTCTCGGGTGTGCCCAGTCCCGTTAAAGAACCTGAAAAAACAGACATGGTTATTTTCAGAGAAAACAGCGAGGATATTTATGCAGGTATTGAGTTTGAAGCTGAAAGTGAAAAAGCGAAAAAGCTGATTCAATTTTTACAGCAAGAATTTAAAGTGAGCAAAATTCGTTTTCCAAACACTTCGGGTATTGGCATTAAGCCTGTTTCTAAAGAAGGTACTGAGCGATTGATGAGAAAGGCGATTCAATACGCAATCGATAATAAAAAACCTTCGGTGACTATTGTGCATAAAGGCAATATCATGAAGTTCACCGAAGGTGCTTTTGCCGCTTGGGGTTACGCATTGGCAAAAAATGAATTTGGTGCACAGTTGCTCGACGGTGGGCCTTGGATGGTGATTAAGGCTGCACATGGTGACATTGTGATTAAAGACAATATTGCCGATGCCTTTTTGCAGCAAATTTTGCTACGCCCTGAAGAATACAGCGTGATTGCTACCATGAATTTGAATGGTGATTATATCTCCGATGCGTTGGCAGCGCAGGTAGGTGGCATTGGTATTGCACCAGGTGCTAATTTGTCCGATTCAATTGGATTATTCGAAGCCACACACGGTACTGCGCCTAAATATGCAGGCAAAGACATGGTAAACCCAGGTTCAGAAATTTTGTCAGCGGAAATGATGTTACGCCACATGGGGTGGACAGAAGCTGCTGATTTAATTATTCATGCGATGAGTAAAGCCATCGAGTCTAAGAAAGTGACTTACGATTTTGCGCGTGATCTGCCAGGGTCTGAGCAAGTGAGCTGTTCTGGTTTTGGTCAAGTGATGATTCGTTGCATGCAGTAGTGCTTAAAAGGCTCACTCGCTTAAACGAGTGAGCCAAATTACGACAACTAAACTTGACTTGTTTCGTCTAGGGTTGCGATATTTTTCGCTAATTTGCCTTTCGGTCCTTCAACGACTTCGAAGGTTACCTTTTGACCTTCTTTCAAGGATCTAAAGCCAGAAGCCATAATCGCTGAAAAATGTGCAAATAACTCTTCCTGACCATCATCAGGGGTAATAAAACCAAAGCCTTTTGCATCGTTAAACCATTTTACTGTTCCAGTTGCCATCTTAAAAATTCTCCTTTGTTACCTCATGGCCCAAGTGATGATGAAAGCCCCCAAATGGGCGTTAAATACTTAAGCTCCTTCATTGTTTGACTTGTTAAGTAAATGGTCAAGAATACATTTAAGACATTTTGTGAAATTATTTGTAAAATTTTGGAACTTTTTTTATTTAATCTAGTCACCTAAAGGAGTTAGGTCATTTTTTTATTTTGCGCACTAGGTCGGGTCACTCCTTGGTTTACGATTACAATAGATTCAACAATTGATTAAAAATTGTTAATTTAAGCGGTTTGCTGAATTGCCCAAGCTACTGTTTGGTGTCGAAGAGGGCAACGATTTAAAATAGGTTTACGATAAACTCAAGTAACGATTAATAAACCGCTCTGTTCGTGATTGCATCAGGGTAAGAAGTGATTACAATGAAAGTATGAATTCGCACAATAATCCGACACCTGTACTCGAAGAGCAGGAGCAATTAACCACTGCGCCACCCCTGTACAAAGTGTTTTTGCTCAATGATGATTACACCCCGATGGAGTTTGTTGTGATTGTTTTGCAAAAGTTTTTTGGTAAAGATAGAGAGCAAGCGACTCGAATTATGTTGAAGGTTCACCGTGAAGGTCGGGGTGTTTGCGGGGTTTATCCCAAAGACATTGCCTTAACAAAAGTTGAATTGGTTGCTCAGTTTGCAAAGCAGCACTTACATCCTTTACAGTGTGTGATGGAGGAAGCATGATCGCACAAGAATTAGAAGTTAGTTTGCATATGGCATTTGTCGATGCACGGCAACAAAAACATGAATTTATAACTGTCGAGCATTTGTTGTTGGCGTTACTCGACAATCCTTCTGCAGCCGAAGTACTTCGAAGCTGTTCGTGCAACATTGAAGAAGTTAGAAAAAATCTGCAAACGTTTATTAAAGACAATACTCCCGTGGTTAATTCAGAGGAAGATGTGGATACCCAACCCACCCTTGGGTTTCAACGGGTCATTCAACGTGCCATTATGCATGTTCAAAGTTCTTCAAGTGGTAAAAAAGAAGTTACGGGTGCCAATGTACTGGTTGCTATTTTTGGTGAAAAAGATTCTCATGCTGTGTATTACCTGCATCAACAGGGCATTACGCGCTTAGATGTGGTGAATTTTATTTCGCATGGTATTACAAAAACACCACAAGTGTCTCCGCCTAAAAAACAACCTAAAGCGAACAATACTTCTGAGAACCCAGATCAAGAGCCAGAAACACAGCAAGCCGCCACAACGACCGAGAAACAAACCCCGCTTGACCAATACACACAAAATTTGAATGTGTTGGCGCAAGAAGGTAAGGTGGATCCACTGATTGGTCGAGAATCCGAGGTTGAACGAGTCATACAAATTTTATGTCGGCGTCGAAAAAATAACCCACTACTTGTTGGTGAGGCAGGAGTTGGAAAAACTGCGATTGCTGAGGGTTTGGCTTGGCGGGTTGTTAAAGGGGATGTGCCTGAAGTGTTGGCAAAAGCACAGGTGTTTTCATTAGACATGGGTGCTTTATTAGCGGGTACTAAATATCGAGGTGACTTTGAGCAGCGCTTAAAAGCTGTCTTAAAGCAGCTTAAAGCCAATGAAGATGCCATTTTGTTTATCGATGAAATTCATACGCTGATTGGTGCTGGTTCGGCTTCGGGTGGTACGCTAGATGCATCCAATTTACTGAAACCGGCGCTCTCGTCAGGTCAACTTAGGTGCATCGGAGCAACTACATTTACAGAATACCGAGGTATTTTTGAAAAAGACCACGCTCTTTCCCGTCGTTTTCAAAAAGTTGATGTGAGTGAACCCACAGTGGAACAAACCGTTGAAATTTTACGGGGTCTGAAGTCCAGGTTTGAAGAGCACCACGGTGTTAAATACAGTGCCGCTGCAATTTCTGCAGCCGCTGAGCTTTCGCAGCGTTTTATTAATGATCGTTATTTGCCCGATAAAGCGATTGATGTCATTGATGAAGCGGGTGCTGCGCAACGTATTCTGCCCAAGAGTAAACAACGAAAAACGATTACTAAAGCGGATGTTGAAGACATTATTGCAAAAATTGCGCGTATCCCTCCACAATCGGTGAGTACCGATGATCGCAATAAATTAGCCACGCTTGAACGTGATTTAAAGTCGGTTGTATTTGGTCAAGAACCCGCCATCGAGGTACTTGCCAATGCAATCAAGATGTCTCGTTCTGGTTTGGGTAAGCCCGATAAACCGATTGGCTCGTTTTTGTTTTCAGGTCCAACAGGCGTTGGAAAAACAGAGGTGGCTAAGCAACTTGCCTTTATTTTAGGCATTGAAATGTTGCGTTTCGATATGTCTGAATACATGGAGCGGCACGCGGTTTCTCGTTTAATTGGTGCGCCACCGGGATATGTTGGGTTTGATCAAGGGGGTTTACTCACTGAAGCCGTCACTAAAAAACCGCATTGTGTTTTGTTGCTCGACGAAATTGAAAAAGCTCATCCCGATGTGTTTAATATTTTGCTCCAAGTGATGGACAATGGCACATTGACAGACAACAATGGTCGTAAAGCAGATTTTCGTAATGTGATCGTTATTATGACCACCAATGCGGGTGCCGAAGCTTTAACCAAACGGGGAATTGGTTTTACCGATGCCAAGGCGCAAGGCGACGAAATGCAAGACATTAAACGAATGTTTACGCCCGAGTTTCGAAATCGGCTTGATTCCATTATTTCATTTAGATCTCTCGATGAAACGATTATTTTGCGTGTGGTTGATAAGTTCCTAATGGAGCTAGAAGAGCAACTTCATCAGAAGAAAGTGGAAGTGGTGTTTACTGAAAAATTGCGCCAGTTTCTCGCTAAAAAGGGCTTTGATCCGTTGATGGGTGCTAGACCCATGCAACGACTCATTCAAGATACGATTCGCAAGGCTTTGGCGGATGAATTACTGTTTGGCAAATTGGTACAAGGCGGTAAAGTCACTGTTGATCTTATTCAATCCAAGGATAAAGACAACCACGATAAAGAAGAAGTTGTGCTTGAGTTTCCCGATGTTCCTGATCTTAAAGACAGTGGGGTTGGCCAGTCAGAGGCAACACTGACCGATGATTTTGATACCTAAAAGTAGGGTGTTTAGGTCAATCTGATTGTGTGTCATAAAGACTCACGAATCAGGTTGGCTAACTTGGGTTTCAAAAATTAGGTTGGCCAATGTGTGATTGGTTTCTGCCGTTGCTTTTAGCAAAATACAATGCTTGATCTGCAACCGACATGGCTTTATCCAAGTTTCTGCATTCTTCAAGACCAGCAATTCCTGCTGAAAAAGGAATAATGCAGTCTTTAGCGTTTCGAATTCTGTCGATAATTCGCTTGGCATCTTCGACCGTACAATTGGGTAAAAATACAGCAAACTCTTCACCACCTATACGGGCAACCATGTCGCAGGGCCTAAAGTGGCCCTTTAGCAAGTTTGCAAATTGCACCAATCGTTGGTCGCCAGCATCGTGACCAAAGGTATCGTTATAACATTTAAAGTGATCGATGTCTAAAATTGCAATTCCGACAGGTGTTCGACCAAACTTAGCCAGTTTTTTCAGAGTTTTGTTGGTGTGATAGTTCCAGCCCCGACGATTGAGTAAATTAGTTAAAGGGTCGCGCCTTGTTTCGTTGTGTAGACTTTCCATTTCTAGCAAAAATTGTCTATTTTGCTTGTCTTTAGTCCAGCTGTGAAAACCGACCATTAAAAGAGAATACGCCAATACAGCCATGGCAAGGTATAAATTGCGACGTTGTAAATTGCTTGCACGGGCTTCTTGAGTATAAGAAATTTGCCTTGTGTAAGAGCCTAGCGTACCTAGACTCATAAACCATTGATCAATTGTGGTGTTAATGACAGTTTGAGAGGTGTGATCAAACGTAGAGACGTGTTGTTCAAGAATTGTTAATAGGTCAAGTAATTGAGTAATTTGGGTTTGTGTTTCAAGCCCTGGCTCAAGGGAATAAGACATTTGTAAACGAGTGCGAAGTTGACTAATTAATTCGATTGGATTTTGATAGCCGTATTGACTCATTTTTTGCGTTAATTCGCCATTGCTGTGTGTCGAGAAAAAACGCATGATGACGCTTTGAAGCATTAAGTCTTGCATGGTTTTTTCGAGTTGGCGACGTTCAGTGACTTCTTGATGTAAGTTGGACAGTTGAGTTAAGTTATATGCTGCGGCAATGGCAAGCATGAAACAAGCCGTAATCCATAGTGTTCGAAATAGGCGCGCAACAAATTGACTTAAAAAGTGCAAATGATTTTTAAGTCGGTTAGTAACAGAAATTCCAGGTAATTTAGTTGAAAAACTCATTTAACTCCCATTGGTTAGTCGCTAAAAAGGAATTTTACTTAAGAAGTTCCGGTACTGCCAAATCCGTTGGAGCCCCGTTTGCTTTCAGAAAATTCGCTAACTAGTTCAAATTCTGCGTGTGCAATCGGTAAAAAAACAAGTTGAGCAAGTCGTTGCATGGGTTCAATGATCAGGGCTTGGTTTGATCGATTCCAAGCCGAAACCATTAAAGGCCCTTGATAATCGGAATCGATTAAACCCACTAAATTGCCCAAAACTAGTCCTTTTTGATGGCCTAGTCCAGATCGAGGTAAAATGACGGCACAATAATTTGGATTTTGGATATGTAGCGCTAACCCTGTGGGAATAAGTTCAGCATTCGAATTGGGCTGCAGTGTAAGAGGTTGGCTAATGGCTGCACGCAAATCAAGCCCAGCACTGCCTTGAGTGCCGTAAGTGGGAAGCTCGTCTGCCATTCTTGGATCAAGAATTTTAAGTTGTACTGGAAGTTTCATAGTTTGTCTCTATCAAATCAAAGATTTGTTGTGCAACTGAAAATTTACAGCCCTGCGCAATCACAGGTGAATTTTTAAAGCGTTGATACATTTTGACACAATTGTGGTCGTTTGCCATGGCATCTTGAACAAGGTTTGCCACAATCAAGTCACTATTTTTATCCGTGAGTTTGTTTTGAGCGTAAGTTTCAAGATTCTCTGTTTCTGCAGCAAAGCCTACAACCTTTAAATGGGGGCTTTTTTGATCACGAAATTGACTCACTTGAGCCAAAATATCGGGATTGAATTCAAGCTCAAATTGAAGCTGCGCAAACCCATTTTTTTGCTTTTTTTGTTTATGAGCGCTAGGATTTTTAATGCAATAATCAGCCACAGCAGCAACCCCTAAGAATAATGCAACTGGGTGTGATTGTAAATATCCAAACACCTGTTCGTGCATTTGTTTGCCAGTATTGACTTGAACGGTTTGCAGTTGGTAGAGCTTATTGAGTGCCGTTGGCCCAGAGACCAAGCACACCTCTGCGCCTCTCAGCCAAGCGGTTAAGGCGAGGTTGTAGCCCATTTTGCCACTCGATAAGTTGGTTAATGCGCGTACAGGATCAATATTTTCAAGTGTGGGGCCAGCCGTTAGTAGGATGTGTCGGCCTGCCCAGCCCTGCGGTGTAAACAGTTTTGCCAATTCAAGCAATAATTCTTCGCTTTCCAGTTGTCGGCCTAAGCCAATTTCTCCGCAGGCTTGCTCACCGTAGTTTGGTCCAAGAATGTGGATGCCATCGGCTTTAATTTGCGCTAAGTTACGTTGTGTGGCACTGTTTTGCCACATTTCAACATTCATGGCCGGTGCAATCGCAACAGGGCATTGCCGCGCTAAAATTAAATTTTCAAGCAGATTGCCTGCCAAACCATGGGCGATTTTAGCCAGGGTGTTGGCGGTGCAGGGGGCTACTAACAAAAGCTCTGCCCATCGGCCTAATTCAATGTGCGGCATGCTGCTTGCATGGTCGGCCGAAGGCCACTGACTGATGGCTACAGGTTGCCCTGTAAGCGCTTGAAACGTTAGCGGTTGAATAAAACGGCAGGCTGACTCAGTCATGACCACTTTGACTAAGGCCTCCTGTTGAATGAGTCGGCGCACCAGTTCGCAGGTTTTGTAGGCCGCAATTCCCCCGCAAACTGCAACATCAATCCGTTTGCCTTTGAGTGAGGGAAGTTTAGGGGGTAGGAAGTAACTCATCTGTAGGCTCACTGTTGTGCGGCTCGTCGGCGCGATATAAATAACTCGTCGAATATTACAAAAATAGCCCCTACTGTAATGCAAGAGTCGGCAAGATTGAACGCTGGGAAATGATACGTTTGATAATA
>DIYC01000084.1:4493-5835 GCA_002428895.1 Burkholderiales bacterium UBA6064 | reverse complement strand
AAAATCAACCACGGCGCCAAATAGTAAACGGTCGATTAAATTACCAAGTGCGCCCGCCAAAATTAAACTTAATCCGGTGAGGGTGATTGTTTTACCACGACTACTACGCATTAAAAAAATAATATACATCGAAGCCACAATGGCCACACTCGATAAAAAGTAGCGTTGCCAACCTGGTGCGTTGGCTAAAAAACTAAAGGCGGCACCGGGATTAAGTACATGAATGAGGTTAAAAAATGGGGTGATTGCAACGCCCGTGCCTAAGTCGATGTACTGGGTGATTAGCCATTTGGTAACTTGATCACCAAAAATACATGCAAGGGTTAACATAAACCACGGAGTAAGTGATTTTGTTTGCTCTTGCGTTGGCGTGTTGGGGCTTGGGGTCGAGATTGAATCGGCTTTTTTCGTGTTAGACATATTGCCTATCCTCTGCAAGGGCATCCAGGTTGTTGAGGCATCGGTTGCAAACTGTGGGGTGTTTGGGATTCGTGCCTACTTCCTCTAGTACATGCCAGCAACGCTCGCATTTGTCTCCGGTGGCTTTTTGTACTTGGATTATTTCCTTTGTTCCTTCAGTTAAAGTGACTTTTGAGACGATGAGTAAAAAACGTAAATCATCGTTTAGGCTTTCGGCAAAGTGAAATAAAGCGGGCTCTAGCGTTAAATTCACCTGGGCTTGCAACGATGAGCCAATAGTGCCTTCTGTGCGTAAGGTTTCCAGTTCACGTACCACGCGAGCCCTTAGTTGCAATAGGCTTTGCCATTTAAGCGCATGGTTGCTTGCAAGCTTGAGTTCGGGCAATGGGTAAAAAGTTTCGCAAAACACCGTTGGGTGTGGCAGTTGAAGGGTTTCATAAATTTCTTCTGCCGTGAAGCTTAAGATGGGGGCAATGAGTCGTGTTAAGGCCTGTGTAATGTGGTAAAGCGTTGTTTGTGCACTGCGTCGTGCTTTAGAATTGGGTGCGCAGGTGTACAAGCGGTCTTTTAAAATATCTAAGTAAAACGCGCCCATGTCTTCTGAACAAAAAACCTGTATTTGGTTCACAATTGGGTGGAATTCGTAATTTTCGTAATGCGTTAAGCATTTGTATTGAAGCTCTGTAGCCAATCGAAGGCCTTCAACATCGAATTCAAGCAGCTCTTGGGTTGGAATAGCCTGTGTTTTGAAATCAAAATCAGACAAATTAGCCAATAAAAAGCGAATCGTGTTACGAATTCTGCGATAAGACTCTACGACGCGTTTTAAAATTTCATCGGAGATGGTCAGTTCGCCGGTGTAGTCAGTGCTGGCAACCCAGAGACGTAAAATTTCTGCACCCATTTTGCTGGTAATTTCCTA
>DIYC01000084.1:0-4320 GCA_002428895.1 Burkholderiales bacterium UBA6064 | reverse complement strand
CACCCATTTTGCTGATAATTTCCTGAGGAGCGATGACGTTACCGATCGATTTACTCATTTTTCGCCCTTGGCCGTCTACTACAAAACCATGAGTGAGTAAGGCTTTATAAGGGGGTTTGCCGTTGAGCATGCAGCTGGTTAATAACGAGGAGTGAAACCAACCTCGGTGTTGATCTGAGCCTTCAAGGTATAAATCGGCTGGAAAATGGCAATCATTAGCATGGCTGCCACGCAGCACGGTTTCGTGAGTGACACCCGAATCGAACCACACATCCAGTGTGTCTGGGTTTTTGATATAAAGCTGGGCCTCATGAGGTGGCAGTAAGTCGCTAGGCTGAATGCGCTGCCAGGCTTCGATCCCTTCTTGTTCAACTCGTTGAGCAATTTGCTCAATCAGATCAATACTCTTAGGGTGAAGCGCACCGGTTTCGCGATGCACAAAAAAAGCCATGGGCACTCCCCATTGCCTTTGCCGAGACAGTGTCCAGTCGGGGCGATTGGCGATCATGGCAGCTAATCGAGCTTTTCCCCAAGCCGGAAAAAATTGTGTGGCTTCGATCCCAGCTAAGGCATTTTGTCTTAAGGTTTGTTGGATGGGGCCTTGGGTTGGCAGGGTGTCCATGCTTGCAAACCATTGTGAGGTGGCGCGAAAAATGATTGGGGTTTTATGTCGCCAGCAGTGCATGTATTTGTGATTCAGTTTGGCCTGTCGCAATAAGCAATGGTTGGCGTGTAAAACATCTACAATCTTGGGGTTTGCTTTCCAAATGTGCTGGCCGTTAAATAGATCGAGTGTACTGGCATAAATGCCATTGGCCATGACTGGTGCAATAATTTGATCGTCTTGCCCGCCATAGGCCTTAAAGGTGTTGTAGTCATCTACGCCATAGGCAGGGGCGCAGTGCACAACGCCTGTACCCGAGTCGGTGGTGACATATTCAGCCAGATACACCGGTGATTTTCTGGGGTAAAACGGATGATTAAACACGATGTGCTCTAATGCTCTGCCCGTACAAGTGGCTAGAATGCGTCCACTTAAACCGTATTGTTCTAGGCATTCATGAACACGGTCGTGAGCCAGAATGATGCAGGTTTGATTGGGACTGCCAATCACTTCGACTAAACTGTAGCTGCATTCGGGGTTGACATTTAAAGCCTGGTTTGCAGGTAATGTCCAGGGGGTTGTGGTCCAAATCACAATTTGAATGTTTTTGGCAGCCAGTGTTTCGCTATCTAACTGAAAAGCCGAGGCCATGGGGATAAGCTGATCTGGGCTTAATGGGAAGGCGACATCAACGGCAATGTCTTGTTTGTCATCATATTCGACTTCGGCCTCTGCAAGCGCAGAGCCGCATTCAAAGCACCAATTGACTGGCTTTAAACCCCGATAGACGTACCCTTTTTCGAGAATTTTACCCAGAGTGCGTAATTCATGGGCTTCATTTTGAAAATTCATGGTTTTATAAGGATTTTTCCAATCGGCAATGACGCCTAGTCGGACAAAGTCCTGCAGTTGTTTTTGAATTTGTTCTTCGGCATAAGCACGACATTTAGCCTGAACCTCATGGGTGGCTAACTGTTTACCGAATTGTTTTTCAATTTGAATCTCAATGGGCATGCCATGACAATCCCACCCAGGAATAAACCGCGCATCAAAATCAAATAAGCATTTAGATTTAACAATAATGTCTTTCAAAATTTTATTGACGGCATGGCCAATGTGAATGTCACCATTGGCGTAAGGCGGGCCATCGTGAAGAACAAACTTTTCTTTATTCCGTTTAGCTTGCCGAATGGCCTGATAAAGATCGGTTTTTTGCCATTTTGCAATCCATTCGGGCTCGCGACTGGGTAAATTGCCACGCATCGGAAATGAAGTGTCGGTCAAATTTAGGGTGTCTTTATAATTCATGAGTTGGCTTTTTATAAGGTGAACTGGTTTGTTGAGTAATTCAGCACTGCGGGTTTTTGTTTTAAGATCGCCAGTGCGCGGTTGGTGTCACGATGCATTTGTTGTTGCATTTGGGCTAGATCAGAAAATTTTTCTTCATGGCGTAAATGTTCAATGACTTCAATGGTAATGAGTTTGCCGTAAGCGTTGCCTTGCCAGTTTGGTAAATAGGTTTCGAGCAAGGTGACGCCGCTTTCTTCAATCGTAGGACGGTTGCCCAAGCTAGCAACCCCAGGGAGTGGTTTGTCTTCTAAACCGTGAACCCAAACCGCTAAAACTCCTGTTAATGCACTATATCCCGCGTTAAACCGTAGGTTTAAGGTAGGAAATCCCAAGGTGCGCCCTAATTTTTTGCCGTGTTGAACATGGCCGGAGTAAGTGAGTGGATGGCCGAGCCATTGCACCGCATCGTTAATGTTTCCATGTAGTAAAGCTTGTCGAATTAAGGAGCTTGAAATGCGTTGGCCTTGGTGTTGAACTTCTAAAATGTGCTCAACTTGAAAGTCAAAAGAATGAGCGAGTTTGCAGAGCAGTGGGTAGTCCCCTTCACGGTGAGCACCAAAACGAAAATCGTCACCGACCCAAATTTGTTTTGCACGCAGTTGATTCACCAGAATGCTTTGTATAAAGTCAATTGGGCTGAGCTTAGCCAGTTGCCAATTGAACGGCAAAATACAGACTTGTTCAATGCCGCACATGGCCATGAGTGCTAGGCGATCGCGCAAGCAGCTAATTCGAGCCAATTTGAAATTGGGGTTAAATAGCTCTTTGGGGTGTGGGTTAAGTGTAACCACTGTGGGCAATAAGCCCTTTTGTTTTGCAGTCATGCTGACGTGTTGTAGCAGCGCTGAATGCCCTCGGTGAATCCCATCAAAATTGCCAATTGTAAGTGCTGTGCCTGTACTTAAGGGCGCAAATTGGGCATTTAAGGATTCGGGGTTTAACTGCGAGAGTCGGCGTATAACCTTCATGCTGGTGTGGTGCTGTTTAGGTTGATTAAGCTTTCTATTATAAAGCGCAGAAGTTAAAAGATTAACTTTCTTTTTACCTATACAGTGATAAACCTAAAAACGACAGTTAAAGTGCAGTAGTTACAGCGCAAGATAATCATGTTCAGGTGTGTGTCATACTCCCCCTATGCCACAGTAGTTGTCTTTTAAGTGGCTTATTATTTGATTAACAAAAACTCAGCGCTAGTAGTGATTCATTTGATCTGCAATCAGTCACACTGCATCAATGCCATACCAATAGCCAAGAGGTTTGATTTTATATTTGAGTAATTTGGTGTCAACAGGTGTGCCATCTTGGCGAAATATTTCGATTTCAAGCGGCTCCTCGGAGAGTTCAATGAAGATGTCTTTACTGTAATCGTCCGAGAAAAAAGTGGATGAAGTTTCCCATCTTACAAAAGACTTTTGCCCATCAGTCGTTTTAAAAAGTTTATATAAAAATACTACAAAATATAAGCCTTCGAGTTCGGGCGATTGTTTTATGGTGAAAGGCCGTAGTCGTTTACTTCGAATGATAAGATTTTCGCCATTTGAAGAGATTGCTTTCATATTCATCTCAGGATGTATGTTTAATGGCGTATCAATGATAAGTGTGTATCCCTCGGTTATAAATGACAAAAGTACAGGAAAATTTTTTGCCGGAAACAATATATCATCGTAATATGAATTGTCAGGTAATCGTGCAACTTCAATGACTTCTAGTCCTTGCCCTTCATCAAAAAAGACATGGTTAACAGGTCTTATGTAAGGCGTGCAGGCTACCAACAAAAAACAAGGACACAGCAACAAGAATTTTTTGAAATGCATCATTTAATAAGTACCGTCTCTTTGGGGTGGCCCAACAAAAAAGTTCTCATACGGAACGGGTTTACTATACCCTGGTAGGGTAGATTTTGTCATTTGGGGCGCACTTAAACCGACTGAATTGATTAAACCTGCGGCATAAGAGTTTGAGTTGTAAAAACTAAAAATACTTGGGAAAAGCCCATAGTTCAAGTTATTTGTGTAGTTGCTGTGATTGCTGAATAACGAAGAAATAACTTCGTCTTCATTTCGGCCATTTAAAACTATTCGACTGCCGTCTGTCTTTTTATTTTTTACATCACTTTTTCTGTTGATGCCAGCTTGGAGTTTCAGAATTCCTAAACCAAAATCTGAGGTGATACCTGGGCCAGCGCCTATTGTTGCAAAACGACGTGGGTCATCCTTACTTACCTGATTTTGAAAATATCGGTTATTCGCATAAAGAGCCTGGTTGTCAGGAATGATCATGATACTGGCATGATCAAAGCCAAGTTTCACCGGGTGCGCAACCATCCGTATCTCCCGCCCATCTGGGTCGTAATACTTATACGGATT
>DIYC01000111.1:7395-12661 GCA_002428895.1 Burkholderiales bacterium UBA6064 | reverse complement strand
TCAATAATATTTGGTACGACCCTGATTAATTACTTCGAGCTAATCAATTTGAACTTAGTAGTAAATAAAACAGAAAAGTTCCAAGTTAGGATGATATTTTTTGTAAGGGTGACTGATTCGGGCGCCTTCACTCTCAAGGGCTTGTAAAAAATAACCCTGATTGTATTATTTCACAATCAGGGTTATGGGCGCCAACTCATGTTGGCTGTGCTTGAAAAAGCATCACAGCAAGGGTTTAATTTAGTACAATTGAGTGTGCAAATTCATTTGGTTCAATTTTATCAATCATTGGGTTTTAGTGCCGTTGGCCAAACGCACTGGGAAGTGGGTATAGAGCATCAAACGATGCACCGCTTTCTGCAGTCATCGCACTTGCGTGAATAACAACAAGCATACAAGGAAGTAAGCAGTTTATGAAAAACAACGTGCTGATTATCACAGGGGCGGCTGGGGCTGTTGGGCAAGTGGTTGCCAGTGAATTGGGTTCTATGGGCTACAAACTGATGTTGGTCGATCTTGAGCAACCACCTTGGGATTCAGAGGGTGATGCAGTGAGTATCGGCAATGTCGATTTAAGCGATCCCGATCACGCACTTGAAGTGTTAAATCAAACCATGCAGTATTTTGGTGCAGTCAATGGCTTAATTAATTTAGCCGGTGCGTTTGCTTACGAACCACAAATTGAATCGAGCCTTGAAACTTGGGATAGGCTTTATGCGGCCAATGTACAAACCGCAGTCAATATGTGTCAAGCAGTGTTACCTACTTTTGTCGAGCAGCAACAAGGCATTATTCTCAACCTGGGGGCGATGGTTGCCAAGCAGGGTGAAATGGGTTTGGGGGCTTATACGGCAACTAAGTCTGCAGTGGTTCGTTTAACTGAAACCATTTCGCAAGAGCATAAAGCCGATGGTATTCGCGTCAATGCAATTTTGCCCAGTCTTGTTGATACGCCTGTAAATCGTGCTAGCATGCCTAATGCTGATTTTTCTGAGTGGGTCAGCACCGAGTCGTTGGCCGGTGTGATTGCATTTTTATTGTCTGATCAAGCTCGTGATATTCATGGTGCTTGTATACCTGTAAATGGTCGAGTATGAAATTTGTGTTGCCTATTTTGTTGTTGTTTTTAGTGAGTTGCTTCAATCAAACTGAGCAGCCTCAAGTAGCCTCGCAACCCAGCCAAGCATTACCCGTGCCTGTAGTTGAGGTGACTTCACAGGCTTTGCCTTTGAGTTGGGAGTATCCTGCTCAAGTCAGTGGTTATCGAGAAGTTGAAATTCGCGCACGTGTGGCAGGTATTCTTTTAAACAGAGGGTTTGAGCCGGGCGATTCGGTTCAAAAAGACCAAAGCTTATATCGCCTCGACCCCGAACCTTATCGCGTGGCCTTAAACACTGTGTTGGCAGAACTGCAATCTGCCCAAGCTCGTTTAAGGCAAGCTAGTCGAAATTTAAAACGAATTCAACCTTTGTTGGCAAGTCAAGCCGTTTCTCAGCTTGAATTTGACCAAGCCACGGCTGAGGAAGAATTGGCTCAAGCCCAATTGGAGTTGGCGAAGGCTCGGGTTGACAGTGCGCGCTTAAATGTAGAGTATGCTCAGGTTAAAAGCCCAGTCAGTGGTTTTGTGAGTCGCTCATTGTTCGACGAGGGTAGCCTTGTTTCTGGCCCTAGCGAATTGTTAACCACGGTGACACAGGTTGACCAAGTGTATTTAAATTTTGGTATTCCGCAAGCTGATTACGACATGATGCGGTCAGCTCAATTTAAATTGCCAGGCCAGGCCAGTTTGTTAGTTTCGGTGGTGGGCACAACACCCAGCGAATTGTCGCAACAGTCTGCGTTAAAGTTTCAAGATGTACGTGTATCGGCCGATACAGGTACAGTCGATGCACGGTCATTGTTTAAAAACCAAGAGGGTTTGTATGCGCCAGGTCAGTTTGTTCGCGTCAAAATTCATGGTGCTTTACTACCCAATGCCATACTGGTGCCTCAGCGCGCTGTGATTCAAAACCCACAAGGTGGAAAAATTGTGATGACGGTGGCACCCGATAAAACTGTTGCGCCTCGGCCTGTTGAAGTGGGGCCTTGGCAGGGTGACCAATGGGTGATTCGCAATGGTTTACAAGCAGGTGATTTGGTTATTGTCGATGGCTTCATGAAATTACAACCGGGTATGCCGGTGACACCGGTGATCAATAAAGGTGAGCCAGCGACTGGCTCAGCCACTCGTCCATGATTATTTAAGCCCACAAGGAGGCTTATGTTTGCGCAGTTTTTTATACAGCGACCCGTTTTTAGTATGGTGTTGTCGATATTTATCGTGATCACCGGTTTAGCTGCAATGTTTTCGACGCCGATTTCTCGGTATCCTGAAATTGCGCCGCCCCAAGTGTTGGTGCGAGCAGTGTTTCCGGGTGCCTCTGCAACTGTGTTAGAACAAACTGTTGCTGCGCCAATTGAAAATGCAATTAATGGTGTAGAAAACATGATGTACATGAGTTCTACCAGTTCGGCTGCAGGGGTTACGGAAATTAATGTCACCTTTGAAATTGGCACAGACCCAGACCAGGCTGCTTTAAACGTGAATAATCGTGTGAAGCAAATTGAAAATTTGTTGCCCGCAGAAGTGCGTCGACAGGGTGTCACAGTGAACAAGGGCAGTTCTAACTTTTTACAGGTGTTGGCTTTTTATTCACCCGATGGTCGGTTTGATGATTTTTATACTTCAAACTTTGTCACTTTAAATGTGTTGGATCGTTTAAAGCGCATACCTGGTACCACCAATGTGCAAATTTTTGGTGCAAAAGATTATGCCATGCGGGTGTGGTTAAAACCCGATCGGATGGCGCAGCTTAATTTAACCACCCAAGACATTGTACGTGCCATTAATGAGCAAAACTCACAGTTTGCTGCGGGTAAGGTGGGGCAAACTCCGATTGCTACAGACCAGCAACTGGTATATTCGATTACAACCGAAGGGCGTTTAAGTTCCGAAGCCGAATTTGAAAATATTCTGTTGCGTGTAAACCCCGATGGTTCAGCATTGCGTCTTAAAGAAGTGGCTCGCATTGAACTGGGCTCTAGGGATTATGATTTTCGTGGGCGAGTCAATGGTAACCCTGCCACTTTAGTGGGTATCTTTTTGCAGTCTGGCGCCAATGCTTTGTCGGTTGCAGACGAAGTACAAGCCACTTTAGATGATTTAAAACCTTTATTTCCCGAGGGGTTAACGGTATCCGTGCCTTATGACACTACGCGCTTTGTCAAGGTGTCCATTCGTGAAGTGGTAAAAACCCTGATCGAGGCCATGATTTTAGTGTTTTTAGTGGTTTTTGTCTTTTTGCAAAATTGGCGGGCCACCTTAATTCCTTGTTTGGCAGTACCTGTTTCGTTAATGGGTGCTTTTTTAGGCATGTATTTGTTGGGTTATTCGATTAACATGCTGACCTTATTTGGTTTGGTATTGTCGATTGGTATTGTGGTGGACGACGCCATAGTTGTGCTTGAAAACGTTGAACGAATTATGCACGAAGAGGGTTTAAACGCTAAAGAAGCAGCCATTAAAGCCATGCACGAAGTGTCTGCACCTGTGGTGGCTATGGTGTTGGTTTTGGCGGCGGCATTTATCCCAATTGCTTTTTTAGGCGGCTTAACCGGTGAATTGTATCGGCAATTTGCAGTCAGTATTTCAGTGGCTGTGTTGGTGTCGGGTTTGGTGGCTCTTACGTTAACACCCACATTGTGCATGTTGATTTTAAAGTCAGAGCATAAGTCAAATGCCTGGTTTTTCAGATGGTTTAACGATTGGTTTGCACGTGTGAGTCAACGGTATTTGGGCGGCGTGCGTTTTATTAGTTTACGGCCTGTGTTAGGGGTGTTGCTGTTTAGCGGCATGTTGTTGATTACAGCGGGTTTATTTCGCGTGGTGCCAGGGTCTTTGGTGCCACCCGAAGATCAAGGCTATTACATTGGTGCGGTGTTTTTGCCCGATGGTGCCACTCTAGATCGCACCGACAAAGTCGTGAATCAGGTGGTTGATGCGTTACAAGCCAACCCAGCCAATGAATATGTGGTTGCGTTTACGGGGCTTGATTTTTTAGGCGGAAGTTTTAAAAACAGTGCGGCCACTTTGTTTGTGACGCAAACGCATTGGGACGACCGCGATCAAAATGTGGATCAATTGGTGGGGCATTTTTTTGGCAGTACGGCGGGTATTCAAGAAGGTTTGGCTTTGGCTTTTGCGCCACCTCCGATTGAAGGGCTGGGCCAAGCCGGTGGGTTTGAAGTGTGGATACAAAACCGAGGCGATGGTGGTCACGAGGCGTTGTCCAATGCCGTGCAAACCTTTGTTGCAGCGGCTCAACAAGACCCTCGAATTGGTAATGTACAAACCTTATGGCGGGCTGCAACACCTCAACTTCATATCACCGTTGATCGTGAGCGGGCCAAAGCCATGGGGGTTGAAATTAGCCAGGTGTTTGACACCTTGGCGGCGGCTTTGGGGTCTTATTACGTCAATGATTTTAATAAGTTTGGTCGTACTTGGCAGGTCTTGATGTCGGCTGATCAACAGTATCGCACCAGTCCCACTGATATTGGTAGTTTATATGTACGTTCGAATCAGGGTGAAATGATTCCTATTTCAGCCTTGGCCAAAGTCGATTATTCGGCTGGGCCTGAAACCGCCACGCGTTTTAACAACTTAAGCGCAGTCAGTTTAATTGGTTCGGGTGCGCCAGGGGTCAGTTCAGGGGATGCCTTATTAGCCATCGATGAAATCATGGCAAAAGTGTTACCCAAAGATTTTAGTTATGATTATTCGGGTGCATCTTATCAAGAAAAAAGAGCGGGCGGTGCCTCAATTTATGCCTTACTCATGGGTGCGTTAATGGTGTTTTTAATTTTAGCCGCCTTGTACGAGCGTTGGTCTTTACCTTTTTGTATGTTGTTGGCGATGCCGTTTGGCACATTTGGTGCCCTGTTGTCGGTTTGGTTAGTGGGCTTGAGCAACGACATTTATTTCCAAATTGGATTGGTCACTTTGTTGGGTTTGGCGGCAAAAAATGCAATTTTAATTGTCGAATTTGCGGTCATTAAACGGCAAGAAGGACTCAGTGCAATGGACGCAGCCTTAGAAGCAGCACGCTTACGTTTTAGGCCTATTTTAATGACTTCGTTTGCGTTTATTTTAGGCGTGATGCCGCTTGCGTTTTCAACCGGTGCGGGTGCCGGTGCCCGTACAGCGGTTGGTTTTGGTGTGATGGGA
>DIYC01000111.1:5692-7199 GCA_002428895.1 Burkholderiales bacterium UBA6064 | reverse complement strand
TGATGGGAGGCATGACTGCGGCCACCGTGTTGGCCGTATTTTTCGTGCCCATGTTTTATCGCCTCATTGAATCGGCATCGGGCAATACGCCAACAGGTTCAATACCGGTTGAACCTAAGCAATCGGGAGACTCATGATGTCGAAGTTATTCTCTCCACTGTGTCAGCTTGGACTGTTGTTGACGCTTTCGGCTTGCGCCAGTTCAATAGATCAAGTGGTCTTACAAAAGCCGATTCCAGATCAACTGCCAACAGTTGACATTCAAGAAGGCTTTACCCCCGTCAATGCTTCTGCATTGGAGTCCGAGCAATGGTGGAAATTGCTTGCGTTTCCGGGTTTGCATGACGTGATTGCTCGCGCTTTGGCGTTGAACAGCGACATTCGTTTGGTCGAGCAACGTTTGAATGAAGTGGCTGCTTTATACGGTATTACGTCGGCAAGTCGCTGGCCTTCGGTAGCAGCATATTTTGATCAAAACCGAAACCGCGCAACACAAGCAGGAAATTTCCCACCGTTTGGTCGGGTGGTTTCAAGTATCTCGCAAACGGGGCTGTCAACCAGTTGGGAAGTTGATTTGTGGGGTCGTTTAGCCGCTTCAGAGCAAGCGCAAGCAGCCCGTTTGCTGTCCGAACAATACAACTATGAGGCCGTTCGTTTAACAGTAAGCACCACGGCAGCCAGTTTGTACGTGAATCAACGCGTGCAATACCTGTTGCTGCAGCTTGCCGAGTCGGCACTTCAAAGGCATGAAGAGTTGTTGCTGTTGGCACAAAAACGATCTGAAGTGGGGCTGTCCAATGATCTTGAACTGGGCCAAGCGCGTGCTCGGTATTTGCAAGCTGTGGCCCAGTTGCCTGATTTAAAAGAGCGAGCCATACAAGCCCAAAATGCTTTGACTGTGTTTTTAGGTGGGCAGGTGGTTGAATTAACCGCAATGAATTTAGAAGAATTAGTTGCGACACCGGTGCAATTTTTACCCGAAAACGCACCCTCGGAATTGTTGTTGCGTCGGCCCGATGTGGTAGCCGCAGGGCAACAAGTGGTGGCTGCGCAGGGCGATTTAAACGCTGCCAACAAAGCCCTGTTGCCACGGATCAGTTTAACGGCTTCGTATGGCCGTGAAAGTGCCGAGTTAAGCGATTTATTTACAGCACCAGCCCGTGTTTGGAATATTGCGGGCTCAGTACTACAACCAATTTTTCAGGCAGGCCGTTTGCTGCATGAACGCGATTTAACCTTAGCGCAACACAATCAAGCGGTGATTGCTTATGAGCAAGTGATTGCACAAGCGTTTGCTGAAGTTCACAATGCTTTGGTGTCGCAGCGTGAAGCCGTGATTCGATTAAAGGCAACCGCAGATCAAGTGCAAAACCAAGTGGGCTTGGCTCAGTTGGTTGATCAGCGTTTGTTAGCGGGTGTTTCACCCCAGCAAGATGTACTCAATGCTCGTTTGGCTGTATTCAGCGCACAACAAGAATGGGTGTCGGCATGGGCACAACAACAAACT
>DIYC01000111.1:4469-5501 GCA_002428895.1 Burkholderiales bacterium UBA6064 | reverse complement strand
TGGGCACAACAACAAACTTCATTATTAAATTCGGTCAAGGCCATTGGTGGTGGCTTTTATGTTGAAGAGAAATCATTCTTGAATTTGAATCCATGATGGACAAATTGCTCAAATCAAAATCGTATCAAGTCGCCAACGTACACGCAGAAAAAATTCATCGCAACCCAAATAACATCAAGTCGTTGCTGTTTAAAGCCATGGTCAAAGCCAAACGCTTGGAAGGCGGTCGCTTAAAAAAAGTATATGACAAGTTTTTATTAGCAACCCGAATGGTGAAAGCTTACAGCACAGGCCAATACAAAGGCATCGAAACAAAACATGTTATTTTATTGCTTGCAGCACTGATTTATTTTGTCATGCCGTTAGACTTTTTACCTGATTTTATTTTTCATTTGGGTTTAATCGATGATGTTGCAATTTTAGGGTGGACGATTAATCGCTTAAAAGAAGAACTCGATCAGTTTGAGGCGTGGGAAAAGTCAAACACGTAAACAACTCACAGGAGCTTGAATGACCGAACAAGACGCAACCAACCTACCTGACGAGTCGGCCGAAGAACATACCGAACACCGTTTAATATTAAGACCTTTAACACTGAATGATTACGAAGACATTCGGCAAATCATGCAGGTTGTTTATCACAGTGCGGGCGGGGCAATGCCCGAGCTCAAGTATAAATCGATTTTAAAAACATTTCCTGAAGGGCAAATTGGTATTGAAGATGACGGCAAGGTGGTTGCTGCAGCGTTTTCTGTGATTGTTGATTACGATAAATTTGGTGATAAACATACCTACATGGAAATTACCGGCAATGCGTATGCCACTACGCACGACCCCAACGGTGATGTGTTGTATGGCATTGATGTGTTTGCCCATCCTGAATATCGTCATATGCGTTTGGGGCGACGGCTTTATGAGGCACGAAAGGAGTTGTGTCAAAACTTAAACCTAAGAGCCATTATGGCCGGTGGCCGAATACCTGGGTATAAAAATCATAGCCACGAAATGAGTCCGCAAGCCTACATTGAAGCG
>DIYC01000111.1:720-4242 GCA_002428895.1 Burkholderiales bacterium UBA6064 | reverse complement strand
CAGCAATGATTTTGAAGTGAAGCAAGTATTAAAAGGTTACTTACCCATCGATAAAGAATCACAAGGGTATGCCACTTTATTGGAGTGGTTTAATATTTACTCTGAACCCAAAAAACCCTTGCTGTTTGGTGCCACCAAAACAACAGCGCGTTTAGGGTGCGTGCAATGGCAAATGCGGCATTTTCAGTCGGTGGCCGACGTGTTAAAACAAGTCGAGTATTTTGTCAATGCCTTAAGCGATTACCGCTGTGATGTGGCCTTGTTCCCCGAATTTTTTAATGCGCCTTTAATGGGTCTTGCAGGCAATGGCAATTCACTTGAAGCCATACGCCACCTGGCTACTTATACCGATCAAATTCGGGATGAAATGAGTTCAATGGCAGTCAGCTACAACATTAATATTGTGGCGGGGTCTATGCCGGTGATGGAAGATGGGGTGTTGTACAACGTCGCTTATCTGTGCAAACGCGATGGCACCATTGAAAGCCAATACAAATTGCACCCCACCCCGCACGAAAAACGAGAGTGGTTTATGGAAGGTGGCAGCTCGCTGAAATTGTTTGAAACTGATTTTGGTCGAGTCGGTGTACTTATTTGCTATGACGTTGAGTTTCCTGAAATTTCTCGTTTACTGGCCGAACAAGACATGCAAATTTTATTGGTTCCTTTTTGGACAGACACTAAAAATGGCTATCTGCGAGTCAGCCGTTGTGCCCAAGCACGTGCCATTGAAAATGAATGTTATGTTGCCATTTCAGGCAGTTTTGGTAATTTGCCTGCGGTAGATAATGTGGATATTCAATATGGTCAAACGGCGGTGTTTTCACCCTCCGATTTTTCTTTTCCGCACGATGCCATCATGGCCGAAACTACGCCCAACACGGAAATGACGATTATTGTGGATGTGGATTTGGATAAGTTACGAATACTTAAAAACGAAGGCTCGGTTAGAAATTTTTTAGACCGGCGACGCGATTTGTATAAAATTGTTTGGACGGGTGATTAAATACAAGTGCGTAGATACTGTAGGCCAGATTAAGACAAAGTGTTTTGTTTATTATACCTTTTAAGTTTGGGCATAACAATTGAGAACACGGTGTTTATTGGTTTTTGGGCAGGATAAAAGCAATTTCTTAAATATGCGCATGGCTGATACAGGGTGTTTTTGAGCTAAAAAATAAGTTAGGCAAGTGGGGCTAGAAAATGATAGATTGTCTGAAATCATATCAGGGGAAAATGGCTAATTTTGCTAAGACTTTTATGATCCCAAGGCAAGAGGCTTTGAATAGGGGGGAAGAATTTAAGCCAGAAGGATTTTCAAACTTCGAAAAGATATTCTTCGGATTTATGGAGATATGTGAAACAGTTGAAACAATAGAAATGATATTGATTTTGGTAAGTATTAACCCTCCTAGAAGTAAAAAAATAAGCGTTGATTTATATTTTAAGCATGTTATTTCGAGCTATTTGAGCGAAGTTTACATATTAAAGGAACGACTTAACACATATGCTACAAAAATTTCAAGAATGTACAAAAAAGCTAACTTGTCACATGGTATTGAAACAAATTTTGATGCTCTTTATGCAAACATCAAAAATCAATTAAAAGATATTAATTCCAAAAGAAATGATCATGTCCACAACAAAAGACATTCGGATGATATGCTAACTTCGCTTGCATTGTTGAAATTTGTAAGTGATATCGACGAATCATTTAGAGAAGGTTTAAACATTCAATACAAAATTCTAAAAATTAATTGGAAGCAGTTTATGTTGGCTAACAACGAGGAAATGGTGAAATTGCTTATAAATTACTTCGATATAATTTTTGAGTGGATAACTGTGGATGGCGACATTGTATTACCTAATCGGGTAACCAGAGGTATCTAGCCCGAAGTTTACGGTCAATTAACCGCTGAAGGAGTTAGTTGCTTAAACTCACTTTTTTCTATGTTGTGTTATTTAAGAAGTTAGCGCGTAAAGTATTAGCTGTTTGTTGTATGAATTATTTTGAAAGCTTACCCACAAAATACTTGAAAGGTTACGTCATTGACGTATAATTTGTCAGATGTATACAATAGTTGAAACACCTACATTTGCCGAAGATGCTGATGCATTATGGTCTGAAGAAGAAAGGGGTGCATTTTGTGCTTGGTTGGCTGCGAATCCAGATTCTGGTGATTTGATACCAGGCAGCGGTGGTTGTCGTAAAGTGCGTTGGTCAAGAAAAGGTACAGGGAAAAGCGGCGGTGTTCGCATCATTTATTTTGTACGTTTGTCATGCGGTGAATTATGGTTGCTTGTTATTTATTCCAAAAGTGTGCGTTCAAGTATTCCTGCACATCTATTGAAGTCAATTTGGGAGGCGATTGAGAATGAGTAAAAATGGAGAAATGACAGGTCAAGAACTGGGTGAGAAGTTGTTGAAATCAGTTCGTGAAATGAAGGCAGGTAAAGCAAAACGGGTAATTCAAGTGGCATCTAACGAAGTGGCGGCGGCGCGTTTAAAAACTGGGCTTTCTCAATCAGATTTTGCCCAAGCATTGCATATATCTGCACGTACATTGCAGGAATGGGAACAAGGCCGACGTAAGCCTTCCGGCGCAGCGCGAGCACTTATTCAAATTGCATTTCGTCACCCGCAAATAATTGCTGAGTCTTTCAAGTTGAGTGCTAACAAGTCAATTAACAAAGCGCCGTTAGCGCCAGACGTTCGCAATTAGCGCCGATTTTTTGGCGCTAGCTTCTTGACACAGAATTTTGAACGTCCTCGACATTCGCATCATCCGCTCAACTTGCCCGCTCACTGCTGTGGTTCACTCGGGTTTTTAACTCGCCCACTTAGTCAATCTGACCGATTAAAATATCGTTGTGCTTCACCGCGCCGACTCCAGATGGGGTTCCGGTAAAAATAAGATCGCCCTGCTTCAGTTCAAATAAATTGGATAGGTAGGCAATAATTTCAGGTACACTCCAAATCATCTCAGACAAGTCACCTTGCTGGCGCAATTGCCCATTCACGGTTAAGGTGATGGCCCCTTGACTGGGGTGGCCAATTGTATCGGCAGGCATAAGATGCGAAATCGGCGTTGCATGGTCAAATGCTTTGGCCGCAGCCCACGCTTGTTGATGTTCTTTGGCATAATTTTGCAGGTCTCTGCGCGTCATGTCTAAACCCACCGCATAGCCAAACAAGTGGCTTAAGGCATCATGCGGTTCAATATTTTGCCCGCCACTTTTTAACGCCACCACCATTTCAATTTCATGATGCACATTATTTGAACCGCATGGGTAGGGAAAATCAGCGTTGTGAGTTAATACGCTATCAGGGTGTTTATTAAAAAAGAAAGGTGGTTCACGATTCAGTTCATATCCCATTTCTTGAATATGCTTTTCATAATTTCGAGCAACGCAATAAATGCGATGAATCGGAAACAGGGTTTTGCTGTCAACAATGGGTACTACGCTGAGGGTGGGTTCAAATAAAAAAGAGCTCATGTTGTCAACCTGTCGATGGTAAAT
>DIYC01000111.1:0-542 GCA_002428895.1 Burkholderiales bacterium UBA6064 | reverse complement strand
AATGTGTCAACCTGTCGATGGTAAATGGCACATCAGTTGATTGTAGAGCGAGTTTAAAAGAAGTTCCAGTTAAAAAAGACAGTGCTTTGGGTTTGCGGGTTAATCTACTTTGCAAGAAGTGGGTCGTTAAAAAATAAGTTGATAGCGAGTTCCAGCGCCAGCCCCTAAACGTTGAATGAATCCTTCTTCAGCTAAAGTTTGTAGTGAGTTTTGAACTGTGCGTCGCGTAATCCCAGTTTCTTCGATAATTTGAGCTGGAGTGAGTCTACGTTCTGGTGAGGACTTAAAGCACGCAAGCACTTTTTCTGCGCTTTCTGATAGGCGTTGAAGTGCACGGTATTTGGTTTGTAGCACGTCAATTTCTTTGATGGCTAAGCCCAGCATCTGTAAAAAAAACCATGTCAGCGGTTCAAGCTTGTATTCAGTTGCGTCGGGTTTAAGACTACCCGTTGTTGTTTGGTTTCGTGGTTGATGGAAAGAACTTGGTTTGGGCTACTTTTGTACTGGCCTGCATACCGTTTTCCGTCTGGGTAAAAGTCTAA
>DIYC01000174.1:19049-19966 GCA_002428895.1 Burkholderiales bacterium UBA6064 | reverse complement strand
GCCAACCGCCCTGCCTCTGGTTTTGCTCCCGCACCCAAACCAGTTTTGCCAAGCTGGATTAAAGTTCCAGCAGAAATTCGACTAAGTGCCTGCGCATCGGTATTTGCACAAATAAAATCAACATTTTGAACGCCTTGCGCAATCATGTGAGCAACCGCGTTACCACCGGCACCACCTACCCCAACGACTTTAATTACTGTTCCTCGAGATTCTGTCTCCAAAATTTCAAAAGCCATATACGCCTCCTATCTAGAATACTTCATTTGCCGAAAAATATTAAACGTCACGAAAACTAAAAACTACCAAAAAACCAATCTTTCATTCTTTGTACAACCTGCTTAAAACTACTAATTTGTAAGGCCACTCTTCGACCCCGAAGTTGTTGCGCTCGAGCTTCAAGTAAAAGGCCGACTGTAGTTGCCAATCGAGGACTTCGAACCATGTCGGCAAGACCACCCTCGTATTCAGGTAAACCAATTCGGACTGGTTTCATAAACACGTCTTCGCCCAATTCAGCGATGCCTGGCATTAACGCTGTACCTCCAGTTAACACAACGCCGCTTGACAATAAGTCGTCATATCCCGATTCACGAAGTAACTGCTGAACGATGCTAAAAAGCTCTTCGAGACGCGGCTCTATCACTGCAGCAAGGGCTTGCTTAGACAAAGTCCTAGGCTCTCGTTCGCCTATTCCTGGTACTTCGATTTTTGCATGCGGGTCAGCCAACAACTGTTTTGCAATGCCGTGTTGTAATTTAATTTCTTCGGCATCGGGTGTTGGCGTTCTTAATGCCATCGCGATGTCATTGGTAATTTGGTCACCTGCTATAGGAACGACCGCAGTATGACGAATGGCTCCCCCAGTGAACACGGCGACATCGGTTGTGCCGCCACCGATATCAATCAGCACAACTCCT
>DIYC01000174.1:8488-18824 GCA_002428895.1 Burkholderiales bacterium UBA6064 | reverse complement strand
CATACTTGAAGCCAATGGTTGCAACATTAAGTCTTGTACTTCAAGACCACAGCGCCGAACACATTTAATAATGTTTTGTGCAGCAGAAACCGCGCCAGTAACAATATGCACTCGAGTTTCTAAACGAACTCCGCTCATACCTAACGGCTCACGCACATCTTCTTGGCCATCCACTATAAACTCTTGCGGCAACACGTGTAATATTTGTTGATCCGTTGGAATGTTAACAGCCTTAGCCGTCTCTATCACACGAGCCACGTCGGCGGGACTTACTTCTCGATCTTTAATCGCAACCATACCTGAAGAATTAAAACTTCGTATATGGCTGCCTGCAATTCCAGTGAGAACCGTCCTAATTTTACAGTCAGCCATCAGCTCAGCTTCTTCAAGTACTGCTTGAATGGATTTAACGGTGGCTTCTATGTTGATGACAACGCCTTTTTTTAATCCGCGTGACTCATGCTGTGCAATACCGATCACTTCGAATCGCCCATCAGAAAAAACTTCGGCGACCATAGCAACCACTTTAGAGGTTCCAATGTCTAACCCAACAATCAAATTTTTTGGCTCTTTGCTCATTCTGCCCAAATATTTTTTAGTGTTATAAATAAAGTTAACTTGCTTCTTGAATACGCTTACCTTTTATTGCTAAGCCACGCGGGTAGCGCATATCGATCACTTCAATCTGTTCCATTAAATGCTGCTTTAACGACCCAAAAACTCGCTTTAAACGAACAAGCTTGTCTTCGATTCCTAATTCTTGCTGCTCCCTGCCAAGCTCAATTCGAATTCCATTCATCGTTTCAAAAGTCCAACCGTAACGATCAGAAAGCAATACTTTAACTGGATGTAACCCAATTTGTGCCAGACTTCGACCTGCATCCACATACATTTTAGAGACCAACAATTCGCTACCCGCTGGCCCTTCTAATTTGGCTAATTGTCGCTGTGCTGTAGCTTCTGCTAAATTGGCCACAAACACTTCGCCGTAAGTATTCACTAAACGGCCATCTCCCCAAAACGCCAGTGGTTTATGTGCTTCTATTTTGATACGTAATGCATTGGGCCATGACCGCTGAATAACTGCTTTACGAACCCAGGATTGACCTTCCACGATTTGCCGCACTTCTTGCAAGTCGATCGAAAAAAAACCACCTTTAATTCTTGGTAACACTTGATTTTGAAAGCTTACGGTATTGATGGGATCACTTTGATCATCTAAGATCATTTGGCGCAGATCAAACATCGGTCTGTGAATTAACCAATTTACAAATGCAATGGATAAAATCATCACAGAGGCTAAGGTAAATAACCCTGCAATCAGTGACATCAAACGACTGTCGTGCCAAAATCCAGCGATCATGGTCGTTTTCCTTGCGCAGTTTTAAGACTTGCAGAGCTTGCTAAGCGAAGCACCAATTCATCGTAACTAATACCCGCTGCTTTGGCACTTAATGGAACTAAGGAATGATCAGTCATGCCGGGTGACGTATTGACTTCAAGCAACCAGGGAACCTGGTGATTATCCAGTAAAATATCGACACGCCCCCAACCGGAACATCCTATCAAACTATAAGCCTTTTTAGCTAAGGCTTGAATTTGATGTTCAATCGCATGATCCAAGCCACTCGGGCAAAAATACTTTGTCTCATTACCAATATATTTATTGTGATAGTCGTAATTATCGTTTGGTGCTTGTATTCGAATAATTGGTAACACCTGTGCGCTGTCGCCTTCTCCTAGAATAGAGACAGTTAGCTCTTGCCCTCGAATAAAACGCTCTGCTAACACAAGGTTGTCGTATTCATAAGCCTTTTTAAACGCAGGCAATAATTCTTGTACGGTGTTAACTTTTGTTAATCCGAGTGTAGAACCTTCTTGAGCAGGCTTTACAATAAGGGGCAAACCCAATTTTTCTGCCACTTGAGTGGCATCAAAGCCAGGAGTTAATTGACAATAATCGGGCGTTGTTAAGCCTGCATGCAACCAAATTACTTTGGTTAATATTTTGTTCATGGCCAAAGCCGATGCCGTAACGCCACTACCTGTGTAAGGAATTTCAAGACATTCTAAAACACCTTGAATGACTCCGTCTTCACCATAGCGACCATGCAACGCAATCACAGCTCGATTAAACTGCCCTTGTGTCAATTCGGCTAGCGTTTGTTTTGCTGGGTCGAAACCAAACGCTTGCACGCCAGATCGTTGCAAAGAGGCCAATACCATTTTTCCGCTATTTAATGATACTTCACGCTCGGCAGATCGACCACCAAACAACACGACCACTCTACCCAGTTCTTGAGAATTCATCGTACTCATTGAAATTGTCCTTCTGCTCGAACCGTTAATAAATTAGGCAGTAAGCCAATCGAACCAGCACCGAGTGTTAAGACCATGTCCCCATCTTGAGCCATGTCCTCAACGGCTTTGGCCATACTGTCAAGGTCTTCCACAAAAACCAAGGATTCTTGCCCAGCCACGCGTAAAGCCCGTGCCATAGACCGACCATCCGCCGCAATAATTGGTGACTCACCAGCCGAATACACTTCGGCGAGAATTAAGGCGTCAACCGTAGAAAGCACATGCACAAAGTCCTCAAAACAATCGCGTGTTCTGGTATAGCGATGGGGTTGAAATACAACGAGCAAACGTTTTTCAGGGTATCCGCCTCGAACTGCTTCAATGGTGGCGCGCATTTCTGCAGGATGATGACCATAATCATCGACCAATAGATAGTGGCCTCCTGCCTTACAGGGCACAAGACCATGATGCTGAAACCGCCGACCCACACCACGAAATTTCTCAAGCGCAGAGACTATTGCCTCATCGGGAATCCCAAGTTCCGTTGCAATTGCGATAGCCGCCAATGCATTTCGAACATTATGAACTCCTGGGAGATTTAGGCTAATTTTAAGCGGCTGCTCTTTTTCTCGCTGAACCACAAAGTACATTTTTTCTGCTTGAGCTTGAATTTGAACAGCACGAACTTGCGCATTTGAATCAGTACCATACGTAATTAAAGGTTTTGAAACGAAAGGGATAATTTCCCTCACACAAGGGTCATCGATACAAACAGTTGCAACACCATAAAACGGAAGTCGCTGAGTAAATTCTACGAAAGCTTGTTTGAGTTTTGCCAAATCATGACCATAAGTTTCCATATGGTCTGCATCAATGTTGGTAATCACAGCCAAGACCGGCATTAAATTTAAGAACGATGCATCGGACTCATCGGCTTCAACCACGATAAATTCACCGGTACCCAGTTTTGCATTTGCGCCAGCGGAGTTTAAGCGCCCCCCGATAACAAACGTAGGGTCTAAATTAGCTTCGGCCAGAATGCTTGCAATTAAGCTGGTCGTTGTGGTTTTTCCATGAGTACCGGCAATTGCAATGCCTTGCTTTAAACGCATCAATTCAGCAAGCATCACTGCTCGTGGTACAACAGGAATTCGATTAACGCGAGCGGCTAAAATTTCTGGATTATTTTTACTCACTGCACTAGAGACAACAACAGCATCAGCACCGCGAACATTCTGTGCATCATGACCACAATAAACCATCGCACCTAAATCAACCAAACGTTCAGTAACAGGGCTTTCAGATAAATCTGAACCACTCACTTGGTACCCTAAATTAACCAGAACTTCTGCTATTCCGCTCATTCCTGATCCGCCAATTCCTACAAAATGGATATGCTTAACTTTATGCTTCATCTTTTACTGCTACTTTTTCCATAATTTCAACCACCAATTCGGTGGACCTTGTTTTTGCAATCGCTCTGGCTTTGTTTGCCTTATCCAGGCAAGCAAAGCGATCAATACTTTCTAGCCAACCGGCAAGTCCTCTGGCAGTTAATTCGCTCTGCAAAATCATCCACGCTGCATCTTCTCGCACCAAGAATTGAGCATTTTGAGTTTGATGATTATCCACTGCAAAGGGATAAGGAATAAACAATGCTGCCACACCCAAAGCAGCAACTTCAGCCACCGTCATTGCCCCAGCACGACAAATCAACAAATCGGCTTGAGCCATTGCCTCAGCCATGTTGTCAATAAAAGCAACACACTCTACCTGAAGATCTTTCGCAACATACTTGGATTGAACTTCCTCAAGATGCTGCCGCCCTGTTTGATGAACCACCTCTGGCCTGAGCGACTTAGGAATTAGTGCCAAGGCATTAGGCAAAACATCATTTAAAGCTTTAGCACCTAAACTACCGCCAACAACGAGCACTCGGAGAGGCCCACTTCGATTTTGATAGCGAATTTCAGGCAATGGTTGCTGACTAATTTCTTGACGAACCGGATTACCTACCCACTGGCTATGTTTAAACACCCTAGGAAAGGCCGTTAAAACATGCTTTGTCAGTTTAGCCAATACTCGATTAGTTAAACCTGGAACAGAGTTTTGCTCATGAATCACTAAAGGAATATTAAAAAGATGCGCCATCACGCAAAGTGGAAAAGCAACATAGCCCCCCATACCTAAAACGACCTGGGGTTTTTGTTGTTGAATAATTTGAAACGCCTGATAAAAAGCACGCACCAGCTTAAAAGGCATGAGTATTTGCTCTAGCAAGCTTTTTCCTCGGAAACCACTAAATACGAGCGGGCAAAGTGCTATGCCATGCTGCAAGACCAGTTGACCCTCCATGGCATTCGGATTGCCTACCCACTTCACTTGCCAATTATTCGCAAGCAGCATTTTTGCCACACTTAGACCTGGAAAAATATGGCCGCCTGTGCCTCCAGCAACAATTAATGCGGTTGCATGCGTCATCGAATTCCTCCGTGCCCAGCCATTAAACTGCGGTTTTCATAGTCCACTCGAAACACCAAAGCAATACCGATGCCACAGACTAAAATTGCAGATCCACCATAACTCATCAGGGGTAAAGTAAGACCCTTAGTCGGCAATAAACCAAGGTTGACCCCCATATTGATCAAACATTGAAAGGCAATCCAGATGCCCACACCTTTGGCAACGAGGCCCTGAAAAATGCGCTCTAGTCCAATTGCTTGTTGACCAATTTTAAAACACCGTTGAACCACCCAAAGAAACATCAAAATAACAACCGTAACCCCTATAAAACCTAGTTCTTCGCCGATTACAGCCAAAATAAAGTCAGTATGCGCCTCGGGCAAATAATGAAGCTTCTCAACACTTCCTCCTAGGCCAACACCAAAAAATTCGCCCCGACCAAAAGCAATGAGAGAGTGTGACAACTGATAGGCTTTATCAAGTGAATTGGAATCAGACCAAGGGTCTAAAAAAGCCATCAAACGTGCGCGACGATAATCACTAAACGCAATCAGCACAGTAAATGCCGTACCAAGACCCAACAACAGCACCACAAAGAATTTTGCATTAACTCCAGCAAGAAACAAAATACCAAACACCAACATAACGATCACAATAAATGCGCCCATATCGGGCTCTAGTAGCAACAAAGTTCCCACCAAAAACATGGCTAAAATCATAGGAAGCAACACTTTAGCCATATGCTGCATGTAGCCAAGCTTACGCACGGCATAATCAGACGCGTATAAAATTGCACAAATTTTCATAAGCTCAGAGGGTTGAATCGTGATAAACGGCAAAGACAACCACCTTCGAGCACCATTCACTTCTTTGCCAACCCCTGGGATCAAGACTAAAATTAATAACCCGATACAGACTAAAAAAGCCAAAGGCGCTAGCTTTTGCCACTGATAAGAAGGAACTCGAAACACCATAAAACCTGCAACAAAAGCCACCAGCAAACTAAAAGCATGTCGAGACAAAAAGTGAGTTGGCGCATAACTGGAATACTTGGTTGATTCTGGCAAAGCAATTGTTGCAGAATAAACCATGATTAATCCTAAAAAACACAAAGACAAAACTAACCACATTAATGGTTGATCAAGGATTGTTTGGTACCCCAAGGCCCGCTTAGGATGCGCAGAATTAACGCCCGAGGTCGAAGCTCTCATCCATGAAGCAGGAATTAAGTTTTTTGAAATTGAAAAACTCGAATTTGAATACCGTTTAGACAAGTTTCTTAACATACTTGCCCTCTCTGCATTGCATATTCCTTAACCGCCTCTACGAACACATTTCCACGTTCAATATAATTAGCAAACATATCTTGACTAGAACAAGCGGGGCTCAGCACGACACAATCACCTTCTGTTGCTAAACTTGCAGCCATATCAACAGCTTGAGCCATATTAGCAACGTGATGAATTGCGACCTCTGAAATCAAAGTGTTTTGTAATGATTGAATTTCCTGGCCCAAGAGTACAACGGCTTTACAGCGTTGCTTAATCGGTTTGACTAATGGTTGAAAGTTTTGCCCTTTACCTAGACCACCCGCAATTAAGATCACTGGTTGGCTAAAACCGCTTAACGCAGCTACGGTTGCACCCACATTGGTGCCTTTACTGTCATTAAAAAAATCAATTCCTTCAATTCGGCAGACGTAATTTAATCGATGCGGCTCACTTAAATAATTACGTAATCCATTTAATAATTCAGTGATCGGCAAATTAATCGCCTCACATAAGGCTAATGCAGCCAGCGCATTGAGCGCATTGTGCAAACCATGAACTTGAAGCGCATCTGTAGGTAATAAAAGATGCGGGTGCTGCAAAGACGAAGATTGAGCCTGAGCCGCATCGATTAAATCCTTTTTCGCCCAAGGAAAAAAAGCCAACCAAGTGACGCCCGACTGGTCAACAAGACCAAACTCACCAGCCTGCTTGGGTACGCCAAGCCCAAAGCTGTAGTGCCTTAAAACACTGCTTTGAAGAGGTAAAGGCGCATCATAGCCATCACGATTGATCACACGAACCGTCTGCTCATTGAATATACGTGCTTTATCTTGAGCATATTCTTGCATAGAGTCATGCCAATCTAAATGATCTTCAGTCAAATTTAATACTGTGGCTGAATCACAATTTAACCGATCAGTCCAATGCAACTGAAAGCTAGAAAGCTCAAGAACCCAAAATTCTGGCAAGGCATTGTTCTTCATTAATTCATCTAGTGCATGCAGCAACGAAGGACTAATATTGCCTGCACAGCATACTGAATGACCTAAACTCTCAATCATAGTTGCCACCATCCGTACGGTGGTTGTTTTACCATTTGTTCCAGTCACTCCGATGACTTTAGGACAATAATTGCGCTCTACAGCAAGATTTTCTAGTGCATCAACAAACCAACTTACTTCAGACTCAATTGCAATTTGATGCAGTTGTGCGGCCTGAACAACCTGTTGTACAACCACATTCTTAGGCGACAACCCAGGCGATAGACAGACTCGATCAAAAGGCCAACTCAAACGGTCAAATGAATTAAAACACTCAAACTCAACCCCTAACGCTTTTAATTCATCAAATCCTGGGGGAATTGCTCGTGTATCGAGCACAGTAAGTTTAGCTCCATGAGAAATTGACCAACGCGCACAAGCCAGGCCAGATTCACCTAGACCTAAAATCAGCACACGTTGATCTTGAAATCGCTTCATCGTTTTATCTCAACTTTAAGGTTGACAAACCTGCCAACACTAAAATCATGGTGACAATCCAAAACCGCACTACAACTTGAGTTTCTTTCCAGCCACTTAATTCAAAATGATGATGTAGGGGTGCCATTCGAAATACGCGTTTACCACCGCTATATCGGAAATAAATGACCTGAATCATCACCGACAGCGTTTCTGCAACAAATAAACCGCCCATGATAAACAAAACAATTTCTTGGCGCACAATCACTGCTACTGTGCCCAACGCACCCCCTAGTGCAAGTGCACCCACATCCCCCATAAAAACTTGAGCTGGGTAAGCATTAAACCAAAGGAAAGCTAAACCCGCACCGGACATCGCCGCTAAAAAAACAGCCAATTCGCCTGCGCCAGGAATATAAGGGAGCAACAAATATTTTGAATACACCGCATTTCCTGCAACATAAGCAAAAATAGCCAAAGCACTAGCAACCATGACAGTCGGCATAATGGCTAAACCATCCAGACCATCGGTTAAATTCACTGCGTTGCTGGTACCCACAATCACAAAATAACTGAGGATAACAAACCCCCAAACACCCAAGGGATAGCTAATCGACTTTAAAAAAGGCACGATCAAGTCTGTTTTTTCAATCGACTCATGGTAAAGACCGTTTTGAAACCAAGATTGAATCAGTTGAAACACCTCTTGATTATTTGAAGCAGAAACTGCAAATGCTAAATAAAACGCAGAAATTAATCCGACCAGACTTTGCCAAAAATACTTCCAACGTGCAGGCAAACCCTTTGAGTCTCGGTACACCACTTTACGATAATCATCAACCCAACCGATCCAGCCAAAACCAAAAGTGACAATCATGACCACCCAAACAAAACGATTGCTTAAATCGGCCCATAACAAGGTTGATATACCGATACTAATGAGAATCAAAGCTCCACCCATGGTTGGAGTACCTGCTTTGGACAAATGCGATTTGGGGCCATCCTCTCGCACTGCTTGACCAATTTTATATTGCGTTAATCGCCGTATCACCGCTGGGCCCAACGCTAAACCTACTAACATAGCGGTAATGCAAGCCAAGACTGCTCGCAGCGTTAAATAATTAAACACTGCGAAACCTCGAATGTCTTGTGCTAACCAATTCGCCAAATCAAGAAACATAATGCTCTCCTTGGTTCGGTGTGTTGCTTGTGCTTGCAGTTAACGCTTGCACCACTCTTTCCATTTTCATAAATCGTGACCCTTTAACAAGGACAGTGTATTTTTGTTGGCGCAGCGTTTCGTTTAGATCGAGTAACAATGACTCAATATTTTCATAATGTTGCGCACCCACACCAAACCCTTCCACCGTAAATCGAGTGTGTTCACCTAACAAAAAAACTTTATTAATACCCAATTTTTTTGCTTTATCGCCCACTTCACGATGAAAATTTTCTGCCTGATCACCGACTTCACCCATGTCCCCAAGAACTAAAACCGTTGAACCTGGTAGCGTAGATAAATACTCGCTAGCTGCATTAACGGAATCTGGGTTGGCATTGTAAGTGTCATCAATTAACTTGAGGTGGTCGGTATCACACACCAACTTAAAACGCCCCTGAACCGGCGTAAAACGCTCAAGGCCTTGAACAATTTGCTGCTCAGAAAACCCCATGGCACGGCATACCGCCGCCACGCCTGATGCATTACTGTAATGATGAGCACCCATAAACTTTGGACTACACGGAAAAAACTTTTGCCCAAAGCGAAGCGCAGCACCTTCAGAGCGAGCTACCAATGCCACTTGACCCGAAGTACCAAAACGAATAATTTTTCTACCTTTGGCTTGATCGCACCACAACTTATCAAAGGGAGTGTCTGCTGGAAATACCGCAACCCCTTCGGCATTCAACCAAGTAAAAGCGGTGCCATTTTCTTGGGCTACCAATGCAACAGATTTCATAAACTCTTGATGCTCACGTTGCGCATTAGTTAACAATACAGAGTTAGGCTTAACCATTTCAGCTAAAACAGATATTTCCCCAGGATGATTCATTCCCATTTCGATCACAGCAAAACGATGATGCGATCTTAATCGAAAAAGCGTGAGTGGCACCCCGATCTCATTATTTAAATTGCCTTGTGTCGAACAAATTTCATGCTCTGACCATCCAACCCCAGCAACACTTGCAAGCATTTCTTTACAAGTGGTTTTACCGTTACTGCCAACAACCCCAACAACAGGCATATTAAACCTTGAGCGCCAATTTAAAGCCAAAAGACCTAAAGCCTTGCGCGTGTCTCGAACGACCCACTGAGCCACGTTAAGCGGCAAAAGACGATCTGTCACAACCCCTAAACAGCCTTGTTCAATGACTTCAGGGACAAACTGATGCGCATCAAAACGATCACCTTGAAGACAGACAAATAAATCGTCCGAACCAACTTGACGGCTATCGGTTTGAATCAACCTAACCGTTTTAGTCTTTATTAATTCAAGATTTGATGTTTCTACTAATACCGTACGAAGAGCGATTGCAATTTCGTGAACTGGCCAGCCCATAGAAATCATGAAGCCTCCTGTTGAAAAAAATGTGCCACACTCTTGGCGTCTGAATGCGGAATAAGTTGACCTTGTACCAATTGATACTCCTCATGGCCCTTGCCAGCCAAAACAACAACATCATGTTGCCCTGACTGACTTAAACACAAACGAATCGCCGCGTCCCGATTCGCTTCAACATACACTTGATTGCGCTTATTTTCTGCAATTCCAGCCAACATCTCTTGAATAATAGTTTGTGGGTTTTCAGAACGTGGGTTACTCGATGTTAGATAAACAAAAT
>DIYC01000174.1:7849-8348 GCA_002428895.1 Burkholderiales bacterium UBA6064 | reverse complement strand
ACGTGGGTTATCCGATGTTAGATAAACAAAATCAGCAAGCTCAGCAGCTACAGCAGCCATTAACGGCCGTTTTTGTTTTTCTCGATCGCCGCCACAACCAAAAACAACACGTAATTTTGACTGATGCCGACCGAGAGAAAAACTCAAAGACTCCAAGACTTGACGAAGAGCATCAGGCGTATGCGCATAATCAACAATCACAACGGGTTGACGATAAACGATTTGCATTCTACCTGGTGGCGGAGTCACTTGGGCCGAAATACTTGCAATTTTCTGACTTGAAGCAATTTTTAATTCCTGCAAAATACTCAACACAAGCGCCAAATTGTAAACATTAAAGACACCATACAAACCACTTTCAATCGGCTGGCCACCTAGATTAAAATATGCGCCTTGTTGATCAACCTGAAGATCAGTGATTTTTAAATCAGCTTGACTTGAGCGCCCTACTCGAACAGTTCTAATCCCTTGCTCCCGCACAATTTCAGCAAACTCGATT
>DIYC01000174.1:1807-7654 GCA_002428895.1 Burkholderiales bacterium UBA6064 | reverse complement strand
TTCAAACTCGATAGCAGCCTGATCGTCCGCATTCACGACAACGCATTCAAGCCCATCAAATCTAGCAAGACGCTCTTTAGCCTTTTTATAAGCCAACATAGTTTGATGGTAATCAAGATGATCTTGCGTTAAGTTTGTATAAATAGCTGCAACCACCCTAACACCATTTAACCGGCCCTGCTCAAGACCAATCGAAGACGCCTCAAGACAAACCCATTCAAACCCCTCACGCTTCATGTCGTAAAGCATTCGCTGTAAACTGACAGAATCTGGTGTTGTTAAGGTGTTACATGATTTCAATTGATCCGGCAAACCAAACCCTAAGGTACCAATCACTCCGGCTTTTAGATTCAAATGATTCAATAGTTGCGCCAACCATCGAGTGACTGATGTTTTACCATTGGTTCCGGTAACGGCAATGACTTTCAACTGTGCAGAAGGATGCCCATAATACAAACAAGCAATCTCGGCCAACATGCTTTTTAAACCCTTCACCGAAATAACTTGAGCCAAACTGTAATTGACCTCTTTATCGCATTCAGCAAGCACCAAAGCACATGAGCCATTTTGAATTAATTGCTCTGCCTGTCGTCGAGGATCAAATTGCTTTCCAGGAACAGCGATTAATATATCTTGAGCAGTTAACTCTCGGGTGTCCAGTTTTAACGCCGAACAGTCAGGATAAAATCCCCGAGCATTTAATTCAGCAACAACTTCCTCAGGGCTTTTCAAAATAAAATGATTCATGAACGCGCCCCTGAACTTCTTAGAACCAAATTTTGACTCGAATTAATTTCATCAGGCTGAACACCCAAACGTCTTAGAGCATTTTGAGTAATTGCAGAAAAAACTGGAGCCGCCACCAAACCACCATAATAAATTCCAGTCGAAGGCTCATCAATCATTACCGCAACAATAACCTCTGGATTGTTTGCGGGCGCCAATCCCACAAACGAAGAAACATACTTTTTAATATAACGCCCACCCTCTTGTTTACGCGCAGTGCCCGTTTTACCCGCAACACTATAACCATTAACACGCGCTTGAGGTGCAGTACCATTAGGGCCCGCCGCAAGTTTAAGCATATGCAACATGGATTCCGCCGTTTCAGGTTTCATGACCCGCCTAAACCCATCAATGCTTATTGAATCTACGTCTCGAGTGAGACGCACTGGCACCAACCGCCCTTGATTCGCAAACACAGTATACGCTTGAGCTAATTGAATTAATGATACAGAGATGCCATGACCGTAGGACATAGTTGCCTGTTCAATCGGCCTCCAATCTTGCCAGGGCCTTACCAAACCAGCAACAGCACCAGGAAAACGCACACCTGGTGTTTGTCCAAAACCCAAATGATGAAAAAACTGCCACATATCGACCGAATTAAGCGCCAATGCTATTTTGGAAGTGCCCACATTGCTTGATTTTTCGATTATTTCTTCAACCGTTAAAATTCCTTTTTCCTTCACATCACTGATGACTGCCGGACCAATCCTTAATCGCCCTTCACCCGTATCGATTTGTGTTAAAGCCTGCACCTTGCCTTGATCAAGTGCTAGAGCAACAGTAAACGGTTTCAATGTAGAACCTGGCTCAAACATATCCGTAAACACACGGTTCCTTAAACTTTCACCCCGCAAACTTGAACGATCGTTAGGGTCATACGTAGGCAAATTAGCCATGGCCAGGACTTCACCCGTTTTAGCATGCAACACAACCACAGCCCCAGCTTTTGCTTTATGCTGAATCAAAGCCTTACGAAGTTCATTCATGACGACAAACTGTAAATCAGAATCAACCGACAACACCAAGTCTTGACCGTTAGTTGCAGGAATCAAAGCTTTCACTTCCTCGATCACATTACCCAAGCGATCACGAATAACACTACGCTCACCATCTTTTCCGGTCAGCCTTTGATTAAAGGCCAACTCAATACCCTCTTGCCCCCGATCTTCAAGATCAGTAAATCCGATCAACTGCGACAACATTTCACCTTGTGGGTAAAATCGCTTACTTTCTGTCAAAAATCCAATACCTGCAATTTTTAACGCGCGTATCTGCTGTGCAATATGTGGCTCAACCTGCCTTTCCAAATAAACAAATCGACGTGTTTCATTGAACATGCGTGCTCTAATGGCACCCTCATTTCGGTTCAGCAAACCCGCCAACTGTTTAACTTGTGCTGAAGTCATGTGTTTTGTTTGTTGTCCATCATACCAAATCGCTTGCGCTGGGACACTTTGAGCCAAAACGACGTGATTACGGTCAAGCAAAGCGCCACGATTTGCTCGTAATGGCAAGGTTCGTTCAATTCTCTTAGCCCCTTGCTCTTTCAAAAACTCATTGGATACAACCTGTAACCATGCGGCACGTCCGATCAACATCACAAAAGCAACTAACACACACAACCAAGCAAAACGAGACCGCCATGCTGGCAAGCGCAATTCAAGCAACTCCCCTCCGCCATAACGCACTGGCCTAGTCATAATCAACACTCCCGTCAGAACGCATAAACACAGTTTGCTCTGGAGTTGGCCTCTGCATTTCAAGTTGCTCACGAGCAATTTGATCTATTCGTTCTCCCTTGGCCAAAGCAACTTGCTCTAATTGCAAACGACTAAACGCCACCTCTAGATGACGCTCAACTTGCTGGGCGCTTCCCAACTGCACAAATAAGCTACGCGATTCATGCTGAGACTCAACAACCAGCATGGCACAATACACCACCAAAGCCAACAAGAGAAAATTCAGCTTAGTCATTCTCTGACCTCTGCTATTTTCTCAGTAACACGAAGAACTGCCGAACGAGACCTAGGATTACAACTTGACTCTTCGGCGCTTGGCTTAACTCGAATGACCTTACGTAATACAGGCACTGGATCTTGAATCGGCAACTTACGTAACTTTTGATCTTGCAATGACTTAGGATTTGCAAGCCTCTCGATGAATTGCTTCACTAATCGATCTTCAAGCGAATGAAAACTAATCACAGCAAGCCGACCACCCACTTTTAACGCATGAAACGCTTTAATTAAGCCCTGCTCAAGCTGCGCAAGCTCTTGGTTGACGTAAATCCGTAAAGCTTGAAAGGTGCGAGTTGCCGGGTTCTGCCCCGGCTCACGCGTGCGGACACACCCTGCCACGATCTGGGCAAGGTCGAGCGTTGTAGTGATCTGCCGCTGCGTGCGGCGAGCAACAATCGCTGCTGCAATCTGAAAAGCAAACCGTTCTTCCCCATACTGTTTAATCACCTCTTTAATTTCATGCTCTGATGCATGATTCACAAAATCAGCCGCAGACTGTCCCACCTGCGGATCCATTCTCATATCCAATGGCCCATCTTGCCGAAAACTAAAACCCCTTTGTGGTTGATCAATTTGCGGAGAAGACACACCAACATCCATGAGTACGCCATCTAACGACGACACACCCAACTGCTGCAATACCCGATCTAAATCAGAAAACGGCGAATAAACCCCAGTAAAACGACTATCCAAAATCGATCGCATTTCAGATACAGCCTCAGGATCTCGATCCAAAGCAATTAAACGTCCCTGTTGATTCAATACCCGCAACAAGGCTTGACTATGACCACCACGGCCAAAAGTACAATCGACATATGTTCCTGATGGGTTCATAACCAACTCCCTGATTGTTGGCTCCAGCAAGACTGGAATATGCACAGTCATTCCAACCCTAAAATGTAAAATTGCCCAAACTTTCGGGCATACCCGCTGCGATTGCTTTTTCTTCTTCTACTTTCAACAACGTTGCATCCCAAATTTCAAAATGACTACCCATACCCAACATCATGATGTCTTTATTCAAACCAGCCGCTTCACGTAATTCAGGAGAAACAAGAATACGACCCGAACCATCAATCTCAACATCGGCTGCAAACCGTAAAAATATTCGTTGCCAAGGTCTTGCTGACATGGGCCACGCAGCAATTTTTTCACGATGCTGCTCCCAAACAGGTCTTGGAAAAAGTAATAAACAGCCCGTTGGATGTTTAGTCAATGTCAAAGCACCTTCACACTGGGCTAACAGTGCATCACGATGCTTTTGCGGCACATTCAGCCTGCCTTTTGCATCCATTGATATTGAAGAGCTTCCCTGAAACACAGATTATAATCCCCACAAAATTACACTTTCTCCCACCAATTTCCACTTTACGCATAAACCCAACAATGGTCAAGCAAAAAAAGATAAAAAATCCTTTTAGCGCCAAGCACTTAGAGCCAAAAAAACAGGGGAATCAAAAATAAATTGAATAAAAATAAAGATATAGGGAACTTTTTAAAAGCATTAGATGAAGATTATGCAGATCGAATAAGGGAGGAAGAAAAAGAAAGCACGCCTGTAAGCCGGATTCTGTTCAAGCTTTCGCCCTGACGGTCATTCCTCTGGGCCAAATATTACTACTTGGCTCTAGCCACCTACCCGCGTACACATAAGGACTTATGTTGCATAAAGCTGTACGCCTATTTGGTGTTGCTCCGAGTGGGGTTTACCCTGCCAACTTTGTTACCAAAGTTGCGGTGGTCTCTTACACCACCGGTTCGCCCTTACCTGTACTTGCCAATCAAGTCATCGGCGGTATATTTTCTGTGGCACTTTCCTTCGCTTTAAGCAAAAAACTTGCTGTATAGCGACTGGCCGTTAGCCAGCACCCTAGTCCCCTGGAGTCCGGACTTTCCTCTGATTACAACAAACTAACCAGCGACCGCCCAGCGTACTTCCTCAAACAGTCTACTTTCAACCCATTCACAGAGCAAGCCTGCACTAATTCGAGTGAGATATATTGCCAAATTATGTTGGCTTTGGGCGAAAAACAGACCGATCTAAATAAAAATCAAGCTGTTCATTCTGCTCAAACCACCCAGGCACTCCCATCACAGGTAAGGGTTGCAGCTGTTTCGGATGACGCATCAAAACAATTTGTTCCGCCAAGCACGTATCCAACACACCATACAGCTCACTCTGTTTGGTGCGGAATACCAAGTGATTTTTGGGCAAGCACAGCATCCAGACCTTTGCACATAAACCTTTATAAGGCTGATGCAATGCTTCTAGTAAACCATGACCAAATACATTCAACTGAACGTCCGAGTGCCAATACGCGCGATACTTAACAAACACAGCATGCCAATCATGATGACTTAAAGCATGCATAAATTCCTGCTGACTTGTTAATAACAGGGCACCGCTTTCATCAAATAAGGTCAGCACATTACGAACTGAATTACGCCCATTACCCGAGTTCAAGTCAATATTTGCATCAACATGCTGAATTGAAATTTGTCGTTTGGTGTTCGGAAATAGCAACCACACCAAGCCGTTGTACCAATCGTGCAAAACATCTCGGGTAGGCACTGTGCCAGCATATACTTTCTGCTCATACAACATAGCAGGCAAATGCTGCGTCACATATTCAAACTCAACCCCAATTTTAAGCGCACAAACCTGAGCCAACCGATTTAAGCCTTCAGCACACCATCCTTGTGAATGCGTATTGCTTGGCAGCAACAAATGATCAGGAAAAAACGACACCCAAGGCGACAACCACGAACAAGACATCAAACCACCAACTCACTAAGCAATTGTTAACCTGACTGCAACCCAACTGCCACCATGAACAAACCAGAACTCACAAAGAATCGGAACAATAATCCCATTGAATTTGCTCACCAGCTCGAAAAGGCACAATCTGACTACCGGCAACAAACGGTAAACTATTGGGAATCGTTGTTACTTTTTTCTCTAGATGAACACGCCTTGTGTTCACAGGCAAACCATAAAAGGCTGGCCCATTCAAGCTTGCAAAACGCTCCAATGCGTCCC
>DIYC01000174.1:0-1550 GCA_002428895.1 Burkholderiales bacterium UBA6064 | reverse complement strand
ACTGCTCAAAAGCCTCAGCGTACATTTGCAGCGCAAAAGGCGCGGCATAACACCCCGCACAGCCACATGCAGATTCTTTCAAATGCTGAGCATGCGGCGCACTATCTGTTCCTAAAAAAAAGGATTTAAGACCTGAAGTAGCAACCTCTAACAAAGCCAAACGATGCTCTTCTCGCTTCAACACAGGCAAACAATACCAATGCGGTTGCAAGCCACCACGAAACAACGCATTCCGATTAAACAACAAATGCTGAGGCGTAATGGTCGCAGCCAACAACAACTCACCCTGCTCATTATAAGAGACATTCTCTTTCACATACTGCGCAGCTTGTTTGGTTGTAATATGCTCGAACACGATTTTTAATTTGGGGAAACACTCACGTAAAGGCTTCATCACTTGATCAATAAACTTTGCCTCACGATCAAACACATCGACTTGAAAATCTGTCACCTCTCCGTGCACCAACAATGGTAAATCCACACGCTGCATAGCCTCAAGCACAGCATGACATTGCATCAACAAATCGGAAACACCATTTTCTGAATTAGTTGTTGCGCCTGCTGGATACAGCTTAACTGCCTGAACAAAACCACTGGCTTTAGCCTTCTCAATCTCATCCACAGAAGTATTTGCAGTCAAATAAAGAACCATTAACGGGTTAAACTCTGACAGATGCTCTTTTTGTAAAGGCGTATAAAAAGAAGAATTCAAAGCACGATTTAAAGCAGCCATAATTCGACTTTTATAACTTTGAGCTTGATCTACCGTCACCACAGGAGGTTTTAAATTGGGCATGACAATTGCACGCCTAAATTGCAACGCAGTTGCAGGAACCACAAAATCAAGTGCAGCCTCATCGCGCAAATGCACATGCCAATCATCAGGTTGAATTAAACTCAAACTAGACACAACAAACCTCTTAATAAAAACATTCATACTCAAAACATTGTAACTAATTTCAATTCAATCGTTCACAACACGTTCACGCGACACGCAATTACTCATCGGTGTAATAGTCAAGTGGCTTTAATGCTGATATAGACGATCGTTTCTGTCTTCAATCGCGGCCAAAACCTATTCAATCAACTTGGCCTTATGAATAATTTCTAAACAAAATTAACACGAACTACCTGCCAATAATAACCCAGCGATGAACAAACACTTAGAAAGACCAATACAAAACGATAACAAGCATTCCACATAATTCACCTGTAAAAATTCAAACAAATATACACCTCAGTCATTTAGAGCATATTCCCTTTATTAAATAGAAATGCGACACTGTAAAACATTTAAACAACACACTAAACTCTTTTATGAATACTAAGTATCAATTACTCAATCATCAATTCGAACAATGGATTGCAACCAGAAAAAAAATTCACCAGCACCCTGAACTGGCTTTTAATGAATTTCAAACTTCAGCGTTAGTAGCCAAACAACTTCAATTATTCGGGCTACACGTTGAGCAAAAAATTGGGCAAACAGGCGTCATTGGCGTGCTAAGAGGAAATAAAACAAATTCTAAATTTTTCCTGATTAGCACCTT
>DIYC01000086.1:24620-25071 GCA_002428895.1 Burkholderiales bacterium UBA6064 | reverse complement strand
TGGTAAAAATGAATTTTGCAGGGCGACGACCTAGAAAAACGCTAAACTATAAAACCCCAATGGAGGTCTTGGCTGGTAAAAGTGTGTCACTTATTGCGGGGACCTAGGGATTTTACTTAATGATATCGTCCATCCAATTGGGATTAGAAATATCTATACCATGTTGTTTAAGCAAATCACGAGTTCCTTGACTGGCTGAACCACCTGGCTGAGTTGGTTGATTTTGCTTAATAATATTGTCCATCCAATTGGGATTAGAAAGGTCTACACCATGTTGTTTAAGCAAATCACGAGTTCCTTGACTGGCTGGGCCACCTGGCTGAGTTGGTTGATTTTGCTTAATGATATCGTCCATCCAATTGGGATTAGAAAGGTCTACACCATATTGCTTAAGCAGATCAAGAGTTCCTTGACTGACGGAGCCACCTGGCTGAGTGGGCTGAGTGGGCTG
>DIYC01000086.1:23107-24407 GCA_002428895.1 Burkholderiales bacterium UBA6064 | reverse complement strand
GCTGAGTGGGCTGAGTGGGCTGAATTGGTTTGACTTCCTCTTTTATTCGCGTAATTTCTACAAGCTCTTGACTACCATCATTATATGTTTTAAGCCCAGAAAGGGTTTGTGTTGTCTCGTTGAATATTAACTCCATACTTTTAACCTGAACTGGAAGAGTTTGGCCTTTCGGAACCGGTTTCCCGAACACATTGAAAGAAAATCGCTGATTGCCATAAATTTCCTCTGGAGTGTAAAGTACATGACCTCCGTCTACCATATCATCGGTAACCACGATATGTTGACCCGCCCCCACAGAAAGGTATTGGGTACGCCCGTTTACTTCGATTGAGATAAAGTGCTTACCGTTACTTCCAGTAGAAGCCGGATGTGCTCTTAAATAGTCAGTCAATACATCATCAAAAGTTTGTGAGCGATCTTTTCTGTTTGCATAAATTTCTTGAGTAAACTTTTCAATAGATATCTCTATTGGCCCTTGAATACTTGGGTCTGGTTTAACTGGTTCAGTTGCAATCTTTTCAATACCATCTCTTATTTGAGTAATATCCAAAGACTCTTGGCGACCACCTGAGTATGTTTTAACCAGGGTAAGAGTTTGTTTGTTCCGGTCAAATATTAACTCGATAGGACCCTTAGCATCAGTTTTAAGCGACGCGGAAAAAGCCCCATATTGGGTAAATACGCTTAAAGAAAGTCGATCATCGCCATAAATTTCTTCTTTATCGTCAATTCTATGCCCGTCGGGTATCATATCGTCGCTAACCCCGATCAGTCCACCATTCATACCAGTAATATAGTGAAGATATTGGGTGCGTCCATTTACTTGGACTGAGACAAAGTGTGTATCCCGAGGAGAACCTTTATTTTCTCTTAAATAATCAAGCAACGCAGTATCAAAGCTTTTTGAGGAATTTTCTCCGTTTAGATAAATATCTTGAATAAATTTTTGAATTGATACAACACTACCCATATCTAGCCTCAGTTTTTAATCACTACGTTTCTTTAGTAAAACCAAAGTCACAAAAGTTCCTTTTGAGCGAAATATTTGTATACTCCACTATAAGTTAGTCAACATAATGCTTATATTAAAATAGTCGGCTCTGTGTAGTCGTCCAAACCAACCTGTTTTTTGCTTAAATTTTAGACATGCACGCGGTAAGGCTGATTTTTTGACTAGCCCCATTTTGAAGCTTGTTTTTGACTTGTATGGATTGCTTTAGAAAGCAGTTTGGTGCCGGGGGCGGGAATCGAACCCGCACGATATCACTATCACTGGATTTTGAGTCCAGCGCGTCTACCA
>DIYC01000086.1:20942-22924 GCA_002428895.1 Burkholderiales bacterium UBA6064 | reverse complement strand
CCAGCGCGTCTACCAGTTCCGCCACCCCGGCAAGGGTGATAGGTTATACAGTTGTCAGAATTGTTTTCAAAACTCACCCCGCACGAGGGATTTACGACAAACAACTCAGAAGGCGATCATGATACCCTAAGCGAGGTTGAAATGACGACGAACAATAAACATTTTTTAATTTTATTTGCTATCCCATTTGTTTTTGGTTGTATTTGCCTGTATTTTTGGTTTGGTCATCTAAATTTTGTCGCCAAGCAGGCTTTAGAGGGGGATAAAACGCGATTAGAGCAATACACGAAGACCATTCCTGGGTTAATTGTCGATTTAGACAATCCAACGGTGCAGAGTTATCTATTAGAATCGGTTCGTAATTTGATAGACCCACAATGGGTTGAATTGGTTCAAGATGATCGTATTGTTTATAGCTCAGGGGTGCAGCTGATCGACGAACTCAGACCTTTTTATGTACGCTATTTTGTTTCTTTAGATGCGTCGCTGTATGTCCCATTTGAAACTTCTTTAAGTAGTTCTCCCTATCTTCTTCGAATTCAGCCCAATTATGACCGATATTTTCAAAATCGAGATCAGGGTACGTTGTTGGTGGCCTCGTTGGTTTTTGTGTTGTCACTCATGTCTGCGTTAATTGCGTGGGTGATTGCACAACGGCGTTATTTAAAAACGAAGTCGATTATTGAGCAAACTTCTCATCTTGATTCGATGGGAACAAAGCAAATCGAATTAGATGGGGATGATGAGTTGGTGGAATTGGTACGCAGTATGAATGAATGTATTAATACGTCTCGTGGTAATTTTAGCTCTCTAAAAACGAGTGTGAAAAAACTGGAAAACCAGCGTGATCGACTTGACGTGATTCTTTCTTCGTTATCAGTGGGTGTTGCCTATCTTGATTCTAAAGCAACAGTTTTGTATGCCAATCGATCGTTTTCAAAGATGTGTGGTGTTAGCCCAGCTCAGGTTTCACGGGATAAAATGAATCTGGTTGAGGTCTTGACTAATGCGGATATTGTAGATGTTCAGCGTAATGTTCTTGACAGTTTAATTCAAGAAACGCTTTATGTGTGCCGCACACCTTTGGACTTAAAATTAAATGATGATAGGGTTCTTCGGCTCAAATTTCAAATGGCCGAAGGTCAATATAATACCGAGAATGGTGTGTTGTTGGTCGAAGATGTCAGCGTGCAAAAAAATGTTCAAAATTTGCGACTTGAGGCAGAAACAGACATGCTCACTGGATTGCTGAATCGGCGTGGTTTTGACCTAGCGGTGAATCAGTTGATGTCGAACTTAGTTCGTAATGAGTCGATTGGCTTAATTTACCTCGACTTAGATGGCTTTAAAGCAGTGAATGATACCCTGGGTCATAAGGCAGGCGACCAAGTATTAAGATCGATTGCTGTGATACTGTCTCAAGCGGTGCGTAGTAACGATGCAGTAGGTCGTTTGGGTGGCGATGAGTTTGCAATTGTTGTGAATCGAGCAACCCCTGTTTTGCTGAACAACATTTGTCAGCGTATTATTTCGATGTGCGCAGAAGATTCGTTATTTGAACGTATTATGGCCAATCATCAATTACAAGTATCTTGTAGTTTGGGGTATGCTTTATATCCAACAAATGCTAGGTCTTTGCAAGAATTGGTTGAGGCTGCAGATCAGGCCATGTTTGAGGCTAAAAAATCGGGTAAAAATTGTTACAAAATGAGCTTTAGGCAAACAGGATATTCTGCAGTCAGTGAATAAGATGTTGTGGCTCGTCAACATTTCAGGCTTTGTTTTGAATAGATCGTTTGCCAAGTGCTTTTTTGATTGATTCATATTAATAAATTGTTATAATCCAAACACTTATAAAATAATTTAACATTTGGCGGTTTATGGCAACTGGTTTCTCTCAATTTGATTTCCACCCTTTAATTCAACAAGCGATCAATCAAGAAGGCTACACTCAACCCACCCCCATTCAAATACAAGCAATT
>DIYC01000086.1:20197-20753 GCA_002428895.1 Burkholderiales bacterium UBA6064 | reverse complement strand
CCCCATTCAAATACAAGCAATTCCTGTCATTGCAACCGGCGTTGATGTGATGGGTGCAGCGCAAACCGGTACCGGTAAAACAGCAGGTTTTACCTTGCCCATTTTGAATAAACTGATGTCATTTGCCAGTGACAGTTCTTCGCCAGCAAGGCACCCTGTTCGTGTACTGATGCTTGCCCCTACTCGGGAGTTGGCGGAACAAATTGCAGTTAAAGTGGCTTTGTATGCTCAATTTACGCCGTTGCGCTCGTGTGTAATCTATGGTGGGGTCGATATGACCAATCAAGTTGCCGAGTTACGTCGAGGCGTTGAAATTGTGATCGCAACTCCAGGTCGTTTACTGGATCATGTGCAACAAAAAAGTATTCAGTTAAACCAAGTTAATGTATTGGTGCTTGATGAAGCGGATCGAATGCTTGACATGGGGTTTTTACCTGATTTACAGAGAATTATTCAGTTATTACCAAAATCGCGCCAAAATCTTTTATTTTCTGCTACCTTTTCGCCTGAAATTCAAAAATTGGCACAAAGCTTTATGTCTCATCCTACATTAATC
>DIYC01000086.1:12464-20019 GCA_002428895.1 Burkholderiales bacterium UBA6064 | reverse complement strand
TATGTCTCATCCTACATTAATCGAGGTGGCACGCAGCAATTCAACATCGGCGAATATCCATCAAATTTTGTATTGTTTGTCAGCGCAGAGCGATAAATTAGAGGCAACTTGCCACTTTATTTTGCAGCAAGCCTTGACTCAGGTGATTGTGTTTTCAAATACCAAACTGGGTTGCGCAAAAATTGCGCGTCAATTTAAAAACAAAGGTATTTCAGCGGTTGCTATTCATGGCGATAAAACCCAGTTAGAACGAACCAAAGCCCTTGAATCTTTTAAAATGGGCGAGGCGACGGTGCTTGTTGCTACTGATGTTGCGGCTCGTGGCTTAGATATTCCACACTTACCCTACGTCATTAATTATGATTTGCCTACTACGGCAGAAGATTATGTTCATCGAATTGGTCGAACCGGTAGGGCTGGTGCAAAAGGGACTGCGATTTCTTTTTTTACGAAAGAAAATGAACGCGTTTTAAAAGAAATTGAAACGTTGATTGGCCAAAAAATTCCTAGGTCTGAATTGCAAGGGTTTGAGTCTAAGTCTTCTAAGTCTGAAGTCCCAGAAAAAAAATTGGCGGTTCCACGTCATGAAGAAAAAGCCAATCATCGAATTGACTCTTTAAGGCGTGAAAAACCATTGCGCAATACCACGATTAATCTGGATGCAGAGTACGAGAGGTTGCGTGTCAAGTTATTTACTTCAAATAAAAAAGATGAGATTTTTTCGTCACCGTATCAAGAGTCTGATGGGTTGAGTCAGTCTCAGTCGTATTCATCGGGTGTTGTCGCACAAATGAATTCTAGGCGCGATAGCACGTCAATTTCAGCGTCGTCTCGAAATAGAAAAGTATCTACCGTAGCGATGTTGTTTCACCCTTTGAAAACAACGAATAGTTAATTCAGGGTTTGGGCTTTAGCAAATTGTGCCCAGCAAACAATCGCTTGCTGTAACCAGTTGTTGCAGCTATTTGCGTTGATTTTCGGAAGCCCAAAATGTTGGCCTACTGCATGAAGGTTATGTAGTGCATATTCGTTTTGAAGTGCGGGCGCGCCGTTTTGTTTGGAAAGTTTTTTACCCTCTTTGTCCATGACTAATGGGAGGTGCCAATACTTGGGTGGTTCGTTTTGGAGCGCTTTCATCAATGCTACTTGCCTGGCAGTGCTCGCACTTAAATCTTGGCCACGCACAATATGAGTGACATGGGTTGATAAGTCGTCAACCACGCCAGCCAAATGATAAGACCAAAATCCGTCTCCTCGATGTATTACAAAATCACCCGTCGAAGTTTCAAGAAAGTCGTGTTGTACACCTTGTGCGTAGTCGTACCACTCTATTGCTTCACGAGGGACTCGAAAACGAATGCTGTGAACGGTTGCGAGGGGTGAGTGACCAGCACGACAAGTGCCTGGGTAAATTCGATTTTGTCCAGGTTGCCGATGGTTGTTGGCTTGTTCAATCTCTTGACGACTACATGCGCAGGGGTAAGTTAATCCAAGTGCATTGAATTGTTGAAGAGTTGTTTCATATAAAGCATAACGTTTGGATTGAATAATCACCTCTTGATCCCAATTCAGACCATGTGCCTGTAGTGTGTGTAAAATGAGTTGCGCCCATTCTGGGTGGCAGCGATTTTCGTCGGTGTCTTCGATCCGCACAAGCCATTGCCCATGATGAATACGCGCATCTAGATAACTTGCAACCGCGATGGCTAAACTACCTAAATGAAGTGGGCCAGTCGGCGAGGGCGCAAAACGACCAATGTATGAACTCATACTAAGCTTGAAAATGAACCATTCTTTATTGTAGTAATTTTTGATTGTAGCATCGTGTTTAAATTAAAAGTCGATAAAATATCGTCATGACTTCCTCCAACACATTATTAAATCCCGCTTTTGTTCATTTGCGCATGCACACCGAGTACTCGGTTGTTGATGGCTTGGTGCGTATTTCTGACGCGGTTAAACAGGCTAAATCGGATCAAATGCCTGCTTTAGCAATTTCCGATTTATCCAATTTATTTGCTTGGGTTCGGTTTTATCGTCAATGTCGTGCTGCGGGTATCAAACCGATTGCTGCGGTGGATGTTTGGGTTGAAAGTTTACGTGGGTCGGCACACACTTCTCGATTATTGCTGATCGTGATGAACCGTCAAGGGTATTTGCAGTTGTGTGAATTACTATCAAAAGCGTATTTGCACAATCATCATCAAGGTCGAGCAACGATTCAATATGAATGGTTTGAACAAATTGGTTGCGAGGGCTTAATCGCCTTATCGAGTTTTGATCAAAGTGATTTTGGGCAAGCGTTGTTAATGGGTCATTGGCAATCAGCGAAACAGTTTTTACAGCCTTTAAGGCATTATTTCCCCAATCGCTTGTATCTTGAATTGCAGCGTGATGGTACATTGCAGGCAGAGCAATTAACTCGTTTAACGTGTGAGTTTGCACATCAAGAACAGTTGCCCGTGGTGGCTACGCATCCTATTCAGTTTTTACGCCCTGAAGATTTCCAAGCCCATGAGGCGCGGGTTTGTATTGCTACGGGTGAAATTTTGTCCAATCCACGTCGCACCAAGCGCTTTAACGATCAGCAGTATTTTAAATCAACACAGGAAATGTGTTCTCTGTTTCACGATATTCCTAGTGCGATTCATAATACGTTGCATATTGCGCAACGTGCAACGCTCGAACTTGTTTTAGGCCAGGCTCGGTTGCCCGACTTTCCAACGCCTAAAGGCATGACTTTGGGTGACTATTTGGTGCATTTGTCGCAGCAAGGGCTTGAAAAAAGGCTGTTGGTACTGTATCCCAATTCCTCTGAACTTGAGCAGGCTAGGCCAACTTATGAGGCACGTTTACGCACTGAATGCCAAACCATTATTGGTATGGGCTTTCCGGGTTACTTTTTAATTGTTCAAGATTTTATTAACTGGGCTAAAAATAACGGTGTGCCCGTTGGCCCCGGTAGGGGTTCGGGGGCAGGCTCTTTGGTTGCCTATGCTTTGGGCATTACCGACATTGACCCGCTACGTTACGATTTACTGTTCGAGCGATTTTTAAACCCTGAGCGGGTTTCAATGCCCGACTTCGATATTGACTTCTGCCAAGACAATCGCGATCGTGTCATCGATTATGTCAAAGAACGATATGGTCGTGAAGCAGTAAGCCAAATTTCAACGTTTGGTACTTTGGGAGCAAAAGCCGTAATACGCGATGTGGGGCGCGTGCTCGATATGCCCTACAATTACTGCGATGGATTGTCTAAACTGATTCCCGCAACTCCTGCTGATCCTTGGACTTTAGAACGTGCATTGGCCGAAGAACCCACTTTTAAGGAGCGTGTTGAACAAGAAGAGGAAGCGGCCGAGCTCATTCAATTGGCGCGACCTCTTGAAGGCTTGACGCGCAATATTGGTATGCATGCAGGGGGTGTTTTAATTGCCCCAGGTAAGCTGACTGATTTTACGCCCCTATACTGTGCTGAGGGTACGCAGTCTGTGGTGTCACAGTACGATAAAGACGATGTCGAGGCTGTTGGTCTAGTTAAGTTCGACTTTCTCGGTTTACGTAATTTGACTATCTTAGATTGGGCTGTGCGTTGGGTTAGGGCAGGTTACAACACTATGTCTGGCTTTAAGCTTGAGAACTTAGCACTCGATGACCCAGCGGTATATGCTTTATTTAGCGAAGGCAATACCACGGCCGTGTTTCAGTCAGAGTCGCGTTCTGCCAAAGACCTTGAAAAAAAATTAAAACCTGATTGTTTTGAAGACATTATTGCGTTGATGGCATTAAACCGTCCTGGGCCTTTAGGTTCAGGGATGGTCGACGATTTTATTGCGCGTAAAAAAGAGCAATCTAAAACAGGTAAAGGTCGTCCTGAATGGTATTTTCATGAAAAATTGGTAGACACGCTAAAACCTACTTATGGGGTGATTGTTTACCAAGAGCAAGTCATGTTGGTGGCTCAATTGTTGGCTGGTTATAGCTTGGGGGGGGCTGACTTATTGCGACGCGCAATGGGTAAAAAGAAAGCTGAAGAAATGGCGCGTCAACGAGAAGTTTTTACTCAAGGTGCTACAGAACGTGGTGTTTATGCTGCACTTGCAACTCAACTATTTGATTTGATGGAAAAATTTGCCGAGTATGGGTTTAACAAATCTCATTCTGCAGCCTATGCTTTAATTGCGTATTACACGGCCTGGCTTAAGGTGCATTATCCTGCTGAGTTTATGGCTGCAACTTTGTCGTCTGATATGGATGACACCGATAAAGTTAAGATATTTGTTGAAGATGCCATCACCCTGTGTGCGTTACCGGATCAACCCAAAGGCACTTATTTAAAGGTGTTGCCACCCAGTGTGAATGAATCGGGTTACCGGTTTCTGCCTAAAATTATACAATCGGGCACCAAAGCGAGTGCGATTCGATATGGCTTAGGAGCCATTAAAGGAACTGGGCAGTCAGCATGTGAGGCAATTGTTCGCGAACGCGAACAGCGTGGCGAGTTTCAAAATTTGTATGAGTTTGCGCAACGGGTTGATCGTAAATTAGTCAATAAAAGAGCTTTTGAGGCCTTAATTAAGGCGGGTGCATTTGATTGTATTCATTCTAATCGAGCCTTATTGTTGGCTCATGTTGGGCAAGCAATTACTTGGGCTGAGCAGCAGGCAAATGCTGCGACACAAAACAGTTTGTTTGGTGAAGAATTGGGTAGCGCTAATCCACCACCGTTTTATGAAGTCATCGCTTGGACTGAGAGTGAACAACTTCAACATGAAAAATCAGCGTTGGGATACTATTTTAGTGGGCATTTATTTCATGCCAATCAACAAGCGGTTCGTCAGTTTATTCCGTTAGAATTAGTACAAGTTAAACCAAGCCGAGAACTGGTGTGGTTGGCCGGTGTGATTGTTTCCCTAAGAACGCAAATGACTAAGCGTGGAAAAATGGCGATTGTCACGCTGGATGATGCTACAGCGCAAGTTGAATTGACTATTTTTAATGAGCAGTTTGAAGCGAATCGGCATTTGTTGCGAGAAGATGCATTATTAATTGTGCACGGTAAGGTAATCGAAGACCACTACTCTGGAGGTATTCGAATTACGGCCAATTCTTTGTACAGTTTGTCTGAAGCTAGGGCAATGTTTGTTTCTAAATTGCAGTTAATGTGGTCGAATCAAGTGACTCTTCAAGAGTTAAAAAGTTTATTAAAATCGTATGTATCAGCACAAGAATCTATGACCTGTCCAGTAGAAATTATTTATCAAAATCAAGAAGCTCAATGCATTCTTCGGCTGTCCTCTGAATGGCGAGTAGTGCCGGACGAATTCTTAGCTCAAGCAGCAAAACAGCTATTAGGGTTGCAGCATGTTGCTTGGGTGTACAAACAGTGATTGGTGTTAGCTCTTTCTGGTGGGGGTGAATAATGCCCCCCCATGGAGGGATGTAAAGCGTCTCTGTTTTCATAATACTCAAAAGGTATTTGTAAATATTTGAGGGTATTATGGGGTTTCTTGCTTTATTGGCCCGTTGTTTGACTACTATTATTCTAAGTATTCTGATTGTGACTGCTCCAGTGGTGGTTGCGCAAGATGTAATGCCTAATCCGATGTTGCGTCCACAAGCTTATGCGGATTGGAATAAAAAAAAGAAGGATCCTGAACAATCATCTGAACAATCAACTGAGCAATCGTCTAATTCAGAGCCTGCTGAGCCTGATTCAAATACCGTCAATCCAGGTTTATCGGAGTCTGCACCCAATGCGGGATTAGCACTTCAGCCAACGAGTTCTTCAAATGCAGAAGAACTTGCCTTAGAACAACAAAAACTCAACAGTGCGCGTGTGCCATTGCCGCTAAGTTCTGTTTTTACTGGGATGGAATTGGTGGGGCATTACAACTCGAATATTATTTTACGCTTTCAGGCGAGCGGCTCTCGACAATCAGGAGACAGCGCTAGTGGTGGGGCTAGTGGTGGATCCAGTAGTGGGGGTAGTGGTGGAGGCAGTAGTAGTGGTGGCTCGGTTCCTTTGCCTGTTGTGCTGCAATTTAAAACAGGTGCAGAAACGCAATTGTATGGGTATACGTTACGTGTTCGAGAAATCAGTGGAAACGTGACTTTCGAATGGTACAGCGAGCAAGAACAAGCCTGGATTAATGTATTTAACACTAAATTAGAAGGTGGTTTACAAAGTGCATCGATTCCTCAAACGCTTGAAACACTCAAAACCACTGAGTTTGATTATTTAAAACCAGGTAGTAGTTCGGGTGGATTTTCGTCTTCTTCTGAAACGACTTCGTCAAGTACTACAGGTAATTAATGTGATTGCGCTTAATGGGAGGGTTTAGAAATTATGTCGCAAAATATAACTGACAAAATCATTGATCAAGGACTGATTAAGGAACGTCAGTTGATGCTGTTGCGTCAACAGCAAATACATTTGCGAGAAATCGGCCAAAACCAAACCTTAGGAAATTTAGCGCTACGAGCTCGATTTGTGTTTAAAGATTCGGCTGCGGAAGTGGCTTCTTCAGAAAATGATGAAGCATTGAATCGAGATGCGCGGTCTTTATTGCCCTTGCGGGTGTGCATACGATTTAATGTGTTACCCGAAAATTGGACGGCTGGGGTACTGACCATTCGATCGGTGTTTCGATTAACAGAGACGCAAAAACAAGTGTTGATGGAAAGTTGTTCCATGCATTCCACTGCGTTGAAAGTGATTCCGATTGGTCGAGCAGAATTAATTCAAAAATTGCGAGAAATGGGTGAAGAAGGTTCTACAGAAAACTTGCTGAAAGACATGAAAGAGTTTGGTACAGACTCTAATCGTTTAAGGCGTTTGGTCTATACCCTTCTGCGTGATGCACTAGAGCTTAGGGCCAGTGACATTCATTTGTACAAAAAGCCAGATCCAGATGCTTGGGTTACGTTTCGTATCGATTCGATTATGACGCCTACCTATTTATTGCCTGAAACTTTAATGCAAGCGGTTGTTGCTCGAATTAAAATTGAGTCAGGTATGGACGCGTCCAATGTACGATCCGCCCAAGATGGACGTTTAGAGTTGGTTCATCGTGATCGTAGTATCGACTTTAGGGTTTCGTCTCAGCCTTTGGTTGACGGTGAGAGCATGGTCCTTCGGGTGTTAGATGCTTCTCGACTGCCGGGTTTAGCCAGTGTATTTCCTGGTCAGCCTAAGATTACAGGATACGTTCAAAAAATTTTGCGCGTAACGGGAAAGACCGGTGGTTTAGTTTTAATGAGCGGGGCAACAGGATCGGGTAAAAGTACAACTTTATACACCATGGCTTGTGGCTTTGAGCGTGATTCGCTGAATGTGGTTACAGTTGAAGACCCAGTGGAATATTCCTTACCCTTTGCGAAACAAATTCAGTTACAAGCTTTATTGAAACAAAAAGCAGTTGAGCTTGAAAGATCTATTCTTCGGCAAGATCCAGATATTTTAATTTTTGGTGAAATTCGAGATGCTGATTCTGCACGCGCGGCTTTGGCTTTTGCTGAGTCGGGACATTTGGTGATTTCAACCATTCTC
>DIYC01000086.1:7074-12268 GCA_002428895.1 Burkholderiales bacterium UBA6064 | reverse complement strand
GAGCGGTTTTTGTCGATTATTCATGGTGATCACCGTGAGGATGCACATTTTCTTTTAGCGAATTATTTACGTGTGGTGTTGCATCAAAAATTGGTGCCGAAGTTATGTGATTGTGCGGCCGCAATGCCTGAGGAAAAAAAGATACAGGTTATTTCTGAGGCCTATGAGCGCACAAAAGGGGTGATTGATCTTGAGGTGACAGACAATTTGCGTGAGGCGGTAGGCTGCTCTGCTTGTAATGGGTTAGGGTACAAAGGTAGGCTGGTGGCACATGAAACGATGGTTATTCCGTCTGATGGCGAAGATCGAGATTTATTTTCTCAAGCTTACCGAGAGCATCGTTTAAACCTGACTTCCGATCTGAATAAATCCAATGGAATTGATTATATTTCTCGGCAGGAAACGTTTTGTAATCTTTTAAAAATTGGCTTAATGGATTGGCCATCTGTGTTAAAACAAATTAAGTCATAGGTTGAGATTCATATGCCTTTACAAAATTTTCGCGTGCGATATATCTACTTTGGAATGTTAGATGGAACAGCTCGGGCAATTGATTCACCCGCTGGGTACTTTAAGCATGAAATGGTGGTAGTAGCTGATAACCAACAAGAGGCCTCGCGGGTAGTACAAGACCTGGGTGGCACAGTGATTGACGTGGTAAAACAGCGTGCTGCCGAGGATACGGGTTACTTTAGTAAGGTGTCTCGAAATTACAAACATAAGTTTTTGCAGGCGATTAGTTTTAATGTGCGGGCTGGCCTTTCGGCTGAGAAAAGCTTAGAAGAAGTGATTTTGAATGACCTAGGGCCACAGCGTATGGCATTAAATAATGTGCTTGAAGCTTTACGACGTGGTTATGGTTTTGTAGAAGCGCTGGAACTTCTGCGTTGGTTTGATGAATCAACGATTGCGGTCTTAAGAGCGGGTGAAGCCAATGGTCGCTTGGGGCAATCGTTAAAGACAGCGGTTAATTTTTATCAACAAAGCTCGTCGTTAATTAAATTAATGTTTGGTGCTTTTGCTTGGACCATGGTTGATTTGTTGATGGCTGTGTCTGTGGTGGCGGGTATTCGATTTGGCTTGATTGAAGATTTAAAAAGGAATCCTATTCGCACTGAGGATGAAGCAAAAAAAATTGCTTTTGAGAATGCTTTAACTTGGGCTGAATGGATTAACAATCTTTTGTTGGTATCCGCCTGTATATTTACTTTTCTTGTGATTTACATTTTATCGCTGGTGATTTCTAAAGATCCTAAAACCCGAGATTTTGGTTATAACGTTTTAGAGAAAATACCTGTATTGCGAGACATTATTAAATGCGGTGGTGTTGCTTCTACTTCTCGGGTTTTAGGGTCGTTACTTGAAGGTGGCGTGCTGTTTTTAGAAGCATTAAAAATTTGTAAGCGAGGTTCACTAAGTCCCTCGGTCACTGAGTTTTGGAATGATATTGAAGCGAGAACTGAACAAGGCTTTGCGCCAACGCAAGCTTTTAACCATGATTTTCTCGATGGTAGTGAGCGGTTGTTACTCAGAACTCACCGAGATCAACAACAATTAGCCGAGTCGTTGACCTCGATTGCTGACTCCAGAGAAGAGCGGGGTACTTCATCGGCTAAGAAGTTTTCGATTATTGCTTTTATGGCTTCGATGTTTTATTCAGGGGCGGCGGTAATTGTGTGTTTATTTGTTGTTTTTCTGCAGAACGAAGCGGTACTTTCAGGTACATAAATTCAAGTTAGGGAGAACATTTCGATGTTGTCAACCAAGTTAATTAGTCTGTATCAATATCTTTTGGTGGGTCGTTTGCCGATTGGTAATTTTGATCCTAATCAAATATTATTTCAGCATTTATATGGTTTAACAGGCGAAAAAAATCTGCATGTTTATTTGCAAAAAAAATCGGGTTTTTTATACTTTTTTGCCATTGAAAGTCGTCGATTAGTCTCTACTCCTAAACTGAGTCTTCCGTTTGCAGAATGTTTGCCTGGTGCAGTGAAGTATCAAGGGGATGCCGTGTATTTGTTAACGGATGACGACATTTCTGCAGCCATGTGGTTAGAAAATGGCAATGTTCGATTTGTTTGTAATTCGAGTTATATTATTCAAGAAGAGTTACAAGAAACAGATTTACCCATTATTAAGTTAGAACCTGATACGGGCCCTCCAATGGTGAGTTTACCTCAGCAGGTATTGGGTATGTCAGAAAAAACTTCACGTTTAGTTGTCAATACTGCCTTTGGTGTTTTGTCGCTTGCTACCCTTATTTTTTTGGGTGCCCAAGGCGCAAATTTTTATTTTAAATCCGATTTGGCCGATCGTTCTAATCAAGAATTGGTACAGCGCGAATTAAATGACACGCTTTTGCGTTTAAGCGTTCAACCACCCTTGGCAAGGCAAATTGCAAGAATACAACAAATTTCTGCCACGACGGTTCGTTCGGGTGGCTGGATTGAAAGTTATAAGGTTACCGGTGAGAACAATGAGATTTTCGAGGTTGTTTTGCCCAGTTGGGTCAGTCAAGATTATTTAGACTCTTTGGGGCGAGATGTGGTTACTGATTTACGTGACTTTGATGGTCTTTTAATTGTTCGTAAAAATCCGAGTCAATAAATGAATACAGTTTAAGCATAAAGAGGATTCGATGAGTAAAGCATTATCACAAAGCAAGGTTTATTTAGAAATTGCTCGGTTGGGTGGAATTGCACCCATTTTGGTTCTTTTGTGTGCTGCGATCATGATTGGTCAGGCAGCGTATGCCATTCATGATTTACTGGCTGCGATTGAGGACAACCGCCAAGTAGATCAACTGCCAAAATTTGAATTGCAAAGAAAGCCGGTAAATTCATCCGCTTATGAGCTTTATGCTTCTACACTTTCTCGATTAACATCAAAAATACAGGTTAAGGCGACAGCCGCTGGCTTAGAGATTACGACGCTCGAGCCACAGGCTTTCCCTGAGTTTCTTTATGTGATTACCAATATACAAGGTGTTCAAAAGGGGATTGTCTGGGAAGCTGAAGAAATTTGTTTGGGTAAGTGTGCTGGCGGTGGAGCCAAGGCGATTGTTAAAGGGATGGTTGAGGAAATTCAGGTTAGTTTGCAGGGAGATCAATAATGCGGATGCAACAAAAAATTGCCATTTTGGTTCTGGGTATTGTTTTTGTGGCAGTAGGTTGGGGGCTAGGTTTAGTGACTGCAAACAGCTCATGGTTTGTTTGGTCGGGCATTAATTCGGTGATGACGCAACAAACTGGAAATGTTCAAATTGCGGCTCTCGTGAATGGTGAAGTTATCAGTGATACAGAGCTACAATCTGGCGTATCTTCTGGCTTTGATCGTGCGATTGTTTTAGATCGCTATGTAAATAAAGTACTTAGTGCACAATTAGGTGAAAAAGAATACCCTGACTTGGCACATGAGGCTAAACGTGCTGCTTATCGTGAGGTGTTGTCTTCGCTGTACACCACACGTCGAATGCAAGCTATACGTGAAACCATCACCGACGAGCAAATTCAAGTTTACTACGATCAAAATGTTTTACCAGAAAATTACAAAGAATGGCGGGTTAAATACTACTTGTCGAATGATCGTGAGGATGTGATTCAAACCCTTGACAAAATGAAGAAGGGTGATGAAGCGGCTTTATCAGAATTAGAGCTGTTGGTCGAAAATTCTAAAGACGGGTATGCCACTTTAGCAGAGATTCCTTATGGTTTGGGCCGTGTAGTCAGTATGCTAAAACCAGGAGAATTTAGCGAGGTGCTGAGTATTCGTAATGGGTTTATTGTGATTCAGTTAGATCAGACGCGGCAATTAGACGTACCAACGCTTGATCAGTTACGAGAACAAATTGTGGGTATTTTAACGACGCAACAGTTTAATGAGAGTCTTTTGCAAGCCCGACGTGCTGCAATAATTGAGTTGAAATAAATAAGAGTAATCATTCATGATTCAGGCGAAATCGATTGTTTCTTCGGCAAATCAAGTTGGGTTTGTTTTATCCTATATCTTGTTTTCAATTGCGATTTTAGCGGCTTTAGCAGGTGCTTATGCGAGTATGTCGCGCGCAAAAACTCACGCAGAGTTGGTGAGTGCAAGTACCGATCGAATCACGACATCATTTGGTATTTTGAGATCAAAAATTTATCGTTGTTTTGGGGGCGAAGACCCCCCTACCGCGGCAGATTTTCTTGCCTTTCAACCGGCAACGAACGGAAGCTACAATAACCAAAGGGTAATTGAAGTTAGAAATTTGATTTGCGAAGATGGCAATTCCATTTTGACTCAGGGGCCTTTGCTTTTACCTCCAGCGGGTTTTAGGCAGTGGTTGTATCTGTACGATTCAGCAAATAGTATTCCTCCAACTTTAGTGATTGCCCCTCAATTGCCAAATACCGAAACAGCAGTCATGCAGCGAGTGAGTAGCTTTTTTTCGAGTAATTATGAAGGCATGGTGCTGACAACTGGAATGCCCAATATCGGGGTAGGGGCAACCGTGCTTTTTTTAAATTTGCAGTAGATCGAGATGATTTCATGAAACAACAAAAGGGCTTTTTTGTATCGGTTCTCTTGTTTGCGATTGGTCTGGTTGGCATTTTATTTGCGGTAATTTCAATCGGCGACCGAAATAGTGTAGACACAAACAAGCGCGAGTATTTAAAAGTGGTCGCTGATTTAGTGCTTGATCAATCATTAACCATTAGCGTTGCAATTCCAAACCATCAAAAAATTTATCCACCTGAAGATTTAGTCAATATCAATTTTTCAACGACTGCACCGCATGGCCTGTTTTCAACAGATTTTAAATTGTCTGAAATCCGGTCGATTCAACAACAGTATTATCGGGATTCTTCTCCGTATGCCAATTATAATAATTATTCTCCCTCAACGGCTGCTTCAGAATATGCCGCAGGCAGTTGGCGTTTAAATAATAATGTTAATTTTTCAGGGGGGGCGGTTCGCACCTTAGCGATTATTGTTCCTGATATTGATGAAATGCTGTGTGGCATCATTAACGATAAACTTTGGGGCGCCAATTTTATTCCGCCGCTGATGACAGAATCTTTATCCACTTGGGCTGGGCCACCTAATCCAATTTCGGGTAGTCCAAGTTCTACGAGCGTGCCGATTGCTTTTGACTCAGTTAGAGAAGCTTGCGCAGAGTCTGCCGATAATCTTTTATTTTATTATCGAG
>DIYC01000086.1:6748-6891 GCA_002428895.1 Burkholderiales bacterium UBA6064 | reverse complement strand
AATCTTTTATTTTATTATCGAGTGATTACTGTACTTTAGTTTTAACCGTTACCCCTCAAATTGGCGATTTTTTTCAGTACTTATTTTGCGTAACATCAGCATTGAACTGTAATTAAATACATTCAATGATTGATTGATTGATT
>DIYC01000086.1:1192-6605 GCA_002428895.1 Burkholderiales bacterium UBA6064 | reverse complement strand
TTGATTAATTAATTAATTGATTGATTGATTAATTAATTAATTGATTGATTGATTGATTGATTGATTAATTAATTAATTAATTAATTAATTAATTAATTAATTAATTGAATTTGCACATTGGGAGAGCATAAATGCGAAATGGTTTGAGGGTGAGTAAACAGCAGGGTTTTATTCAAGCAGTGCTGTTGTTTGGTATTGCGTTGATGACAATTGTATTGGCGGGTTTTGCCTTGGCAAACCGAAACCCATCTGGCAATTTAAATGAGCAAGAAAGTAAGGTGATTGCAGGTATCGTATTGCAACAAGCCACAACGTTGGCTTCAGCAATTAATGCATATATGGCTGATTATAACCAATCACGTGTGGTTGCTAGCATGACTTTTACAGACACAGCGAACGACAACTCATTATTTCGCACAGACAGGAGTTACGGCACTGTTCAAGTGTTAGACAACCCCAAAGCTTTTGTGGACGATACGACGTTTTTACGTAACGTAAACCCGGGTACTTATGCTGCTGGTTCTTGGCGATTGAATAAAAACATTCGAATTAACGGATTGGGAGCTGCGGCTAACCCTGAAATTTCAGTTGTTTTACCCAATTTAACACAACAAGTGTGTGAGGAAATTAATTCCTCATTATATGGTCGTAGTCGCCAAACTCCTATTTCAGTCACTGCGACACCTGCAGCATTTGCTGGTGCAGCAGATGGCACTGGTACACTCGTGACTGCAGTTGATTTGTCTGCTGTTGCTGCTTTACTTCGTCTTGACAAAGCATGTGTTCAGGTAACGGGTGGCGGCTACATGTATTATCAAGTAGTTTTAGAGCAATAAGCGCTGATCATCGTTTTGATGAAAATAATGTGAATTTAATAAACATTTTAAAAATAAAAACCCAACTTTATGTTGGGTTTTTTATCGCCCTAGAGAGGGATGTTAATCAGGTTAACTCACATCATACTGAAGATGTAATTATTAACTTTATACTTATAGATTGAGATTACACGAGCATGAAACAGTCCAAGTTACCACGATTATATGTGTTTAAGTTTTGTTGTGTAGTTATTCTGATATTTTTAGCTGGCTGCATTAAACCTTTGCGTCCTGAAGCCTCAGTGGAGAATGTTCGCGAAGGCATTAAAGTACCGCCAATTGATATGCCGCAGCAAGGTAACTCGTCTGAATATGATTTGCCAATTACTTCTATGCCCGAAGATTCCTTTTGGGTTAAACCTACCTTTAAACAAGGTCAGTTGCCCGATCAAAAAATTGCAAATTTGTCGTTAACTGATCGAGGGTTGTTTGATATTTTGCAGCTTATTTTTTCTGAGTCACGAATCCCCTTAACGTTCGAGGGTGGGCCTGCTTCATTGTCTCGGTATGGTTCTGTGTCTGTGAGCAATTTAAGTGGCTCGCTGACAGAAGTGATGAATCAGTTGGGTGAAATGCTGGGTTTCTTTTGGACAGTGACGGACTCTGGAATTTTACGAATTTCTCCCGATCAACAATTTGTAATTGAAATGCCGCCTATTCTTTCAGAAGACAACATGGCGGGCTTTACCAATACGATTCAGTATTTGGGTGCCAAAGATGTATTTCTTGATCGCATTAATCGGACCTTGGTGTTTCGTGCCAATCGTCGAGCACTTGAGGGTATACAAGGCTACATGAATGAATCAAGAAGAACTCGAAGCGTGATCGTTTATGACATGAATGTGTTGCAAGTGGCACTGAATGATTCTGATTCTATGGGAATCCGTTGGAGTGCTTTGCGAGAAGGTGCAGGTTTGACCGATGCAGGTACAGGTCCAGCTGGTTTATCTGGGTTTAGTGCCTCTAACTCCGATAGTCAGTTTGATACGTTTATTTTTGGGCGAAATTTTCAGGTCAACATGCTGTTAGATTTCTTAAGAACACAAGGTGATGTTAAAACGTTGAGCCAACCTAAAATCGGTTTAATGAACGGCACAAACGGTAGCATTCGAGTGGGACAACAAACGACATTTGTTTCTCGGGTGGGGCAACAAATTGTCAATGGTGTTTCACAATCTCAAGCTGAAACGGAAGACTTAGAAACTGGGCTTGAAATTTCTTTAACAGGTGAAGTTCATGATGCCACTGTTTACTCACGAATCGACATTTCAATTCGTGAACTTTTGGCGTTGAACTCGTTTTCTGCTCTTGGCGTTGAGCTTAATTTACCTGAAGTTGCAGATCGTGTATTGCAAACACAGGTTCGATCAAGACCCGGTGATACAGTCTTATTGGGTGGAATCACAGTTTCGCGTGCACAAGATGCCTATGTTGATGGTATTACTGAAGGCAGTCGAACAGATGAAACCAGCTTAACTGAATTAGTGATTACCATTCGGCCTACTATTTTAAAATTTGTTCAACAAGATGCGCTTTCGACGCCGAATCAACCTGTTATTGAAAAACCCTCTGTTTCAGAAGTCGTAGCACCAACACCCTTGTCAGAGGCAACTCCAGCAGATCCAGTTTTATCTTCTTCGGAGGCAATAGCTGTCGTTGATGCCACTACAGCAACCGTTGTCGATTCAACCACACCAACCGTCGTCGATACAACTACAGCAACTGTCGTTGCTCCGAACTCAGTGTCATCCTCAGCAATACCCGAACCTATGCTAGCGCAGCATGATCATCCATTAAATGAAGAGTTAAATACGCAGATCAATCAGCAGGCTATTCAGGAACAAGTTGCGTCGCAAGAGCTTGTGACGAATGAGACAGTTGAATTGAATAATTTAGAACCCCCAGTGGCCGTGGCAGTTCCTGTTGTGTTTAGAGATTTCGTTGAAAAGAAAGTAGTGTTACCTCCTTCTTCATATGCCTTGGTAGTGCCTGTTTTATTGCAACCCACTGTGGCAGATAATCCCGTGGCAGCACCTTTAAATTCTATGCCTGTGGTTGTTACGCCAGTTCACGTTGTACCCAATCCAGAACCGGTGGCAGCATTGCCAATCGACAATTTTGTGGCATCAACAAATCCAGCACCTGCTCTGCGACAAGAAAGAGCTCATTGGTCTTCTACGTCTAAATTTAAGTCAGCGACTGTGGGTGCTTTTGCTGAGCACGTTGTGAATTTGGTTAAAGACGGAAAGCAGTTTTATGGTGCTTTAATTCCTGAACCTGATTGGGGCGCTAAATTAAAATCAGTGGTGTCGAATCAATCTGGTATTCAGCCCCTGGCACACACTCAGAAGCCTCAAGGTCGCACTCAGGTGAGTCAAACAGAGCACACCTTTGAATTAAAAAAATTGAAAGTTTCACAAGATATTCGAACAGTGCCCAGTTCTTCTAACGGGTCATTCCTTTCAAGTTCCAGTGCTTTAGGTTTTTCGTCACGCTAAGCTTAGCAATTTAAACCTGCTTGTTGATTCATTGCTTGGTACACTGCTGATTGGTCGTCATCGCGAGTATTAAGCCAAGTGTCTGAACTTCACCCCAAGCATTGCAGCACAAACGTCATTCGAATTGAAGGCGCGTGTCAGCACAATTTAAACAATCTATCCCTGTCCATTCAACACGGACAAATGACCGTATTGACTGGCGTTTCGGGTAGCGGTAAAAGTTCTTTGGTCTTTGATACTCTGTATGCCGAAGGTCAACGTCGCTATGTCGAAACGTTTTCACCCTATGCGCGGCAATTTTTAGATCGGATGGATAAACCCAAAGTTGACCGCATCGATGGCATTTTACCTGCTGTGGCGATCGAGCAAGTCAATACCGTGCGCACGTCGCGTAGCACCGTGGGCACCCTGACAGAACTCAATGAGTATTTAAAATTATTGTTTGTGCATCTCGCAAAACCCCACTGTGGCCGTTGTGGTTGCCCCGTTGTTCAAGACACCGTCAGTTCAATTTCGACCCAACTGATTGCGATCTTCAAGGCGCAGCCCGACTTGCGTTTTGCCATTACCTTTCCGCTTCAAGTGCCGATGACGGCCACTGATTCCGAGATCGAACAGTTTTTAAGTGCCCAAGGGTATACGCGTATCTTGCAGCGAACGCAGCGCGCCAACCAGCGGGTTCTCCATGTGGTTCAAGATCGTTTTCGTGGCAGTGGTGTGGAGATAGAACGTTTAACCGATGCGGTGGCTAACGCCACGCAGCGTGGCAATGGAAAAGTCGATGTGTTTGCATTAAACCCCGAAACACAACAACCAACCGACCAACTGTGGCGTTTTTCAATCGGCCTACACTGTGCGCAGTGTGAAATTGATATTCCAAAACCACAACCTGGCCACTTTAGTTTTAATTCACCCTTGGGGGCGTGCTCAGCCTGTAATGGTTTTGGTCGAATCATTGGAATCGATTACAAGTTGGTGATTCCCGACGAACAAAAAACCCTTGCGCAAGGCTGCGTAAAACCTTGGCAAACACCCAGTTTTGAATCGTGTCAGCAAGACTTAATGCGATTTTGTCAATTACGCGGAGTCGCCACCGACATTCCCTTTGGTCAATTACCTGAAGAACATCAGCATTGGGTCATCGAAGGCGATCCTCAGTTTTCGGGGCAATGGGATGGCCGTTATTACTATGGCATTGCCGAATTTTTTAAATGGCTAGAAAGCAAAAGTTATAAAATGCACATTCGCGTCATGCTCAGCAAATATCGAGCCTACGACCTGTGCGAAGCCTGCCAAGGGTCGCGGTTTAATCGCGAAGTCAACAACTGGCGAATTCACGACAAAACCCTTGTCGATTTAATGCAAATGCCCTTGAGCAACTTAGAAGTGTTTGTGCATCAACTTAAGCTGTCGGCCACGCAACACGACACTGAAAAAACCGTGCTTGTTGAATTACGACAACGACTGGGTTTTTTAAACCGAGTCGGCCTTGGCTATTTAACGTTATCTCGACAAAGTCGAACCCTGTCAGGGGGTGAAGTGCAGCGCATCAACTTAACCTCAGCTTTGGGTTCTTCGTTGGTCAATACATTATTTATACTCGATGAACCTTCGATCGGTCTTCACCCTCGTGACATGATTCGGATTGGGCAAGCAATTCAGCAATTACAACAGGCTGGCAATACCCTGGTGTTGGTCGAGCACGATCCACAATTAATTGTTTTGGCGGATCGTTTAATTGACTTAGGGCCTGGGCCAGGCCGCGCTGGGGGCAATATTGTGTTCGATGGCCCCGCTTCGGCCTTGCCTCAAGCCAAAACCCTGACGGCGCAGTATTTAATGGGTACACTTAAAACCACGCAGTCTACAAACTCATTGCCACCTGCTACACATTACTTACAACTCACACAAATTGTCGCCAACAATTTAAAGCACATCGATTTTTCAATGCCCCTAAATCGTGTCGTTGTGCTCAGCGGCGTGTCGGGTAGTGGTAAGTCCACCTTGGTGCAATCGGTGTTGGTGCCCGCACTGAAACAA
>DIYC01000086.1:0-967 GCA_002428895.1 Burkholderiales bacterium UBA6064 | reverse complement strand
CTCTGAAACAATATTGGGGGCAACCCACTGAAGCCCCAGGCCAATACCACGCCTTAATGGGCGCAGAATATCTTGCCGATGTGGTGTTTGTGGATCAAACCCCCGTCGGCAAAACCACTCGTTCTAACCCAGTCAGCTACGTTGGTGCGTTCGACGACATTCGAAAATTATTGAGTCAACAACCCCTTGCGAAACAGCGGGGTTATGCACCTGGTTTTTTTAGTTTTAATACCGGCGAAGGACGTTGCCCAGTGTGCATGGGGCATGGTTATGAGCACCTAGAAATGCAATTTCTCAGTGATGTGTATTTAACCTGTAGTCAATGCCAGGGGTCACGGTTTCGCCCTGAAGCACTTGAAGTGACCGTCACCTGCAACGATCAGCCGTTTAACCTGTCGCAATTGCTGAACCTGACTGTTGACCAAGCGTGTGATGTATTGACGGCGTACCCCTTGTTGCAAAAAAAATTATCGCCCTTAAAGCAAGTCGGTTTAGGCTACTTAACCTTAGGTCAACCCGTGCCCACACTAAGTGGTGGCGAAGCGCAGCGTTTAAAATTGGCGGGCTATTTAGCCAAGTTACCTGCAACGGTGAGTGCCAGTGCCCAAGCTATTTCGAAAAAAGGGTGCTTGTTTGTGTTTGACGAGCCCACAACCGGCTTGCATTTTGAGGATGTGGCAAAATTACTCGCCAGCTTTCGTGCATTACAACAAGCCGGTCACAGCCTGTTAATCGTAGAACACAATTTAGACGTGTTTGCGGCGGCCGATTGGTTAATTGATTTAGGCCCCGAGGCCGGTGAACACGGCGGCACCCTTGTGGCACAAGGCACACCGTTGCAGGTGGCGCAACACGGGATAGGGCATACTGCCTTGGCACTTCGAGCGTATTTAGAGGCAAGCAACCTACTTGAGTTTTGCCAAAACTATCGTTTACAGGCGCAAAACATGTTAACACTACAAGACGT
>DIYC01000125.1:23180-25378 GCA_002428895.1 Burkholderiales bacterium UBA6064 | reverse complement strand
TAGGACAGATGCATGATCTTGGCGGGATCAGCGCATGATTAAAAAACTAAGTGATTCTTTAATCAGAAAGGTTCATCGTCGGATTGAGTAACTCCCTTACAAATCGTGATGAGGCTGCCAATTTCACTATTTTGCAAGAATGCCTGCAAGCTTCAGATTTGTCTCAAAAAAAATCGCGAAAAATTGATGGTTTCCTTGCAACGTTTAAAAGCTCAATCTATTTCAGAGTACTGCGCTCAGAATCGCGAAGCTTTTCTAGGCCGTGGGGTTTGAAATCCCTACAAGTTTACTTGACTATTACACTAAAGCCTGAGGTGAAAAATTCAATGGAGTTAAGGGCTTACATGACATTTAAAAATTGTTGTGTACAGAGTCAACTAAATTAAGTTGATTGTGTCGTTGTTCACGTTCAATCCAATGTCCTAAAAATTCTTTTAGACATCATTGGATTGGAGGTGAGTTTAAAAATAGGCTGCGAGTAATTTTTACTTTTGGTTAGCTCTTCAGTGCTTTATAGCGAATACGTTTTGGCTTTGCCGCTTCTTCGCCAAGGCGAGCAATCTTATCCGCTTCATACTCTTGGTAATTGCCGTTAAAAAATACCCACTGTGAATCGCCTTCGCAAGCTAAAATGTGCGTAGCTATTCGATCTAAAAACCAACGGTCATGACTGGTAACCAGCACAGTGCCCGGAAATTCAAGCAATGCATCTTCAAGTGCTCTTAGAGTTTCAATATCTAAATCGTTCGAGGGTTCGTCGAGCAGCAATACATTGCCCCCTGAAATTAGGGTTTTGGCTAAGTGTAAGCGGCCACGTTCACCACCCGATAAGTTGCCAATTATTTTTTGCTGATCTCCGCCTTTAAAATTAAAGCGTCCTAGGTAAGCGCGTGATGCCATTTGAAATTTGCCCACGTTGATGATGTCTAAGCCATCTGAGACACCTTCCCAAACCGTTTTTTCGTTGGGTAAGCTGTCACGGGTTTGGTCAACAATCGCCATTTTGACGGTAGAACCAATTTTAATTTCACCTGAGTTGCATTGTTCTTTGCCTGCAATCATACGGAACAGAGTTGATTTGCCAGCACCGTTGGGACCTATGACGCCAACAATCGCCCCCGCTGGAATTTGGAAACTGAGATTGTCCATTAAAAGTCGGTCACCATAGGCTTTAGAGACATTTTTAAACTCAATGACTTCGTTTCCTAAACGATCTGCGACAGGAATAAAAATTTCTTGTGTTTCGTTTCGTTTTTGATATTCATAGCTAGAGAGTTCTTCAAAGCGTGACAGCCTGGATTTAGACTTGGCTTGGCGACCTTTTGGATTTTGTCGTACCCATTCCAATTCTTTTTGAAGTGCTTTTTGGCGTGCACTTTCTGAGGCCTCTTCTTGTTTAATTCGTTCTTCTTTTTGTTCAAGCCATGAACTGTAGTTGCCTTTCCAAGGAATTCCAAAACCACGATCTAGCTCTAAAATCCATTCGGCTGCGTTATCTAAAAAATAGCGATCATGTGTTACAGCGACAACTGTGCCCGGAAAACGCACAAGAAATTGTTCTAACCAGTGAACTGATTCTGCATCTAAGTGGTTGGTGGGTTCATCCAATAACAACATGTCGGGTTTTGACAGCAGCAAACGGCACAGGGCAACGCGACGTTTTTCACCACCAGAGAGAGGGCCAATTTTTGCATCCCAAGGCGGGAGTCTTAGCGCGTCGGCTGCAATTTCCATTTGCGTTTCAATGTCATTGCCAGCAGCGGCAAGAATGGCTTCATATTTGGCCTGTTCTTCGGAGAGTTTGTCAAAATCAGCATCGGGGTCAGCGTAGGCCGCGTAAATTTCTTCTAATTTACGTTGTGCCTGAGCAACTTCGCCTAAGCCGGATTCAACAGCTTGGCGCACGGTGTGTTCAGCGTCTAGCTGGGGTTCTTGAGGTAAAAACCCAATTGTGATGCCTGACATTGGGATGGCTTCGCCCTCAATGTCTTTATCAATCCCAGCCATAATTTTAAGCAAGGTTGATTTACCCGCACCGTTTAAACCGAGCACGCCAATTTTCGCACCTGGGAAAAAGCTTAGTGAAATATTTTTTAAAATTTGTTTTTTTGGGGGCACGATTTTGCCGACCCGATTCATACTAAAGACATATTGTGCCATTCGCGTTTCACCCAATTTAAAATGTTTGTATTTTATTG
>DIYC01000125.1:20417-23041 GCA_002428895.1 Burkholderiales bacterium UBA6064 | reverse complement strand
AATTTAAAATGTTTGTATTTTACATTCAATCGAGCGCGAGGTTTGTCTGAGTTTCGATCTAAAACAAGTCCTGAATGCGCTCGATTTCAGAGTATCGTAACCGTTGTACAGCAACCTGTGTATAATTCATTCCTCAAATTAGGCTTGAATGATTAAATAACTTCTTTGAGTTGATTTGGGTAAATTGCTACACTGTGTGTGTCGGCTGGTCGGTAATTTAACCCAATTTGGTGCAAAAAGATAAATCAAGGTTTGTTCTTCCGGCTTAATTAATCAATTAAAACCTTGGATTTTAGCGCGTTTTATACTACCTTTTAGGTGTGCGCAGTTTTCGTTATACGTATCTCTCTTTTAACGTAATTAACTAATATGGTTACTTTTATGCGAATTCACTCAAAAAATTTGTCGGACATTTCCGCGTCTCGGTTCTTTAGGGCCAGTCAGCTACCCAGAATTGCTCAAATGACAGCCTTGTTGATTACGGTTGGTTTTTTTTCAGGGTGTAGCTCTATGCCCGATGTGTCATCGAAATTAAAAGAATATTTTCAATCTAATGAATTACCCCCCAGCGAGGTTGCTCAGGCACCCCCTTCTCAAAATGTTGCTGCTGAGCAACAAGAATCTTCGCTAAAAGAGTTTGTACTGCCTGAAGAGTTGCAACAAGTCTTGCCCGGCATGTCACACGAAGAGGTGCAGGCTGTGCTGGGCTTGCCCTTTTTGAGCGACCCAGCGCAACGAGAGCGTTGGGATTACGTGCTTAAACGGACCGATGGGCCTAGCGAAGAAATGATTCCCTTTGGTGTTTATTTTGAAGCGGGGCAGGTCGTGAGTGTTGCTGCGCTAGATGCTGAATTGGCTACAAAGCAAGATGCGGGTGCAGAGCCTGTGCCCAGTAGTGGTTCTTCATCGGTTGAAAACGCAGATCCTAAAGCTCAAGAAGCGCAGCTAATCAGCAACTTGTTAAGTAGTTGGGTTTCTGCTTGGGCGAATCAAGATATCGGCACTTACTTATCTTATTACTCGCCTAATTTTCAGCATGGTATGCGATCACGAACTGCTTGGGAGTCTGATCGTCAGCAGCGCCTAACCCGGCCTAAAAAGATTGAAGTGTCGCTTTCTAATGTTCAAATCAACTTACTTTCCCCCTCTTCTGCAGAGGTTAAGTTTCAGCAAGAATATGTTGCTAGTAATTACAAAGATACGGGTAGTAAAACATTAATGCTCACAAAAAGTGAAGGTGAATGGCTGATTCTCAAAGAAGAGTTTCGTAAATTCTAAAGTAGACGAGCTGCCTAATTCACAATTAATTGAGTTAAAACGCTGACAATTCCGGTTGATTTAACCGGAATTGGATTAGCCAAATGTTGTCAAATTTAACTGTTCAATGGCTGTGTTTAGGTGGTCGTTCACTTCGTCTTTAATGACTGTTTCAGCCAAACGTTGCATTAATCGGGGTACTGGAACTTCATAACGCCCTCTCAGTTCAAGCGTTACTATGCTGTCTGAAATACCGTTTTCACTGACAACCCAGACGATTAATACTTTCGAATTGGTGTTGCTTCCCTCTTTGGGTGACCATTTGATGTTCGAGGTTTTGTCATGGGTGATGTCGATGACAAATTCTATTTCATGGTTAACCCCAGAAACCACAACGGATTTAAATTTTAATCGCCAAACTTCTTCGCCAAGTTTTGTTTTCGATTCAATTTTTGGGAATAATTTGCCGATATTCTCAGAATTCGTTAAAAAATTAAACACCTTGGTTCGAGAGAATTTTAGATTCAATTTTCGTTCTGCTTTAACATCAACAATTGCAGGCATCGCTTCATTCCTCGTTTTAAAGTTAAAACTTATTCAAGTTTGGCTCAAATGAATCAAGTTTTGTAAATAAAAAAATAAGTAATCAATCAATTTGATTTTGACTAATTAATTAGGCATTAAAAAATCTTTTTTGTAAATATATGTGCAGAGTTGTGTTAATCGACTTGCAGTAATTACAAATTTCAAGAAGAATCAGAGTTATAGTTATGGAATAAAACAGGTTTTTCGTGAGTGGTGTGGGCTTTCTTGTAGAGGCAAAAAGGTAAGGTGTTTTTTTCGCAGTATTCACCCAATTGAATTATCCAGATTGAGAGACAAATAAACTGAAGGATATTTATCGGATTATCAATTAATTTGAAATCAAGTATTCGTTATATCAAGCCGTATATTCTCTCATGGAGGTTGAATGATGAGCATCGAAATAAGTCAGTTAAGCAGTTCAAGTGAGCGAGAAGATATTTTTGGGAGTTTCCAATCTCGTTTCGCTTCAATGAGTGAAGTCGAAATGAGTTTAGAAGAGTACCTGGATCTTTGTAAAAAAGATTCTTCTGCTTATGCCAACGCAGCTGAACGTATGCTCAAATCGATTGGAGAGCCGCAAGTCGTCGATACGCGGAGTGATCCCCGTTTGTCACGTATTTTCGCAAACCGAACCGTTCGTCACTATCCAACGTTTAGTGAATTTTTTGGCATGGAAGATGTGATCGAAAATATAGTTTCTTATTTTCGTCACGCCGCACAAGGCCTTGAAGAACGTAAGCAAGTGTTGTATTTGCTTGGCCCAGTCGGGTCGGCTAAATCAT
>DIYC01000125.1:11323-20224 GCA_002428895.1 Burkholderiales bacterium UBA6064 | reverse complement strand
GTCGGCTAAATCATCTTTGGCTGAAAAATTAAAAGCACTCATGGAAAAACAGCCGATTTATGCACTGAAAGGTTCGCCCGTAAATGAATCACCCTTAGGTTTGTTTCAGCCTGAGCAGTTTGGAGATTCTTTACAAGATAAGTACGGCATACCTAAACGTTACTTGACAGGGATTGCGTCACCTTGGGCCACCAAGCGCATGAAAGAGTTTGGTGGCGATTTGCGCAAATTTCGAGTGGTTCGGTTGGTGCCTTCAACCTTAAATCAAGTCGGAATTGCAAAAACAGAACCGGGTGACGAGAATAATCAAGATATTTCAGCTTTGGTTGGAAAAGTAGATATTCGTATGCTAAACGAGTATAGCCAAGACGATCCCGATGCTTATAGTTTCAGCGGCGGTTTGTGTCTGGCCAATCAAGGGTTGCTTGAGTTTGTTGAAATGTTTAAAGCGCCTATCAAAATGCTTCATCCGTTGCTGACAGCCACCCAGGAGCGAAATTTTAAAGGCACCGAGGGGTTTGGGGCTATTCCATTTGATGGCATTATTTTGGCACACAGCAATGAATCAGAGTGGCAGCAATTTCGCAACAATAAAACCAATGAGGCTTTTTTAGATCGGGTTTATATTGTCAAAGTACCTTATTGTTTACGTGTTTCTGAAGAAGTTAAAATTTACCAAAAATTATTACAAAACAGTTCGTTACGCCAGGCACCTTGTGCCCCCGGAACTTTGAATATGATTGCTCAGTTTAGTGTGCTAACACGTTTAGCTGAGCCAGCCAACAGCAATTTGTTTAGTAAAATGCGAGTTTATGATGGTGAAAATTTAAAAGACGTTGATCCGCATGCCAAACCTATTCAAGAATATAAAGATGCTGCAGGCCCGAATGAGGGTATGACAGGGTCTTCAACACGTTGGGCCTACAAAGTATTGTCTAAAGTTTTTAATTTTGATTATCACGAAGTGGCTGCTAATCCTGTTCATTTGTTGTATGTACTTGAACAGCAAATTGTTAAAGACAATTTATCGGATGAGTTAACGCGTAAGTATTTAGATTTTATTAAGAGCTACTTAATTCCTAAATATGCCGATTATGTCGCTAAAGAAATTCAAACCGCTTATCTTGAAAGCTACAGTGAATACGGTCAAAACCTGTTTGAACGTTATATCCAATTTGCTGATAAATGGATTCAAAATGAGGAGTTTCGTGATCCTGAAACAGGTCAAATTTATGATCGTGCTTCGCTGAACGAAGAGTTAAACCGAATTGAAAAACCAGCTGGAATCGCTAACCCGAAAGACTTTAGAAATGAGGTGGTTAATTTTGTGTTGCGGGCTCAAGCAGGTAATTCAGGCAACATGCCAAAATGGACAAGTTATGAAAAGCTACGTGAGGTCATTGAGAGCAGTATGTTCTCTAAAACAGAAGACTTGCTGCCTGTGATCTCTTTTGATGCCAAAGGCTCTAAAGACAATCAGGATAAACATGATAACTTTGTGGCGCGAATGGTCGACAAAGGTTACACCGAAAGGCAAGTTAGGTTGTTGGTCGAATGGCATTTACGAGTTAAAAAGGCTTCATAACGGTATTTTAAGAAGAGGGGGGGTTCTCTGTCCCCACTAGGAGAGTATTGCATGAGTAATTCATCTATTGTTGATCGTCGACTCAATGGTAGAAATCGAAGTCTTCCAAACCGAGAACGGTTTATTCGTCGTTATAAAACACAATTACGAAAAGCAGTTTCTGATGTTGCGGGTGATTCTTCAATCACAGATGTTTCGAGTAGCGACAAAGTGAAAGTTCGAATACCGATTAAAGACGTTGACGAGCCACATTTTGTTTTTGGTAGTGGTGGCAACAGCGAACGTGTTATTCCAGGTAATCGTGATTTTGTACCAGGAGATCGGATTCCTAAACCCAAAGGCCAGGGGCAGGGTGATCAAGGTGGTCAGGCTGGCCAGGGTGAATCAGACGATTCTTTTTCGTTTGTTTTGTCAAGAGAAGAGTTTCTAAATTTGTACTTTGATGATTTAGAGCTTCCTGAATTATTAAAGCGTGAAATTTCTCGATCAAAAACCATTAAAAGTCGTAATGCTGGTTTTTCTCGATCAGGCCCTCCTACTTCACTTTCTGTTGTTCGCACGATGAAAGCGTCGTTGATGCGTCGTATCGCGTTGAGCGCTAAAGATGAAGAGGAGTCTGAAGAAGATGAGGAAATTGCCTCTTCTGCCACTCAAAACCTGAGTACCGGCAATTTGCCAACTGACTTAATCCCCGCAGTTGGCTTTACGCACAAACAAGACGAAACAATTCTTCTGCCAAGTAAAATTAAAGAGGGTCAATCTGCGCGTACTCAAAAAAAGAGATACGTTCCTTTTCTTGACGAAATTGATTTACGCTATCGTCATCGAGTCTTTTATCCAGAAGCAGCTACGAATGCAGTGATGTTTTGTTTAATGGATGTTTCCGCGTCAATGGACGAAGCAAAAAAAGACCTTGCAAAACGTTTTTTTACACTGCTGTATTTGTTTTTAACTCAAAAGTATGATGATGTTCAACTGGTGTTTGTTCGTCATACCGATGAAGCCGAAGAAGTGAATGAAGAAGAATTTTTTCATAGTCGCAAAAGCGGGGGTACCGAAGTTTGTCCTGCACTTGAATTGGCGTATCGTATTATGAAAGACCGCTTTCCGGTTGATGCCTGGAATATTTATGTTGCGCAAGCCTCTGATGGTGATGCAACCTCACGAGATGCAAAGCATTCAGCCACTTTTTTAGCCAACAAAATTATGCCGATTGTGCGCTATTATGCCTATGTTGAAACCATGCCTACACCAATGTTTGGCATGGCCAGAGCCTCCGATTTATGGGAAAATTTCGAACCCGTTGAATCTCAATTTGCTGGACATTTTGCGATGAGAAAGCTTTTTAATCGGCGCGATATTTACCCTGTCTTTAGGGGGTTATTTGAAAAAAAATCAAATGTTGCGTTTGGGCGTTAGTTAGGGGAAAACAATGCCAATACGTTTAGACAGGTTTCATAACGAGTGGACTTTTGAAGCACTTCATGACGTTGATCAAGTCATTGCTGATATTGCGCTGAATGAATACAAACTCAGTATTTATGCCAATCAAATTGAAGTGATCACCTCTGAGCAAATGTTGGATGCTTATTCTAGTCATGCCATGCCAGTCATGTATCCGCACTGGAGCTACGGTAAATCATTTTCTGTTAACGAACACTTGTACCAAAATGGCCAACAAAATTTGGCCTACGAAGTGGTGATTAATTCAGACCCTTGTATTGCTTATTTGATGGAAGAAAATACGCTCACCATGCAAACGTTAGTGATTGCGCATGCGTGTTATGGGCACAATTCGTTTTTTAAAAATAATTACATGTTTCGGCAATGGACTAAAGCCGACACAATTATCGACTATTTAGTGTTTGCAAAAAATTATGTGATGGAATGTGAAGAAAAATATGGTTTTGAAGCTGTAGAAGAAATTCTTGATGCGGCCCATGCGCTGCAATATTTGGGTGTTGATCGCTTTAAACGACGTTTTGAATCAGAGGCTGCTATCAAAAAACGGCAGCAACAATTAGACGAAGATAAACGCTTGCAATATGACGCAATTATGGCCAAAGTAGCGCCCACTGAAGCCGCTAAAATTGAACGTGAACGTGATAATTACCCCCCTGAACCCGTAGAAAATTTACTGTACTTTATCGAAAAAGAAGCCCCAAAACTCAAAGATTGGGAGCGCGAGCTGGTTCGTATTGTGAGAAAAATGTCACAATATTTTTATCCGCAAATGCAAACCAAAGTCATGAATGAGGGTTGGGCCAGTTTTTGGCATTACACTTTGCTGAATACCCTGTACGATCGAAAGCATGTTGGCGATGGCTTCATGCTGGAGTTTTTGCAATCTCATACCAACGTTGTTTTTCAGCCCGAGGCTAGTGATGGCCGCTATCGTGCCCTTAACCCGTATGCCTTAGGCTTTGCTATTTTTACAGATATTCGTCGAATTTGCGAACATCCCACTGAAGAAGATAAATTGTGGTTTCCTGAAATGGCAGGTAAAAAAAATTGGTTGATGTACTTAGATCACGCCATGCGAAATTTTAAAGATGAATCATTTATTCGTCAGTTTTTGTCTCCGAAAGTGATTCGAGACTTTAGGCTGTTTGCGCTTGCTGACTACGAAAGCGAGTCTGATTTAATTGTCGATTCAATTCATAATAATGAGGGTTACCGTAGAGTTCGTACTTTACTGGCTAATCAATATGCACGAGAAAATATTGTGCCCGATATTCAAGTGACTTCCTATGCCCGTATGACCGATCGGTCTTTAACGTTGACTCACATATCACCCCGTGGTCGACCTTTAAATGACAAGGAAACTGAAAGAACTCTAGCTCAAGTTGAAAGGTTATGGGGTTTCCAAGTCCGATTGGAAGTGTCCGATGTTTAAAGGCTCGGGAACTCCGATTCAATTAAATCTTTCTGGATCTTTGGCGCACCTTTCACTGGATGTGCCTCAAATGCCTGTCGATGTTTGGCAGCAGTCTGAAGTATTGCGTAGTCGGTTTAATCAACAGTCGGCACAATTTTTTGAATGTGAGTCGGTGTTGGCTGTAACTGGTATCGATAGTGGTATTTCTGCGTTGGCGCGTTTGTTTCAAACCTGGTATGGGGCTATGCGCGTGGTCTTGGCTGAGCCTTGTTTTGACCAATGGGATGTTCGTTTTAGAAGGGCAAGCCATGTGGTTTTAGATTGGCCTGTCGAACACATTTTACAGGGCGATATTCCTGAGTGTGATGTTGTGGTTCTTGGTCGTCCAGTGAATCCAACTGGCGAAATTATTAGTATTGATAACGCTAAAAAATTAGCCTTACAACTGCGTGCTCAGGGTGGTTGGCTTATCTTAGACGAAGCCTATATCGACGGTTTAGAGGTTGAATCCTACTGCTCATTTATTGAAGAAGTTCCGGCAATTGTTCTGCGTTCTATGTCACCATTTAGTGGTTTGGCGGGAGTTAATATCGCGTTTGTTTGCGGTACTCGGAAAGTATGCCAAGCGCTTCTTGAAGAGGTAGGCACACAAGCTGTATCTGCACCTCAGTGGTGGCTTGCTTTATTTTATTTTGCTGCTGAAAATTGGCGGCAACAACAAGTTGCTGCATTAAATCAAGCGGTCACTCGTTTATCTGCTCTTTGGCTGAGTAAATTAAAATCATCACAGTGGGTTCATTTAAGTAGCTATTTTGTGACGATTACTCACCCCAATTGTTCAGTGTGGGCCAATCAACTTGAATCTTATGGTGTTTTGGTGAGACTGTATGAAACTGAAGAGCATCAGATTATTCGCTGTGGTTTGCCCAAAAGTGAAGATGAATGGTTGTTGTTGTCGCAGGCAATTGATCAAATTTTTGGGGCAGTTTCTGGTTGAGTCAGTGACAAATTATTCGCTTCAATTTGTTGGTTTGGGCCGAGGACGGCTGCATACCAATTGAGTTTTAAGTAATCGGTCTTGAGGGAATTGTCCTCGAGAGTCAAAAAAACTATACAAAAACGCAATCCCAGTTAAGGTGAATAGGTAGCACAATACGTAGCGTAAAGCAGCTTGAAGCCAGCTTAATGGTTTTCCGTCTAATCGCAGCAATTGAATGTGCCAGGTTTTCATGGCTAAAGTTTGACCACTTTTTTGCCAAAACCAAACAAAATAAATGCCCAGCACAATGAAAAGCCAGATTTGACGTTCGGAGCGAAACATTAAAGCATGCCTACTTTGAGTTAACGTATCAAACAAATAGCCAGCAATAAAAAGTAAGCCAAATAGCAGCATGCCTTCATACAGTAAGGCTGCAAATCGTCTTAATCGTGATGGGGCTTGAAAGTCAGGGTTCATGCGGTGCACATTGATTTTAAAAAGCCAATTTTAAACCCTCAATTGTACGAAAATTGAAATGGCTTAGGCGGATCGGCAAAAAATAAATTGAGTTGACAAAATGTTTGGGTAAGAATAAAATTTGGCGTTATTTTATGTCTAGGTAAATTCTATACTGTTTGAATTAACTGAAGACGCGTTTGGCGAAAACCAAGTCGCCATTGGCCAGCTAGCCTATTACCTTTAGGCTAACAAACCAGCGCTTTTCGACATGTTTCCTTCTAAGGTCTTCATTTCAAAGCCTGCATTTTGTTAGCTTCTCAATAGGCTTCCTGTGTATGTGTGGTTTTATAGGGAATTGAAATGGAAATGACCGGCGCAGAAATTGTCGTCAAAGCGCTTGAACTTGAGGGCACCAAACATGTTTTTGGTTATCCCGGCGGTGCTGTGCTTTATATTTACGATGCCATTTACAACCAAAATGGTTTTGAGCATATTTTAGTTCGACACGAGCAGGCTGCTGTTCACGCTGCCGATGCGTATTCTCGTTCTAGCAATCAAGTGGGTGTTTGTTTGGTCACGTCTGGGCCCGGTTTAACCAATGCGGTTACGGGTATTGCCACTGCGTACATGGACTCTATTCCGCTGGTGATCATCTCAGGTCAAGTACCGTCACATGCAATTGGTCAAGATGCCTTTCAAGAGTGCGATGCCGTTGGAATTACTCGCCCTTGTGTTAAGCATAATTTTTTGGTCAAAGATGTAAATCAACTGGCACAAACCATTAAAGAAGCATTTTATATTGCCAAGTCAGGGCGTCCTGGGCCAGTTTTGGTTGACATTCCTAAAGACATTACCATTCAAAAAGCTTTTTTTGATTACAGTCAGCCCGTTAAATTGCGCTCTTACAATCCAATTGTTAAAGGCCATCAGGGGCAAATTAAAAAAGCCACCCAACTTATTTTATCGGCAAAAAAGCCGATGATTTATGCCGGTGGTGGCGTGATTTTATCCAATGCCTCTGAAGAACTTCGTCATTTAACGCAATTAGTCGGTGCACCAGTCACTAATACTTTAATGGGTTTGGGTGCTTCTATTGCAACTCACTCCCAGTTTGTGGGCATGCCAGGTATGCACGGCACCTACGAGGCCAACATGGCTATGCAGCACTGTGATGTGCTGATTGCTGTGGGGGCGCGTTTTGATGATCGGGTTATTGGTAATCCTGCCGACTTTGAGTCAATTCCTCGAAAAATTATTCACATTGATGTTGATCCTTCTTCAATTTCTAAGCGTGTTAAAGTTGATATTCCAATTGTTGGAAATGTTAAAGATGTCTTAATTGAGTTAAATGCTCAGTTGGAGGCTGCAAACCAATCGATTAATCCAACCGATTTGCAAAACTGGTGGCAGCAAGTTGAACAGTGGCGCTCAAAAAACTGTCTAAGTTATGCGGGTTCAACGGATGTGATTAAGCCTCAGTATGTGGTTGAAACATTGTGGCGGGTCACCGAGGGTAAAGCCTTTGTGACTTCAGATGTAGGCCAACATCAAATGTGGGCTGCTCAATACTACAAATTTAATGAACCACGTCGGTGGATTAATTCAGGTGGCCTTGGCACCATGGGTGTTGGTTTACCTTATGCCATGGGTGTGCAAAAAGCAAATCCTGGCGCCATGGTGGCATGTATTACTGGTGAAGGATCAATTCAAATGAATATTCAAGAATTGTCAACTTGCTTTCAGTATCGTTTGTCTCCCAAAATTATTAACCTGAATAATCGCTATCTGGGTATGGTTCGGCAATGGCAGCAGCTCGATTACGGTTCCCGTTACTCCGAGTCCTATATGGATGCATTGCCCGATTTTGTGAAGTTGGCTGAAAGTTATGGTCATATTGGAATGCAAATTACAAAACCTGCCGACGTTGAGCCTGCGCTTAAAGATGCTTATGGTAAATACAAAGATCGGCTTGTGTTTTTAGATTTTATTACCGACCAAAGCGAAAATGTCTGGCCTATGGTAAAAGCCGGAAAAGGACTAACCGACATGTTGTTGGGTTCCGAAGACTTGTAATTGACATTGAGGTATTTTAAGTGAGACACATTATTTCTGTACTCTTAGAAAATGAGCCAGGCGCATTGTCCCGAGTGGTTGGTTTATTTTCAGCAAGAGGTTACAACATTGAAACTTTAACGGTTGCCCCCACAGAAGACAAAACTTTATCTCGTATGACCATTGTGACCGTGGGTTCTGATGACGTGATTGAACAAATTACCAAGCACTTAAATCGTTTAATCGAAGTTGTTAAGGTGTTCGATTTATCCGAGGGTTCGCACATCGAGCGTGAACTCATGCTTGTTAAAGTTCGTGCTGTCGGTAAAGAGCGAGAAGAAGTTAAACGTATGTCCGATATTTTTCGCGGTCGTATTATCGATGTTACCGATAAAAGTTATACCATCGAGTTAACTGGAGACAATACCAAGTTAGATGCATTTCTCGAGGCCTTTGAGGCTACTTCCATTCTTGAAACGGTACGTACGGGTAGTTCTGGCATTGGTCGTGGTGAACGAATTCTTAAAATTTAAGCTGTTTAAAACTCTTTTCAACAAATCCGCAAAAAGGAAATTCAATGAAAGTCTATTATGACAAAGACGCTGATTTATCTTTAATTCAAAAGAAAAAAGTATCTATTATTGGTTATGGTTCACAAGGGCATGCGCATGCACAAAATTTACGTGATTCTGGCGTGCAAGTCACTGTGGGTTTGCGTAAAAATGGCTCGTCTTGGGCCAAAGCTCAGTCTGCTGGCCTAACAGTCAAAGAAGTGTCTGCTGCCGTTGAAGATGCCGACGTAGTCATGATGTTGTTGCCTGACGAAAACATTCCTGATGTGTATAAAAATGAGGTAGCTCCTAAAATGAAATCGGGTGCTGCCTTGGCATTCGCGCATGGCTTTAATGTGCATTACAATCAAGTGGTTCCTCGTGCAGATATTGATGT
>DIYC01000125.1:10804-11113 GCA_002428895.1 Burkholderiales bacterium UBA6064 | reverse complement strand
AGATATTGATGTGATTATGATTGCGCCTAAAGGGCCTGGTCATACTGTGCGTTCAGAATATCTGAAGGGCGGTGGTGTTCCTACTTTGATTGCGATTTATCAAAATGTCACTGGCAAAGCACATGCGTTGTCGCTTGCGTATGCGGCTGCGAATGGTGGCACCAAAGGTGGTGTGATCGAAACGACCTTTAGTGAAGAAACTGAAACGGATCTTTTTGGTGAGCAAGCTGTTTTGTGTGGTGGTGCTGTTGAATTAATTAAGGCCGGTTTTGAAACTTTGGTTGATGCTGGTTATGCTCCAGAAATGGC
>DIYC01000125.1:10396-10599 GCA_002428895.1 Burkholderiales bacterium UBA6064 | reverse complement strand
GAAATGGCTTATTTTGAATGTTTACATGAGCTTAAGCTGATCGTAGATCTGATGTACGAAGGTGGTATTGCCAACATGAATTATTCAATTTCTAACAATGCTGAATATGGTGAGTATGTGACGGGTACTGAAGTGATTAATGCACAGTCACGCGAAGCCATGAAAAAGTGCTTACACAATATTCAAACAGGACAGTATGCCAA
>DIYC01000125.1:923-10172 GCA_002428895.1 Burkholderiales bacterium UBA6064 | reverse complement strand
GTATGCCAAGCGTTTTATTCAAGAAGGTAAAACCAATTACCCAGAAATGACTGCTAGAAGACGCTTAAATGCGGCACATCCTATCGAGCAAGTGGGCGCTCAACTCAGAGCCATGATGCCTTGGATCGGTAAAAATAAATTGGTCGATCAAGAAAAAAATTAATTGGCTCAAATTTCACTCGTTTTACGTCATTTCTTGGCGTAAAACGTTAACAATTGTAGCTTTTCTCGATTTCCCCTGTTTCGCCTTGTGAGTTTGTGTCGGTTGCAGGATACTGTAGAGGTCATCTTCAGTGACATGCAAACAACTGCTAGTACAAATAGCCTAGGGGGCTTTCGGTGAACCATTCTTCTGCATCTATCACTCCAATCTCGGTCGATTTTTCTGAATGTGAAAACGAACCGATTCATGCCCTAGGAACTTGTCAAAATTTTGCGGCATTAATTGCAGTTCATTCGGCGTCACAAAAAGTTACGGCCGTGTCGGCTAACATTCAAGACCTTTTAGGTTTGAAAGCACGTCAGATTTTGGGTTGGCCGTTTTCTGAAGTACGATCTTCGCTCGGGTTAAGTGCCGATGTTAAACCAGTTAATCCTCAATTAACCTCTTTTGCGCAGTCTGAAATACTTACCGTTGTTGTGAATGCGCAATCTTTTTACGTCTTTGCACATTGTCATGATGGTCATGAACTTTGGGAGTTTGAGCCTGTTTCTATCAATCAGTATGCGCGACAAGCATCTGGTAAATCCGAGTTAAGGCCTTGGCAGAATCGTGCTGATCGTTTGGATGATATTTCTTTATTTCGTGCTTGTCAGTTTGCCGCCGAAGAATTTCGCAATTTGACTGGATTTGATCGAGTCATGGTGTATCGTTTTCATGCAGATGGTAGCGGAGATGTGGTCGCAGAAGTTAAGCAGCTTAATTCCGTGTCGTATTTGGGTTTGCGCTTTCCTGCAACGGATATTCCAAAGCAAGTTAGAAAATTATTTTTATTAAATCCAGTTCGAGAAATTGTGGATGTGTTTAGCCAAGCATCGCCATTAATTCAGCAAGATCTTAAAGCTATTTTAGATTGTACTTACGCACGTTGTCGCTCCGTGTCGCCCTATCACCTTCAATACTTACAAAATATGGGTGTCCGTGCCAGCATTGGGTGTGCTTTAGTAGTTGAAGGCAAATTATGGGGTTTGCTGATTGGTCATCACGCCTTACCTTATAAAATTAATCCATTTGAATGCCAACAAGCTTTTGAGTTGTCGCAACAATTAAGTCAGTGTATTGCGCATAAATTGGAAGCATTGACTCAGTTAGAGTATTCAGAAAATCAATTGATTGAGCAAAGTATTCGGAATACGATGAGTAACAATCAGACCAGTAATTTGCTGGGTTTGTTGTTTTCTGGTGAGTATTCCCCTTTGATTTTTGCTGACGCGTGTGGTTTGGCTGTCAAAGTCGATGAGGATTTTCTTTGTGTGGGTAATACGCCGAGTGTAGGGGATACTAAGGCTTTATTAAAATGGATTGATTCTCAGCAACCTTGCGATGTCGATGGCGATGTAACTTATTACCACACGCACCAACTGCCAGAGGCTTTGCAAGTTGATCACACGGTTCGAGGAGTTTTTGCTGTCTATGTGCGTTTAGGTCAAGTGACCTTTCGTGCGTTGCTTTTTCGTCCCGAGCATGCCAATCGAATTTTATGGGGTGGCGATCCTACCGTGTCTTTGACATTGGATATCAACGCGAAATTACAACCTCGAAATTCTTTTAGTTTGTGGTGTCAATCGGTCAAAGGTGTTTCTACCGAGTGGCAACCTAAAGTGTTGCACCAGTTACGTGTTTTTTTTACTTGCTTAATTCAGCAATTTAATTCGGCAAGGTTGAAGAAAGAGTTTTTCGAGATTGTTGCCAGTGTGGATGAAATGCATGAATTTGATCGTTATTTTATGCGTTATTTGTTTGCCTCGGTGGGTAAACACAAAGGTATTTTAATTTTAGAAATCAAAAGTCAGGTTCAGGTTCGAGTGCAGTATACCAATCAAACATTGCGTGAGTATTTTGGTCTTGGTCATGCCCCTTATTTGTCTGAACAACTGCTTCAAATTTTGAATCAGCAAGGTTGTTCGGTAGGTTCTTTGTTACAGAATGAAAAACAGGTGGTCGAGTTGTGGGGATCTAAGCAAGGTCAAATTTTGGTCGAAATAGAAAGAATGGAGGGCTTGTCTACGTTATTGAGTGGACAAGAACGACATTTTTTTGTCTATGTATTTCATGATGTGACCCTAGAGGTTCGGACTCTTGAAGCCTTAAAAGCTGCTAAAGATCAAGCCAATTTAGCGGTAAAAAGTCAGCGTGATATGTTAGGGAACGTGACTCATGAATTGCGAACTCCACTGAATGCTGTCATTGGGCTAACTCAGTTGTTACAAATGTCGGCGCCTTTGAATGATGAGCAGACACAGTATTTGAAAGAAATTGGCTTAGCAGGTAATAATTTATTACAAATGGTCAACCATATTCTGGATTTGTCGAGCCTTGAAAGTGGGGAGCTGAAGTTAAATAATGAAACCCAATTCGACTTGATTGGATTGCTTAATGAAGTGATCAATTTAAATCGAGATTTTGCGGAGGCCAGTTCTGTTTTTGTACCTGATATTGCGGTAGATCACTCGAATCATTATCAATTAATTGGCGATTATTTCAGAATTCGACAAGCTTTCATTCAAGTGATTCATAATGCGATTAAATACAGTGTTGCCAACGGGCGGATTGGTCTTCAGATTGTGGCGCATGACGACCACTGTCTCAAAGTCATTGTGTCAGATACGGGTGTAGGAATTCCGGTTCAAGAGTTGCCGCGCATTTTTGACCGTTATTACCGTGTGAAGCAACAACATGGTTATCACCAGGGCGCAGGTATTGGTTTGTCTTTGGTTAAAATGTTTATGGAACTTCATGGCGGTTCAATTGGAGTCAAAAGTCAAGAAGGTGTTGGCACTTGTGTGACCTTATCTTTTCCAAAATCACGAGTCATCGATGCAAGCCAAAATTTCTCATTGCCCATTTAATCGTTCTGGGCTTAACCACAAAGACTCGAGGTCTGCCCCGTTAACCGATCGTTTGCGTGAGCAGACTGAGCCTCTACACGCCAGTTTAGAGCAACTCCCTTTTTCACAGTTGTTATTCAGTGGCGATCTACCTCGGTCTGTTTATCTACAGTATTTATTAGGTTTACGATTGGTTTATCAGTCTTTGGAAGCGGAAATTAAGAGTTGGTCTCAGGTTTATGATAAAACCTTGGAAGCGTTTTACCCTGTGTTTCGCAGTCAATTGATCGATGAAGATATTCAAGTTTTAAGTGGTGGCAGTAGCACTCAAAGTCTTGTGAATTTGCCTAAAGATTTAATTGAGTCAATTCATGGCTCGCTTGAACGGACGCTTGCTTTGGCTTATGTTCGTTTTTTAGGTGACCTTGGCGGTGGGCAGTTGCTTGCCAGGCAATTGCGTACTCGCTGGCAGTTGCCTTTGGGTCATTCAAATGGTTTGGCCATGTATGCTTATCATGAGCAGGTTCCTGAGCTTAGAAAAAAAGTAAAGTCGGTGATCAATGGGTTGTCGTTGTCTGTCGTGCAGCAAGAGTTGATTTTAAAAGCTGCTGAGTCTATGTTTAAGTTGCATCGTCAATGGTTTTTGCAATTGATGCCACAGAATGTAGTGATTCAATCTTTCTTAAGTGGTGTAATTCATGAACCTCAAAAAACCCAACATTCTCGTGGTTGAGGATAATCGAGTGAATGCGCTGGTGGTGCAAAATTTTCTAAAAAAATTAGGCTTAGACTCTGAATGGGTTGTTGATGGCCTAAAAGCCTTGATTCGAATTCAAAACAACCCCAATATCGATCTGATTTTTATGGACTTATCGATGCCGTTGATGGATGGGTTCGAAGCCACATTGAAAATACGAGAATTTGAGCAAGCGCAGCAGTTACCTAAAACTTTGATCATTGCCTTGACGGCGCATGCTTCTCGCTGTGAAATTGAGCGTTGCTTTGAGGTGGGTATGCAGGCCCATTTGAGCAAACCCATCTTAATCGAGGTGATTGCGCACACGCTTGAGGTTGTTTGTGGCTATTCTGTTGCGAAGAATGGTTTTTTGCATTAAAAATCGCGTTGTTTTCTTATAAAATGACTAGTCTTTAGATTATTAACTTGACTCATGAATTATCCGCATCCGTTAATTGCTCGCGAAGGTTGGCCTTTTTTGGTTCTTACTGCTTTGTTTGGCATTGTTGTGCAACTGTATGGGCTTGCTTGGTTGTCAGTTCTAATCTGGTTGTTGTTTGTTTTTCAGCTCCAATTTTTTCGTGATCCCCCTCGGTTTGTGCCCAGTCAGCCTAACTGGGTTAGTTCTCCGGCCGATGGTCGAATTGTTGCTGTTGAGCGTACTCATGATCCCTATGCCAATCGCGAAGCCCTTAAAATTTCAGTGTTTATGAATGTGTTTAATGTGCATTCAAATCGTATTGCACTGTCTGGTCAGGTTCAATCCGTTGAGTATTTCCCAGGTTCTTTTTTAAATGCGGATCTTGATAAAGCCTCTTTGCAAAATGAGCGCAATGCCGTAGTCATTCAAACACCTACCGGTGTGCAAGTGACTTTGGTTCAAGTTGCAGGTTTAATTGCTCGTCGTATTTTGTGCTACGTTAAGTTGGGCGATCTGTGTGAAAAAGGTCAACGTTATGGTTTTATTCGATTTGGCTCTCGGGTCGATGTGTATCTTCCCCCTGAAAGCATCCCTAAAGTAGCAATTGGTGACAAAGTGCTAGCTTCTACCACGGTTTTAGCTGAGTTGGCCTCTTAATTGTATGCGTTTTCGTCGAAACAAAAATAATCTTGATTTTCATCGTGTTGCTGGGCTTAAACGTTCAGGTGATGGCAGTGAAACTTTGCCGCCACATAAAGGCGTTTATTTGTTGCCCAATTTGTTTACCACATCTGCATTGTTTTCTGGTTTTTACGGCATTGTCCAAGCCATCAATGGTAATTATTCTCTGGCATCGATTGCTATTTTTATTGCGTTGGTTTTTGATGTCTTTGATGGTCGGGTTGCTCGGCTCACTAATACACAAAGTGCGTTTGGGGCAGAGTACGATAGCCTCGCTGACATGGTCTCTTTTGGGGTTGCGCCTGCTTTAATTGTTTATTTGTGGTCTTTACATGCGCTGGGTAAAATCGGTTGGGCTGCTGCCTTCGTGTATGTTGCTTGTGCTGCTCTGCGCTTAGCACGTTTTAATACTAAAGCCTCAACTGCGGGCAAGTCTTGGTTTCAAGGCTTGCCCAGTCCTGCAGCTGCTGCGTTGGTTTCTGGTTTTGTGTGGGCATTTAACGATGCGCAAGTGACAGGCAGTCAAGTTCATTGGTTGGCCTGGGGCATCACCTTTTTTGTTGGCTTAACCATGGTTTCAAGTATTCCTTACTTTAGTGGCAAAGAATTTCATTTTAAAAAAAGTGTTCCTTTTTTAGTCTTGGCCATGATTCCAATCGTATTTGTGCTGGCATCACAAGACCCGCCCAAAATTTTGTTTGCATTATTTTCGGTGTATGCCTTGTCAGGTTACGTGGTGTTCTTGTTTCAAAAAATAAAAGGGTACAAAATTAGATCTGCTGATATTCAAGATGACCAAACTTTTTAGTTCAATTGTGTTGTCTTATTGCTTTTAATTTCGAAGTGCTGTTTGTTTGAAGGGTTGGTTGTATTGTCACCCACTTAAACATTGGTATATAGTCAAGGTATACAAGGTTTTCGACATCTTTCTATGCAAAAAAACTCTGCTACTGTTTCTTTGATTGCTTCTTGCTTAAAGGCTTTGCGTCTTTGGTCTAAGGTTTTTTTGCGCGATTGCCTCCAATTCTCCGAGGGTTTGCTGCGCGTGGCGCGCATCTAAACTCGACCAAAGCTAATCTGTACAGTTCAATTGGTTTTAAACACCAATTTTTCTTATTTCATACTCGGAGTATTTTATGTCAGAACAATTAATTATTTTTGACACCACCTTAAGAGATGGTGAGCAGAGTCCAGGCGCTTCAATGACCTGTGATGAAAAAGTAAGAATCGCTAAACAACTTGAAATTTTAAGGGTTGATGTGATTGAAGCTGGTTTTGCCGCCGCCAGTCGGGGTGATTTTGAGTCCATTCAGGCCATCGCCAATGTTGTTACTGAGTCTGTGGTGTGCTCTTTAGCAAGAGCCAATCCTCGTGATATTGAACAGGCAGGTTTGGCGCTAGCAACGGCTAAAAAACGGCGTATTCATACCTTTATTGCAACCTCACCGTTGCACATGCAGGTTAAGTTAAGAATGTCGCCAGAACAAGTGATGAAACAGGCGGTTGAGTCAGTAAAGCAAGCGCTTGAATACACCGATGATGTTGAGTTTTCTGCGGAAGATGGTTATCGCTCAGAACTTCCTTTTTTGGCTGAAGTGTGTCAGGCAGTGATTGAAACTGGTGCCCGCACGGTGAATATACCCGATACAGTTGGCTATGCGGTTCCCTCTTTGTATGGTGAGTTTATTCGTCAATTGCGGCAAATGACGCCCAATGCCAGTCAAGCTGTTTGGTCGGTGCATTGTCATAATGATTTAGGGATGGCAGTGGCCAATTCCTTGGCAGGGGTGGCTATCGGTGGCGCTCGCCAAGTAGAATGTACCATTAATGGTCTTGGTGAACGCGCTGGCAATTGTGCCCTTGAAGAAGTTGTCATGGCGATTAAAACTCGCCAAGATTTCTTTAATCTTCATGTGGGTATTAATACAGAAAAAATTGTACCTACTTCTAAATTGGTTTCCAATATTACAGGCTTTGTGGTGCAGCCCAACAAAGCAATTGTGGGGGCAAATGCGTTTGCACATGCCTCTGGAATTCATCAAGACGGGGTACTTAAAGCAAGGCAAACCTATGAAGTGATGACTGCCGAAGAAGTTGGTTGGAGTGCCAATAAAATTGTGTTGGGTAAATTGTCTGGTCGAAATGCCTTTAAACAAAGGCTTGAAGCCTTGGGAATCAAATTATCTTCCGAGCAAACTGTTAACGATGCATTTCAGCGTTTCAAAGATCTTGCGGATAAAAAAAGCGAAATTTTTGATGAAGACATTCATGCGATTGTTTCGGGGGCCGGCGATCACCGAAGTGATCAATATCGCTTCGTGTCTTTATTTCAGCGTTCAGAAACGGGCGAAAAACCCATGGCGCGAGTTGTTTTTTCATTTCAAGACAAAGAGGTTGCCGTACAAGCGGAAGGGAATGGCCCTGTCGATGCCACTGTCAAAGCCATTGAATCTTTTGTGAACAGCGGCGCAGAATTATTATTGTTTTCGGTTAATGGGATCACCAGCGGCACTACCGAGTCGCAAGGGGAGGTCACTATGCGACTTCAGTTGGGGGGGCGTATTGTGAATGGTGTCGGCGCTGATCCTGATATTGTGGTTGCTGCAGCCAAAGCGTATTTGTCGGCGCTTAATAAGTTGGCAGAAAAAACTGAAAAACTTAATCCGCAAGTTTGATTTTTTTAAAAAAATAACCTATCATAGCCAACTGCTGGCCGACTGCGGTGTCGGCTGTTTTTTAAATCACGCTTAAATCGGTTCTAAGTCAACGGGTTTTTGCGCATGTGGAGAATATGATGTCTAAAGAAAATTTAAATAATGCGGCAATTATTGCTCAATATCAACGTTGCCAGGGTGATACAGGTTCACCAGAAGTTCAAGTTGCTTTATTGTCTGCTCAAATCGACGATTTACAAGCTCACTTTAAAGCACACAAACACGATCACCACTCTCGTCGTGGTTTGATTCGTATGGTTAACCAACGTCGTAGCTTGTTAGATTATTTAAACCGCAAAGACAATGCACGTTATGCCGCATTGATCCAAGCATTAGGTTTACGTCGTTAAGACGTTTGGGGGAGCATTAGCTCCCCCTTTGTTGTGTACAGTGTAACAACAAAATTATAGGCTTATGGAGAGGCTACTAAGACTTGGGTTTTTTATATGCTCAACTCTTAGTGGCCTCCATGAAAACAAAAACGCTGAAATAAACAGAGCTTATGCTTTGCACAGCAATTAAGCTGTTTTGTGAAAGCAAAACAGGGATGGCTACTATGCTAAGTAACCATAAAATGGTTGACGTATAAGTAGATAAGCAAAACATAAGTTCTAATACAGTAAAATTTAAATCCAAATATCTATAAATCAAAAGTTTAGATAACGTTTTATGTCAGGATTAATCAATCATTAAAACGGATATAACGTTGTGGATTAAACATGTGGAGTCAATGAATGTTTAATGTTGTTTCAAAAGAATTTCAATTCGGTCGTGATAAAGTTGTTTTAGAAACGGGTCGTGTTGCACGTCAAGCAAATACAGTNNATACAGGTTCACCAGAAGTTCAAATCGCGCTTTTAACTGCTCGCATTAATGAGTTGACCAATCACTTTCAAACTCATAATAAAGATTTTCATTCACGCCGTGGCTTGTTGCGCTTAGTTTCAAGAAGGCGTAGTTTGTTAGACTACATCAAGCGCAAAAATGCTCCAGTTTACAGCGACTTAATCAGTAAATTAGGGCTACGTAAATAAATCAGTTCGGGTTTAACTCGACGCAAAACGAATGCCTGCAACCTTTGTTGTAGGCATTCGTGTTTTAATAGTATGATTCGTAGCACTGTTTGCATCTATGAGATCTTAAAAGGAATATAAAAGTGTTTGATGTTTATAAAGAGTCGTTTCAGTTTGGCACCAAAACAATGACCCTTGAAACCGGTGAAATTGCCCGCCAAGCAGATGGTGCTGTTATCGTTACAGTTGACGATACAGTGGTTTTGGCAACCGTAGTTGCAGCTAAGTCAGCAAAAGCAGACCAGTCATTTTTTCCGTTGACCGTAGATTATGTTGAAAAATTTTATGCGGCAGGTCGTATTCCTGGTGGCTTTTTTAAGCGAGAGGGTAAAACCACTGAAAAGGAAACTCTTACTGCGCGTTTAATTGATAGGCCTTTGCGTCCTTTGTTCCCTGAAGGTTTTTATAACGAAGTGCAAGTGGCTCTCACGGTGCTTTCTTGTAACCCTGAAGTCGATCCCGATATTCCAGCCTTAATCGGTGCTTCAGCCGCTCTCTCTTTAGCCGGTATTCCCTTTAATGGCCCATTGGCTGCGGCGCGAGTTGCTTACATTAATAATGAGTATGTCATTAATC
>DIYC01000125.1:461-711 GCA_002428895.1 Burkholderiales bacterium UBA6064 | reverse complement strand
AATGAGTATGTCATTAATCCAACGGTGACGCAGCTTCAAACCAGTCAGCTCGATTTAGTGGTTGCAGGCACTGAAGCGGCTGTGTTGATGGTTGAATCACAAGCCAATCAACTTTCAGAAGAAGTGATGCTTGGTGCAGTCGTGTATGGTCACGAGCAAATGCAATCGGCAATTCATGCGATTCACGCATTAACTGAAAAAGCGGGTAAACCAGAATGGAATTGGCAACCCGCTCCAGCCAATACAACTT
>DIYC01000125.1:0-274 GCA_002428895.1 Burkholderiales bacterium UBA6064 | reverse complement strand
ACCCGCTCCAGCCAATACAACTTTAGTTGATGCCATTAAACAGTTGGTGTCGCAGCCTGTGGCGCAAGCCTATAAGCTAACGCAAAAGCAAGAACGTTCACAGCGCTTAAAAGAAATTTCTGAAAGTGTCCTGCCTAATTTGCAACAACAGTTAACCGCAGAGCAGATGGCAACAGTTACAGAAGCTGATATCGGTACTATTTTGCACACCCTGGAAGCGCAGTTGGTGCGTACACAAATCCTCAATGGTGAGCCACGTATCGATGGTCGTGAC
>DIYC01000081.1:20246-20466 GCA_002428895.1 Burkholderiales bacterium UBA6064 | reverse complement strand
GTGGTGCTACTGCAGCGGGTTGGACACTTTATGCGCCACTTTCTGTTCAAATGGGCGTAGGCATGGACGTGGCTATTTTTGCTTTGCACATTCTAGGTGCCTCTTCAATCATGGGTTCAATTAACATCATCACAACCATTTTGAACATGCGCGCTCCAGGCATGACACTGATGAAAATGCCTATGTTCGTTTGGACATGGTTGATTACCGCTTATTTGCT
>DIYC01000081.1:16424-20129 GCA_002428895.1 Burkholderiales bacterium UBA6064 | reverse complement strand
AACATCATCACCACGATTTTGAATATGCGCGCACCAGGTATGACTTTAATGAAGATGCCCATGTTTGCTTGGACGTGGCTAATCACTGCTTATCTTTTAATTGCTGTGATGCCTGTATTAGCCGGTGCGATTACCATGCTGCTTACCGACAGGCACTTTGGGACCTCATTTTTTAATGCGGCCGGTGGTGGCGACCCTGTGATGTACCAGCATATTTTTTGGTTCTTTGGTCACCCCGAAGTGTACATTATGATTCTTCCTGCGTTTGGCATTATTTCTCATATTGTTCCTACCTTTGCCCGTAAACGTTTGTTTGGCTACAGTTCTATGGTATATGCCACCTCGTCAATTGCAATTTTATCGTTTATCGTTTGGGCGCACCACATGTTTACAACCGGTATGCCAGTAACAGGCCAGTTGTTTTTCATGTATGCTACCATGTTAATTGCGGTGCCCACTGGCGTTAAGGTGTTCAACTGGTTGGCTACCATGTGGCGTGGTTCCATGACATTCGAAACGCCCATGTTGTTTGCTGTTGGCTTTATTTTCGTCTTTACGATGGGTGGTTTTACTGGCCTTATTTTAGCGGTTGCACCTATTGATATTCAACTTCAAGATACTTATTATGTGGTGGCACATTTCCACTACGTGTTGGTTGCGGGCTCATTGTTTGCTTTATTTGCGGGTGCTTACTATTGGTTGCCCAAATGGTCTGGTCGTATGTACAGCGAAACTTTGGGTAAATTGCATTTTTGGTCAAGTATTGTTAGTTTTAACGTTACTTTCTTCCCTATGCATTTTTTAGGTTTAGGTGGCATGCCTCGGCGTTACGCAGATTACGCGATTCAGTTTACCGATTTTCATGCCATTGCAACAGTAGGTGCTTTTTGGTTTGGTGCCTCTCAGCTAATTTTTTTGTGGTGTGTCGTGCGCGCTTGGACTTTTCAAAAAGGCGAACTAGCTGCAGCAAAAGCCTGGGAAGGTGCAGAAGGTCTAGAATGGACAGTGCCTTCACCCGCACCGTTCCATACTTTTGAAACACCCCCTCAGTTTAAGTAAATGAAGTTCAAAAAGGTTTGTTCATCAAGCCTTTTTGTGAATGTTAAATTAAAATGAATTTGTATGCGTAGGGTTTATTTTGAAACTTGGCCATCACACTGAAAGCGACAAACAAAGAAAAAAGAACCTAAAAACGGGTTTAATTTTGCTGTCTGTTGCATTCATGTTTTTTCTTGGTATTGTGGTTAGAAAGTATTTTGAGCCCATGCTCTTAATGCTTGTGAATTAATCATGAAAACCGGTTTTTGGGCTCCAGTTAAAAAAAGCATTCATCAGCAAATGGTCGTTCGTTTGTTGATTATTGTGTTGGCTATGTTTGCGTTTGGCTATGCTTTGGTTCCTATTTATAAAGCAATTTGTGAAGTCACGGGTGTTAATGTGCTTACCAAAAAAGATCGCCTTATTCGTGCTGATCAGTTGGTTAAAAATTCACAAATTGATGAAAGTCGATTGATACAAGTTATACTCGATGCAAATGATCGTGGTGATTGGCGGTTTAAGCCTGAGGTGAATAGCTTAATGTTGCACCCTGGTCAGCTGATGACGGTGAATTATGAAATTTTAAATACCACCGTTAGTTCAGCCGTTGGTCAAGCTATACCCAGTTATTTACCGATGAAAGCAGCACAATATTTTAATAAAATTGAATGCTTTTGTTTTAAGCAGCAAGAATTTAAGGCGGGTGAAAAAAGGCAATTTCCAGTTGTGTTTATTCTTGATCCAAAATTACCCAAAGACGTGCACACGGTGACCTTGTCCTACACCTTCTTTGAGGTACCTGGGTCTAAAGTATCACAACTTGAAGGTTCATAGGTCATCCATTGAATAGTAAACAAACTGAATCAGAGTCCACCCAAATCCAGCCAGAAGAGTCGATTCACGGTTTTAAGCAGGCTGTGACTAGACAAGTTACGCAACGGTCATTTTTACAAACTGTGTCGGCGGTGTTGTGTGCTTTTTTCGGGGTTAGGAAAGCAAAAAATCATGAAGAAGATATTCAAAATTTGAATCCCATTCATGTGATTATTATCGGAGTTTTGGCAGCCTTTTGTTTTGTTGTTACGCTGTTAGTGATTGTGCACGCAGTTGTCCCAACCAATTAGTTTTGTAATGATAATAGCCTTTTGTAAGGGCAAAAAATAAGGAGAATCATCATGAGTGCAAATACAGCACCATACTACTTTGTGCCAGGGCTTTCAGCTTGGCCGATATTAGGCGCGTTAGCAATGTTGTTTTTTATCATTGGTTCCGTGACCTTTGTCAATCAGATTGAGTGGTATCCCTTTGCGTACATCGTTAGCTTTAGCTTATTGTTTTATGTACTTTATCGTTGGTTTCGTGACGTTGTGTGTGAATCCGAAGGCGGTAAATACAACCAACGTGTTGATGTTTCGTTTCGCTGGTCAATGGGATGGTTCATTTTTTCTGAAGTGATGTTTTTTGCCTCATTTTTTGGTGCTTTATTTTATGCGCGTGAATTTGCAATGCCATGGCTAGGCAACTTAGATCACCGTGCTGTATTGTGGCCTGATTTTAATGCCATTTGGCCACATGCAGGCCCAGCAGGAACAATCGATTCGTTTGCAACGATGGGCCCATGGCCCCTCCCTACCATTAATACCGCGCTGCTTTTAACTTCGGGCGTGACTTTAACCATTGCGCATCACGCTTTGATTGCTAACCAACGACGAAAATTGATCATTAATTTGGCGTTAACGGTTTTGTTGGGCGCTTTGTTTATGGGTTGCCAAGTGTACGAATATATTCATGCCTACAGTGACTTAAATCTTAAGTTAACATCGGGTATTTATGGTTCAACGTTTTTTATGTTGACCGGCTTTCATGGTTTTCATGTCACAATTGGTGCGATTATTTTATTGTTTATTTTAATCCGTTGTACCAAAGGGCACTTTTCTGCAAAAAATCATTTTGCATTTGAAGCTGCTGCCTGGTACTGGCATTTTGTAGATGTGGTGTGGTTATTGTTGTACGTTGTAGTTTACTGGTTGTAGGCTCTTTTGATTGGGTGGAGATTAGCGAATTCCGCTGGCCTCTATCCATCCCATGTAATATGAAAATAAAATAAAAATAAACAGCATCACTGAGATTCCAATGCGCACAGCGAGTGCTTTTAGTGTGCGTTTTTTTTGGCTAGTGTCTTTGATTAAAAAAAACAAAGCACTTGCTAAGCTTCCAATAATAACTATTAAAACGAATGTAATTATAATTTTCACTGTATATTACCAAGAGTTATTTTAAAAGTTGCAGTATGTCATGGTTCAGGTTTTAAATGTGCGTGCTTCAATTCAATTATTTTTCACGTTGATTATTTTAGTCAGTCTAGGTGTCTTAACCTTTAATCTGGGGCTTTGGCAACAAAATCGGGCGGCACAAAAAATTATTTTAGATGAACAACAACGGCGTGCTGTTCAACTACCTGTACTTTCTCTAAATGAAACATTCGTATCGCCTAGAGCATTTAACCATCGACTTTTAGAATTAAATGGTCGTTGGGTTGATGATGCTGTTGTCTATATTGATAATCGACAAATTCAAGGTAATCCTGCGGTACAAGTTATACAAGGGTTTCAGCCAACAGGATACAATTTTTTAATTCCTATTGATCGGGGTTATTTATTAAGAAAT
>DIYC01000081.1:13792-16243 GCA_002428895.1 Burkholderiales bacterium UBA6064 | reverse complement strand
TTATTTATTAAGAAATCCGAATAATCCAAGGTTAGCGCCTGAACAACCTAAATCAAATGTTCCAACTACTGGGCCTGTGACTGTCATCATACAAGTGCTTGATGGGTTTTCTCGGTCAGCCGAATTACGTCGCTTTTTTAGTACGAATCAGGCAAAAACAGAACCAGCATTTTTCGAAAATGTGAATACTCCAGAAGGCTTGAGAATGTCAGGTTACGCCAATCAAAACAGTGATCAGATTGTGCAATCCGTGAGTAATGGGTATTTGGTCTGGTCAAATTTTGATATGCAAGTGTTCGAGCAAAAAACTCAACGTCCTATGAGTTCATTTGTCGGTCGCATCCATCATCAATTTGACTCAAACCCATTGCAAGCCCAGTCAATTTTCCTTAAAAACGGCTATTATCAATTGCCAATTACGCTAAATCAACAAATCAGCAAACATGAAGGTTATGCGTTTCAGTGGTTTGGTTTAACGGGTGTGTTGTTTCTATTAGGTAGCTTTTTTGTTTATCGCGAATTTTTTGCGATAAATAAACCCTGTAATTCTTTTAAAGAATGAGTCTGTTGATGAAACTCTCTGCACAAAAAACTTTAGCGCTCTTGTTTTTAGTGTGCGCGTTACCCTTGTTGATTGCATTTTTAGCCTTAAAGTTTGAATGGTTTACGACAACAAACAATTACGGTACATTGCTTCAGCCTCAAGTCAGCGTATCCACAGCAACATTTGAAAATATCAATGGTGAACCTTTCACCATGGCAGACGTTGCGGGTAAATGGGTTCTTATCCAGGTGATTCAAAGTAATTGTGACACGGTGTGTCAAAATGCATTGTATTACCAAGGCCAAGCTAGAAAAACAAAAGGCAAAGAAATGTATCGTATCGAGCGAGTTGTATTAGTCACTGATCGTGGCCCCCTAAGCACTCAATTGTTGCGTCAACATCCAGAGGTTCGTTTTATCCGTGCGCCACTTGAACAGCTTCAAAATTGGTTACCTTTAGATCAAGGAATTGTTAGTCATCGTGGTTCTCAACAGGTTTTAACGCATTATGACCATATTTTCGTGGCAGACCCATTAGGCCATGTCATGATGCGCTTTCCACCCAATCATCAGTTGGAATTCAAGAAATTTCGAAAAGATATTTCTCGTTTACTTTGGGCTTCAAATATTGGGTAATTTATAGGGCTTTTATTCAGAAATGAAAAGTTATTCGCGATTAATTGGTTTTACTACAATTCTCACTTTGTTGTTAATTATGTTGGGGGCATTTGTTCGTTTGACCGATGCAGGTTTAGGTTGTCCCGATTGGCCTGGTTGTTATGGCAAATTAACCCCATTTCATGCAGCCACAGAAATTGATGCTGCTGTTGAGCAACAAGGGGGTGCTCATGGTTCTGTGTCACACCCTAAAGCCTGGAAAGAAATGATTCATCGCTACATTGCAACTTTCTTGGGTTTGTTGATTATTGCAATTGCCGTCATGGCGTACAAGTACAAAAATCAATTACGACAATCGCCCTGGTTGCCCATTTTGTTAGTAGGTTTGGTGTGTTTGCAAGGAGCTTTTGGTGCTTGGACAGTCACTTTATTACTCAAGCCTGCAATTGTTACGGGTCATTTACTGGGTGGAATGCTTATTCTAGGAATGCTCACTTGGTTGTGGCTTCGGCAAAGCCCGGCAATTCGTACGGTTTCTCCATCTGTCAAAAATAAAAACTTATTGTACTTTGCGCGTGTTGGTCTTATTGTGTTGGTTATTCAAATTGCATTAGGGGGTTGGGTTTCTACCAATTATGCGGCAGTAGTTTGTACCGATTTTCCAATGTGCCAAGGCCAGTTTTGGCCAGATATGCATTTTGAGCATGCTTTTCATTTAATCCGAGAACTGGGAGAAACGCCCGAAGGTGATTTATTAACCATACAGAACTTAACTGCGATTCATGTCACTCACCGAATTGGTGCTTTGCTGTTAGCTGTTATTTTAGGTGGGCTTATTGCTGTGTTATGGGCTAGGCCTGGTTTTCAAGTGTTGGCTTATTCGTTGGCTTTTTTGTTGCTTCTGCAGCTAGCAATGGGTATTGGTAATGTGGTGTTTCAACTGCCACTTTGGTTGGCGGTGGCACATAATGGTGGCGCGGCATTGTTGGTGATGATGTTGGTGGTTATTAATTATCAGGTGGCACAGGCAAGTCGAGATGACCGTACGTTTTCTGGTCAAGTTTCTTTAAATTCTCACCCCATTTACTAAGGTTGACGGTGACTTATACCATGTCTGTACATCTGATTCAACAATTTTGGGCGTTGACTAAACCGAGAGTTTTATTGCTGATCGTTTTTTGTGCAATCATCGGTATGTTTTTAGCAACGCCTAAATTGCCTAGTCTGCAGGTTGTGGTGTCGGCAACCTTGGGAATTTGGTTCGTTGCGGGTGCAGCTGCTGCATTTAAT
>DIYC01000081.1:10469-13567 GCA_002428895.1 Burkholderiales bacterium UBA6064 | reverse complement strand
GGTGCAGCTGCTGCATTTAATTGTTTAGTTGAGCAGCGTATCGATGCACTCATGGCAAGAACACGTGCTAGGCCATTGCCTTTGGGGCAATTAAGTTCACGGCAAACGTTGCTATTTTCTATGTTGGTGGGCGGGCTAGGGGTTTGGATATTGTATGAATGGGTCAATTCACTCACGATGATCTTAACGTTGGCAACTTTTATTGGTTATGCCATTATTTACACCATTTTGTTAAAACCGAATACCCCACAAAATATTGTTATTGGGGGCGCATCGGGTGCAATGCCACCGGTTTTGGGGTGGGCTGCCATTACAAATCAAGTTTCAGCTGAGCCATTAGCCTTATTTTTAATTATTTTTATTTGGACTCCCCCTCATTTTTGGGCGCTTGCCCTGTACCGCACCGAAGAATATGCCAAAGCAGGTTTGCCAATGTTGCCCGTAACTCATGGTGCAGCCTTTACCCGTTTTCATGTATTTTTGTATACCATTTTATTGTCAGCAAGCACTTTAATTCCGTTTGTGATTCAAATGAGTGGTTGGTTTTATTTAATTTCGGTGATGGTGCTGAATGTTATTTTTATTGCCTATGGCTATCAAATTTGGAAGCACTATACTGATGCTTTAGCTAAAAAGGCATTTACCTTTTCAATCGCTTATTTAACGGTTTTATTTGCGGCTTTGTTAATCGATCATTACTTGCCGTTTTAAACACTTTTCTTGCGAGTTAATTCGCTGAGGTCGAGTATGTTTTTTATGACTTTAATTCGTGCTTGTTGGGCTAGTATGCTGTTGGTTTTATTGGTGGGTTGCCAAAAACCTTCTTTTCATAATACAGACATTACGGGTTCTGCTTTGCAGGCTTCATTTAGTTTAAGCGATTTATCTGGTCAAACACGAACGCTAGAAAGTTATCGTGGCCAAGTTCTCGTGATGTTTTTTGGTTATACACATTGTCCAGATGTTTGCCCAATTACATTACAACAATTGGCCGAAGTTAAAGCTCGTTTAGGCAAAGATGCTAATAAATTGGCAGTCTTGTTTGTCTCAGTTGACCCACAACGTGACACGGTGAGTTTGCTTAAAAATTACGTGCCTCAGTTTCATCCAGACTTTAATGCCTTAGTCGGAACACTTGAAGAATTAGAGCCTTTGCTGACAGGGTTAAGAATTTATCATGCAAAATCAGATTCTCAAGCTGACTCAGAGAATTATTTGATTGATCACAGTACATCGAGTTATGTTTTTGATCCAAAAGGAAACTTAAGGCTTTTTGTGCGACACAACAGCGACATTAATCAATTGACAGACGATATACAAAATTTAATGCGAGGTTATTAGGTGTCAGCACAAAAAAGAGACCTTATAAAAATCTTTGCTTGGATCGAATCAAACAAGCTAAATGTTTTTTACTGGTGTGTTGGTCGTATTATTTCTGGATTAAAAAAGGATTAACAGCAGATTGCGAAAGGTTTACTTATTGATCGGTTCAGTGTCTTCTAGGCGTGTTCGAGTTTGGTTAAATTGAGTTAATTTTTTATAAATAGTGCCTTCAGCAAACTGTTTATCGGTCTCTTGAATAAAAATCCTGTCGATTGGTGCAAAACCATGACGAATAAAGTGTAATGCGCGGGGGCGTGTTGGGTCAGTTTGGTGTGTTGGTTTTGCTAACAATGCTTCATATTGCACAATTGCAGAAAAAGAGGGCTTCAATATTAACTCTTCATTTGCAGACAACTGGTTGGTTGTTAAATCGATTACATAATGGCAGTTTTCTTTGAAATTTCTCATGGTGCCTTCGTTGAGGTCATTCATGTTTTTAATCCAGGTCGCATCAATATGTTTACCTTTAGACCAGAGATAAGCCGATAAGCTAGCTACAGACCCTACAAAACAATTCGCGGGTGATTTAATTTGTGAAAGCAAGCGCCATGCAGCCTCACGTTGGGTCTCGATAAAAAAATTATTTTTGTTGCTAGGGTCAAGAATAGGTTGATTCGATGGATAAACTTCTAAGTTGTAAGTAAATTGAAAATGCTGAATGATCTCATTGTAAGAATGAAAAATTTTAATTTTTTTGTCTTTTTCAGGGTGATAAATTCTTGTTGTGTGCTGCATGTCAAGCGGAGTGTGAGGTAGACAACATAGATAAGTTGCGATTTAAATCAAATAGTTCCCATTATTTTTAGGGATTGTTTGCGCTTTTAAATTAATTATGGCTTATAAAAGGCATAATCGTTTTGACATTTTGCAAGTGCCCTTTGGTAGCAAGGCCGTTGGTGAATTTGTGAGACGTAGCGTAAAATGTTGTTCGGCGTTCTGTTTGGTTTTGTTTTGCCGTTGTGAATAGCTATTTCAAGGGGAAAACTCATCATGATATCTGCACCGGTTAATTGACTGCCGCAAAACCAGGTGTTTTGTTTTAAGTGGTTGTCAATAAACTCAAGCTGAGCGTTTAAGTTCGGTTCAAGATAGCTGTTTTTAACTTGTTGTGAAATGCCTTGAGCAATTGGCCGTACCAGCCACTTTAAATACCAGGGTAAGTCAGCGTTTTCGATTTTGTCAAAAATTAAATTAATCACGTGTAAGGGCATAGCACTGCCTTCAGCAAAATGCATCCAATAGGTATAGTGGGCATGCTCTGGGGTATTGACGGCAGGCTTTAATGTATTGCCTGCCTTATGAATTAAGTATTCAACAATCGCACCACTTTCGGCCACGTTTTTGTCGCCATCTTCAATTACGGGTGACTTACCCAATGGATGAATAAATTTTAAACTATCGGGTGCTAGGCTCGATTCTACGTTACGTGTATGCATTACAACTTCATAAGCGAATTCAAGTTCTTCAAGCAGCCATGCAATACGATGCGCTCTAGAATGATTTAAGTAGTGGAGTTGAATCACGTTGCGTAGGCGTTTTAAATTGATTGCGACCGTGAATGGGTTGTGTTCCCTTCCGGCCGCTGTTTTGTATCAAACTGAAAAGTTTATTTAAATTCGATTAAGGTTGATTTCATTTTTTTCATGGCTTGCGCTTCAATTTGGCGAATTCTTTCTGCGGAAACACCATATTCTGTCGCTAAGTCGTGTAAAGTG
>DIYC01000081.1:5435-10259 GCA_002428895.1 Burkholderiales bacterium UBA6064 | reverse complement strand
AGTTGATTCTTTACCGTTTTGCGCTAACCAGCGACTGGTAATAATGCGTTGGCTACGCGGATCAAGCTGCTTTAACGCGTGGCTAAGCCCATCGGTGTGTTTTTTTTCAAATTCAAGTTGTTCTAAAACTTCAGTCGGCTCGGCCCCCTCGGCTTGTAAATAATTGAGGGGATTAAAATGATTTTCGTCATTATTCTCTAATAACGGGTCGAGGCTAGTTTCTGTGCCGGCCATGCGACGCTCCATGTCGGTCACATCTTCTGGGCGCAAATTCAGTTCTTTTGCGACCGCTTGCACCTGCTCGGTAGTTAAAGTTTGACCATGTTGTTTAAAACTGTTTAAGTTAAAAAACAATTTTCGATGGGCTTTAGTGGTAATGATGCGAACCATGCGCCAATTGCGAATAATGTACTCGTGAATTTCAGCTTTAATCCAGTGCATGGCAAAAGACACTAAACGCACACCACGAGTAGGATCAAATCGCTTAACTGCTTTCATTAGGCCAATATTGCCTTCTTGAATTAAATCGGCATGAGGAAGACCGTAACCTAAGTATTGTCGCGCCACCGCGACTACCAATCGTAGGTGTGACATAACCAAACGACGTGCAGCCTCAAGGTCATTTTCTGTTTGTAAGCGGTGGGCAAGATTTTGCTCTTCTTCTTCGCTGAGCATTGGTATTTGATGAGTGGCCGCGATATACGCATCAATATTTCCTAGCGGGCCGTTGCCTGCAAGTTGCCAGGCGTTATGTTTGACTAGCGCGTTAGTGCTGGTATGTGTTGGCTCAGCAAAACCGAATAAATTTGTTGTAATCACAGAAGTAGTCATTCCAACTGTTCCTTTTAAACAACATTGAAAAATTATGAGCCATATTCTAGCATGAAATCGTACTAATTTCTAGTTGCCCATGCGCATCTTGAACACTTAACCTAGCGAAAAGCTTGAGCCACAGCCACAGGTTGAAGCTGCCTGTGGATTGTTAAATACAAACCGGCTGCTCAGCATTTCTTGCTGAAAATCGACCGTGGTGCCTGTTAGGTAAGGTGCACTGAAGGGGTCAACATAAAGTTTCAAATAGGGGTTAATGTCTAAAATAAAATCATCCTCTTGGGGGGCGAGCAATTTTTCAATGCGGTATTCAAAGCCAGAACACCCCCCCCCTTGAATAAACAAACGGATCATGGCTGGCTGGTGAGGCGAGTCACGAAGATCAAGAATACGTTCTTGTGCCGCATCGGTTAAAGTAATCTGAAGTGCTTGAGTTGACGCAGTTTGCATAATTCGCTTAACGTGGGTGTTATAAGTGCATTGCTAAAGTGTAAATAGAGTGTAATCAGTAATCTATACTTCTTCTAGCGTAATACATTTTTTAGCGTGTAGTTGTAAATTTAGATTGGTTTGCTGGTTGTGTTTAATTGAGCGAATGTTGTGTGCATAAAACACACAAAAAGCATACAGTGTCAGAAAGTCATCACAAAAGCCTTACAATTCAATTTGCTAGTTGTCGATTGTTTTAATCAAGTCTTTTTTAATTGACCCAATGTCCTTTTTTAATGCTCCTATTGTGCCGTTAAGTCGGCAGCCTTTTATTTGGCAAGCCACTTGCGTGGTGGCTTTGTTGTGTATTTGGGTTTTTATGATGGCGGCGCAAATTGGACCTGGTTTAATTGCGGGTTTAGCTATTTTTTCGATGACTCGGTTTGTGAAACGTTTTTTCGATAAATTGTGCATTCGAAAAGCTTCGCGTTTAAAAAGCAAGGGTTTGCGCTGGGTGTTGCGGGTGTTACCGGTGGGCCTAACCACTTTAATTGTGGTGTCGCTGATGTTGTTATTAATTTTTGGTTTTTCGAATGCCGTTCGTTTTGTGGTGCAAACCTTAATTACACAAGGGCCGCAATTGCTCGACGAAGCAATTGCCAACTTGGTCACGGTTACAGCCAGATTGCCAGAAAATATTCGTGCACAAGTCCCTGTTAATTCAGAAGATTTTTATGATTTGCTGCGGCGATCATTTGGTGATGGCGTGGGTTATGTGCGTAATTTTGGCGGGGCTAGTTTTTATATTTTTTTGCAACTTCTTTTTGCTGCTATTTTAGGAGTTTCGGCGGGTTTAATGCGTACCTCCAAAGACCCTAAGCCGTTGGCTTCAGCTTGGACAAGCACCATGGAGCGCTACGTGCGTTGTTTTACCTTGTTAATGGGTGCACAGGTGTATGTCAGTATTTGGAATACCTTTTGCACAGCAATTTTTGTCTATGTGGCGTTGCCTTTTTTTGACGTGGTGTTGCCGTTTCGTGAGTTGCTGTTGCTGTTTACCGCAGTAGCCAGTTTAATTCCGGCGGCAGGCAATGTTATGGCGAATAGCCTAATTTTACTGCTCACCGTGCGCTATGGTGTTTTTGTTGCAGCTGGGTCGGTTTTGTATTTGTTTGTTATTCACAAAGTTGAATATTTTATTAACGGGTACATCATTGGTAGCAATGTGCGTGCCAGTGTACCTGAAATGCTTGTCGCGATTATTCTTGGCGAAACGGCTTTTGGTTTGCCAGGCTTAATTACTGCGCCAGTGACCTATGCTTTTTTAAAAATTCATTGGCAGCGTTGGGGGTGGGTGTGAAGGCCAAACGCTGGAATCAGGCATAATTAAACTATGTACGATTACTCTGCCACATTTGCTTGTTATAACAATGTTGCCTATACCCAACAATGCATCAATAGCCTGTTGCAAACCGGCTTTCCTATGCGCCAATTGGTTGTTGTCGATAATCACAGCCAAGATGACACCTTAGATTATCTACATTCTGTTAATGGTTTACATGTGATTGCAAACCGATCAAACATGGGCTGCGGGGTTGCCTGGAACCAAGGCATTTTAGCCTTGCAAACGGAATGGACGGTGATCATGAATAATGACATTGTGGTGAGTCCTGGTTGGGTCGAATCTTTAATCGAACAAGCCATCCAATTGAATTTAAAAGTAGCTTCGCCTGCATACCTAGAGGGTTCTCTTAACTATGATTTTATCGGTTCGGCGCAGCAATTTAAGCAAACCATGCATGGTTACGCGCGCTTTGGCTATGCCCATGCAATTTGTTTGTTGGTACATCGTTCGGTTTGGCAAGAGGTTGGGTATTTTCGTGCCACACCTAAGTTGCTTGGTTTTGAAGACACTATTTTTTTTAATGACTTACGTAAAGCCGGTATTCAACAAGCCTGTTTAGCCAATTCGTGGATTCATCATTTTGGTTCAGTAACTGTCAAGGCCATGAATCAAGCTCATCGCGAAAAAACCGGTGAAAAACAAATGGCCAACCGCTACAATTATCGGGTGTTGCATCAAAGTTTTTTAGAGCGTAAATGGCGTAAATTTCTCAAAAAAAGAGCAATTTCCCTGGCCAAGGCGCATGAGTTGAATCAGTTCGGCATCACCCTACATGGGGTTCGCGATGAAACAACATTTCGGTGGTTCTGATTTAAAACATTTGGCCGCATCACTTGCTGAATTAGCTTGGCAAGCGGGTGAGGCTATTTTAATGATTTATCAGCAAACTGGTTTAAAGGTGCACTGCAAGGCTGATGAATCGCCAGTAACCGAAGCCGATTTTATTGCCGATGAAATTATTCGATCGGGGTTATTAAGGCTAACACCTGGTGTTCCTGTTTGGTCTGAAGAAAGTGACAAACCTTCGGAACTTAATTTAATAAACAACCACTTAATTTTGGTTGACCCGTTAGATGGTACGCGTGAATTTATTAAGCGTAACGGCGAGTTTACGGTAAATATTGCTGTGATTGAAAATGGTTTGCCCATTATTGGTATTATTCATGCGCCTGCCTTACAGCAAACTTTTTTAGGAATTCCTGGTGTCGGTGCATTTGAAAGTGTGCAGAACAATGTATTTGCTAAGCCGATTGCGTGTACGCCCTTTGCCAATACACCTCACACGCTCCGTGTGCTAGGCAGCCGTTCTTATTGTATGCCTAAGCAAACTCAATGGCTTAAAACAATTGGCTATCCTTCGCACATCGAGGGGGTAGGTAGCGCTTTAAAGTTTTGTAGAATTGCGCAGGGTTTGGCTGATTTATATCCGCGTTTTGGCCCAACTTGCCAATGGGACACAGCCGCAGGTCAGGCAATTGTCGAGGCTGCCGGCGGTCAAGTGTGTAATGCTCAAGCACAGCCACTTCGATATGGTCTTGATCGTGATGTGCTAAACCAAGATTTCCTGGCCAGTGGGCCGTTTGCAAAAGGTTGGTTAATTCAGTTTGACGACACTCTACTAAAAAGGTCTTTAGCGTGAAAAAAAATAATCTCATTTTATGTTCAGCGATCAAAGGGTTGGTATCAAATCATGGGCAGCCCATGGCTGGCGTTATTATTCAACGAGAAATTCAATGGAACTTGGAGCAACAACCTCGAATCGATTCAGCCGTTACTGATGTTCGGGGTTGTTATTCTTTTTCTGTTGTAGAGGGCTATTGCGAAATGACATTTCTTGAGCACTTGTTTCATCGCCCTCGCATTCAGCAAACACTAAAGCTCATACAAGGCGAGTATGCTATGCTGATTTTTTCTGGGATTCGAACGCATTACTTGCCGCCATCTGGTCTTGAAGCAGATTACGTTCAAATTACCTCCGATCTTAAAAATGCCATCGAAGTGGATCCTGCCCAGTTTAAAATCAAGTCAATCGTTAAAGAGTACCTAGCGGCTTAATACGACTCTAAACTTAGGCGTGCCATGACGCAGGCGGTTGATCGCCTCGTTGGCTTGATCAAAACGAAACTGCTCAATGATGGGTTGAATACGGTGTCTTGTTG
>DIYC01000081.1:4222-5204 GCA_002428895.1 Burkholderiales bacterium UBA6064 | reverse complement strand
CCTGCGATCACTGCTGGGCTTCCTACTGGCGACCCAGACACACTGCGTTGCTGACCAATTAAACCAAAGGCTGACAGGTTAATCGGTTCTAAAGTAGCCCCTACCAAGTGCAGTCGACCTTTTGGGGCTAACGTGTTTAAATACGCGTTCCAATTTAAGTGAACATTCACGGTAGATATAATTAAATCAAATCGGCTGCTAGCCGCTTCAAGTTGAGCCTCATTGTGGGTATTTAAGGTATGATGCGCGCCTAATGCAATCGCTTCTTTGGCTTTGTCGGCTGATGAGGTAAATGCAGTGACTTCGCAGCCCCAAGCATTTAAAAACTGAATTGCTAAATGTCCTAAACCTCCAATCCCAATAATGGCCACTTGGCTGTTGGCGCGAATATCAAACTGCACCAAAGGATTAAAAACTGTAATGCCACCACAAAACAGTGGGCCTGCGGTGGTTGGATCAATTGAGTCAGGTAATTTCACGACACTGGCACTGTGTGCCCTAACTTGTTCGGCAAAACCACCATGTCGACCTACAATCGTGCCTTGTGCCGATGCGCATAAATTATGATCACCCCCTAGGCAGGTTCGGCAGGTCATACAGTAACCTGCATGCCAACCTAAACCCACCGTGTCACCTTCTTGAAGGTGGCGAACTTGGCTACCTAATCGGCTTATTTTTCCAATCACTTCGTGTCCGGGTACTAAGGGGTATTGGCTAAAACCCCATGCATTGTCAATCATGCTTAAATCGCTGTGACATAAGCCACAATGTAACACTTCAAGTTGTACTTCGTTGGGGTTTAAAGTGCCTGGATCATATTCAAACGGAACCAGTAATCCGCCCGCTTCAAGTGCGGCATGTGCTTTAATCATTGACTAGTCCTTCAAAAGTATTATGAAAATTTCACTCGAAAATTATCACTCATTGTGAGTGCACTTTGCAGTGCTGCTAAAGTCTACTTACTTTAATTCAATATTTTGAG
>DIYC01000081.1:0-4030 GCA_002428895.1 Burkholderiales bacterium UBA6064 | reverse complement strand
TTTTTTTATTTGTTTATTTTTATGATGAATTCTCGTAGTAGGTTGCCTTCACGTTGTGTATTTTTTGTGGGCGCAGTGTTGGTTTCTGGGTGTTCGGCTTTGTCAGAACTATCTAGCTTTAATATGCATCAGGTTGCTCAAGACATGGTGTTATTTGCTCCAGTGGAGGGCAGGGTATTACAGCATGGCGTACCTAAGCCAGGTTTAAAAGTTGAATGTTTAACGTATTGGTCTAAAGAAAAGAAGCCACAGCAACATGTTACTGAAACGGATGCCTTGGGTTTTTATTTTTTTCCAGAAACTAAAGTATCTGCACCACAACATTTATTTCATAAATGGTTCAGCGCAGAGCCCATGCAGCAATACATTTACCTCATAGAGAGTGGTCGCGAAGTTGAGTTGTATCGCCAGTCGCGCAAACTTTCTGGTGTCAGTGAGGCAAAGCAGTTACCAACCATTCAACTTGAATCTGACTTGGGCCAAGCCACTGTGATTTTGGGCGATTATTATCAAGTTAATTCAGTAGTGCGAATTAATAGCAATACCATGTAAATTGTTTGTTTTAATACAACAGCTAGGGCTTTTTAGTAGTGCCCCTACATCAAAGCCCAACTATGATTGGTATTGTGTTGTGATTCCGTTCATTTTTTAAAAACCCATCATTATTTATTGCGACTAATTTTTATGAATCGAATGATCTCGGTTGTTTACATTATTGCCGGTTTAACCAATATTTTAGGTATTTGTATTGCAAGTCGGTTGTTTACCGACCCATTGTTTTTTAAGTTATATCCAACGGTGTTTAATGATTTTGGTGCTTTTTTAGTGATTGTTTGGGGTTTGTTGTATATCTCAGTAGCGCGTGTGGCAGCAAGCTTGGGGCCTTTGGCTCTGGTATTTGCATTTCAAAAGGGAATTTACGCTTACACATGGGTGCTGTGGGTCAGCTCCAAATGGGACATGATTGAGACGATTCGCCGCCAATCCGAACTGGTGGGCTGGTTTTATGCCAGTTACGGTGCGGTAAGTTTGTCATTTGGGTTATTCTTCTTATGGGTCGGTTTACGTGCCATGACTAAATAACTAATTTTTTGAGCAGCTCAAGCCCACGAGCTGCCAGTTTAATTTTATCAACTGTCTTTTTTTCCTCTTCAAGTGCAGTGACTAGTTTTTGGGTTTGTTGCTGCAGTTGGTCAAGCTGGGTTTGGCTTGCCTGCAGAGACTTTTGAAACTCAGCATTTTCATAGCGCATTAAGGCCAAATAGGCTTCGTGTAACGCTTGTCGATGCGCCGGTTGGTCTTCGGGCGGAATGTCCGCTATGTTGATACGGTAAAGCTGTTGCAAAATACGGCGAATGTGATTTAAAAGGCTTTGACTGTGGTTTATGGTGCTCATACTGGGGGCTCTAAAAGGTGGTTTTAGGTAGTTACCTTATGGGTGCTGTTTTAAGGTTGTTGCTCTAGGGAGTACAACGTATTTTTAAGTTGATCCAATTTAATTTGCAAATCGTATGGGTTGTTTTGGTCAATTTGCAAATTATTCCAAGCATCAAGTAACGCAATGCTGACTTGCTCTGCCTTTCTTAATGCTTCTAGAGTTGGGCTTGGTGTAACGCTTTTAATCCAAGCATTTTTCCAGGTGGTGCCCAAATCTTTGTTGTTGATAAAAGGTGCTTCAACCAGTCGTTGGTAATTTCGTTCGCGAATTAGGGTTTGCCGCAACTCAAGCCATTCTGCCTGTTGAGCAAAATTATTGGCTAAGCTTTCTAGGCTGGCAGCGATGAATGGGCGGTCGCGCTGAATAATTGCTTGCAATACGGTTTTGCTTTGTAAGTCAATACTGATTGCAGCAAAATCTTCGCTTTGTTTGCGCGTTACTTTGAATGTATCTTTTAAAGCATACACAATATCAGCGAGCAATTTTTCGGCTTTTGATTTATTTTTTGTGTCGGTAAACTGATTTAAAACTGTGAAATATTGTTCAAGCAGATCAAGTTGCTTATTGTGTTGTTCAATAAGTTGAACACGAGTTTTTGCTTCACTGGATTGTGTTTCTAGTACTCCTGTCTCGCGAGGCAAGTCGGTCAGTAATTCTGCGGTAAAGGACAAGCTTTCTTTTTGACTTAATTGGTTAACTTGCCGCAAGGTATTGGTGTAGTCAAGCCCTGCCTCTGTAAATGTTTCAATCGCCTGTGGTTTTGCTGTGATTGAACAGCCCACCAAGCTTAAGCTGATAATTAAACCACTCGTGAGTTGAATAAATGACTGACTACGAAAAAAGAGGGTATGTGTTGTCATGATGATTGCTTAATTAACCTTTTACAATAAGACTTGCTGATAATAATAAACCCCAAAAACCTTGTACCAAAATACAGCCCATATACACCCAAAATTCTTTTTGCCAAATTTTGATTTTAAGCCTTAAATAATTAATCCAGCAAGTTAAAATCGCCAGGATTAGCAAGAGCGGTGGCCAAACCAATTGGTGTGACCAGCTTAAGTTGAATTTCATAATCTCGGCCAGCTCAGGGTCTTGCAGAGGCGATTTAAAGCACAAATAAATCATGATAAAAATAAATGCCAGTTGGCTTGTATCGAACACCCAAAATAACAGTTGCATAATTAAGGGTGGGGGTCGGGGTGGTTTTTTAGGGGGTAATGGCAAGTGCCGCATTCTGTATGCTTTTTAGTTTTAATTTAAAAATTATAGCGTATTCGGGCAAACACTGCGGGTCAGGGGCAGCATGATTGCGAAACGTTATTCTGCATTATCGTCACCAAACGCCTTGTTTTGTAACCTTTTGACCATTCACCCCAAATTGGGTGAATTTGGAATGTTTGAAAAGAAATTGACACTTAACAAACGGAGATAAACTTTTTTAGAGGTTTAAAATGAGTTCAGAATTTGCGTTAAGGTCAGGACAAGACCAAGGGTCAGTACAAAACCAAGAGTCAGTAGAAAACCAGGGGCCAGTAAAAAACCAAGAGCAAGCGACTACATCTCCTAATAATTTTCTTGGTATTTCTAAAATAGTGTATGCCTATACAGCAAACATTAATAATGTAAGTCACGCAACTATTTCCGATCAAAAGGAGTCGGCAATAAACCGGATTGTTGACAGGTATAACTTGTTATCTGGTGATCTCAAATCACCTGAAAGTCTTGCCCAAGCCTTAGCAAATGCAAAAGACGATAACCAAAATCCTATTTTTAATGCGTCAGATATTGCGACTGTTTTATATCGCACAGGTTGTGAGACTGCGCCCAAAATCGCAGAAGTTTTAGCCAATACAATTAATCCAGTGACTGGTCAAAATTTCACTTTAGCAGATATTGCTACAGCTTTAGCGAGTGTGAAAAATGCAGAAGGTGAATCAGTTTTCACGCCAGGGGATATTGCTATAGCTTTAGCGAATACAGCGGAGGCTAAAGGCGCTGAAGGTGATGAAGTTGTGTTCCAGACTGCTTGTGCTATGCTAAACGCAGGTTTTGATAAAGATGTAATAATAGATAGTATGCAAAAAGCAGGTTTTGCTCCAGAGGACACAGAGAACGCTATTCTGATCGTTCAACAATTATTCGAGATCGTATCATCAAATTGAAGGCTCGCTGTACCTTCCATTGGAAACAAGAGAGAAAGAACTTCAGCAACTGGGGGTATTTATTCTTGCAACCAACGACATGAACCCCGAATTGAACATGGCCAAAATACTGAATTTGTACAAAGACCAACAAGCGGTAGAGCGAGGATTTCGTTTTCTGAAAAGTCCTGATTTTTTAGTCGCCCCTTCAAATTTTCTAAATCCGCATCAATACTCATTTTATCACTGAATCATCCCGTTTAAATCCCTCAGAAAGTAAAATAAATGGTATTCGAAACTGAAGGATTTGACCCAAAAAAATGATGATTCAGGATGATTTTTTCCGTTCGCGATTAGACCAAATGGTCGATCCACGCAACCCTTTGGTGATTTTGTCCCATCACCTACCCTGGGAAGACATTGAACGTAACCGCCCAAACCAACCCGT
>DIYC01000023.1:1744-9134 GCA_002428895.1 Burkholderiales bacterium UBA6064 | reverse complement strand
TGGCTTTGGCCTTCTCATGGGCTCATAAAATCGGAGACTGGCGACATGAAAATCATCAGCCCATTAAAATAAAAAATCATGGGCGACTGGCAATCAGTTATTTTCGATATGGCCTGGATTGGATTGCGCAGGCACTACTTGATCTGAATCATCGAGCTGAACAACTTGCGCAAGTCATCGAGATATTGATTCAAAGCTGGTTAAAACCTGAGGTGAAAAACTCAATGGAGTTAAGGGCTTAGAATTACATTTAAAAATTGTCGTGTACAGAGCAAAAAACCGCAAAGAGTACAAGCTTTGTTGATGGTGATGACCACTTGTTTACTGATTTACTCGGCAATTGAATACAAAATCAGACAGGCGTTAGAAAAAAGCAATCAATCCTTTCCAGACATGAAGAAAAAGCCAACGCAAAAACCCACAGCACAATGGGTGTTTCAGTGTTTCCAGGGCATTGAGTTGCTCTACATTCATGAACAAGAAGTTCGCGAAATTGTTTTGAATCAAGAGCCTAGGCACATGCCTATTATCGAAATTATGGGATTATTTTGCCAAAAAATTTATTCTTAAAAATGGTGCGGAATGACGGTTACTTGAGGTGTTACTTGGGGTGCTGCCCCTTCACCGCACTGAATGCCGCCGCCACAACAATCATCAAGCCGCCAAGAGCTGCACGCAACGACACAGTGTCATCATTTAAAACCATGGCAGACACGGTTGCAAATACCACTTCACTTAACATCACCACTGCCGTAACATTGGCTGGCAAACGCGATGCGCCATACTGTAAGCCATAATTGGCGCAGGTTAAACATGCAGAAAACACCAACAAAACGAGAATGCCATACCCTGTAAACTGAGTCGGCAATGCAATCGAAAGGCTTGCAAAAGGCTGAAACACCATCAAACCAATTGCCACTAGCAATGGAAAAAACGCGCCCCCCACAAACATACTAAACAGCCGAGCTTGCTCGCTACGCGCTTGTTGATGTCGCAACAAAATATTATTGATCGCAAACGCAAAACCACCCAACAAACCCAGCCATTCACCTGGGTGTGCAGGCACTGGGAACGACCAGTCCCCTGCGGGGTTTAACACCAAAAATGCGCCCGCAAAAGCCAACACAATCCGAAACACGCTACTGCGTGTAATGGCTTCGTTTAACAGGGGCTTTGCCAGCAACAACGCCCAAATGGGCATTAAATAAAACAACAACACGACTCGAATCACGTCGCCAATTGTCACCCCCCAATTAAACCCAACCATGGTGCAACCCGAAGCCAAGGCCAAACACAAAAGGGCTGGATGCGATTTAAACTCGCGCCAAACCCAAGGGGTGAACAGAAAAATGACGATACAACCGATTAAATAGACCGCAGAGCTTGCTAACAAAGGGTGCAAGCCTGCTTGTTGAATTTCTCGCAAAGGCCACCACGACGCGCCCCAAACCAGTGCGTTGATCATTAACGCAACATAAGGCAACGCCCTAGATGGGCTAAGTGGATTCAAAACCATGACCGCCTTGCAAGAATTAACGCATTGAAAGCAGTATACCTTTAGCCAAAACGCCCAGTAATATAATCTTCCGTTTGTTGCTTTTTCGGTTTAAGAAAAATTTCGTCAGTAACACCAAACTCAATTAATTCACCAATGTACATGTAGGCCGTAAAGTCAGAAACACGAGCCGCCTGCTGCATGTTGTGAGTCACAATTAAAATGGTGAGGTTCTTTTTTAATTCAGCAACCAAGTCTTCAATATGCGCAGTGGCAATTGGGTCTAGGGCAGACGTAGGTTCATCGAATAATAAAATTTCTGGGTCGGTTGCCAAACAACGTGCAATACACAACCGCTGTTGCTGCCCACCCGACAAAGCAAACGCTTGGTCATTTAGGCGATCTTTCACCTCGTTCCACAAGGCAGCGCCTTTTAAGGCCGATTCAACACGATCATCAATCAAGGCTCGCGATTTTTCGCCACGCAACCTTAAGCCATAGGCCACATTGTCATAAATACTTTTAGGAAAGGGATTGGGTTTTTGAAACACCATGCCAATACGCATCCGCACCTCGATGGGGTCAACCTGGCGATCAAAAATATTTGTATCATCGGGATACAAAATAATTTCACCCTCGTAGGTGTTACCAGGATATAAATCGTGCATGCGGTTAAACGACCGAAGCAAGGTAGACTTACCGCAACCTGAAGGCCCAATTAATGCCGTTACTTTATTCTCGTACACGGGCAATGTGACTTCTTTAATCGCTTTAAAATCACCATAATAAAAACTAAACGCTTTCGCTTGCGCTTTGGTTTTTAAATTGGCAATTTCTTTTGCCCTATCATCAAATACATCACTCATCATCACAGTCTTTTTGAGTTTATCCAAACGAAATAACTTACCACTTAATGTTTTTGCGTAAACGGTATCGCAACCAAATCGCCAAAGCATTCATCATCAGCGTCATTACAATTAAAATAAAACCAGCAGCCGCTGCGTTCAACTGAAACTCAATTTGAGGCCTAGAAGTCCAGTTAAACATTTGAATAGGCATCACCGTGAATGCCGAAGTCAGCCAATCAAAATTAATAAACGGAAAACTAATTGTAATGGGAGACTCAGGTAAAAATGCAATAAAAGTCAGCGCACCAATGGTAATTACAGGAGCAGTTTCACCGATTGCTCGGCTAAGGCCGATAATCACACCCGTTAAAATACCCGGCATGGAGTAAGGCACCAAATGATCACAGGTAACTTGCCAACGCGTTGCACCCAGACCATAAGCCCCTTCGTGAATGTGCTGAGGAATGGCGCGTATCGACTCACGTGTGGCAACAATCACAATCGGTAAAATCATTAAAGCCAAGGTTAAACCAGCCGACAATACACTTTGACCAAAGCCAAACGCATAGACAAACACGCCTAAAGCCAACAGGCCATACACAATAGAAGGCACACCCGCTAAATTGGTTACGTTAATTTCAATGATATCGGTAATCCAATTTTTTCTGGCATACACCTCTAAATAAACACCGGCAGAAACACCTAAGGGAACTGCGGTCACCGCAGTGACGAACATCACCGACAAAGAGCCTACCCAGGCAGACAAAATACCTGCGTTTTCTGCATTTCGACTGGGAAACGACGTAAAAAAATTCCAACCCAAGCGCTCAAAACCAAGCATTGCCATTTCAGCAAACAAAATAACAAAAGTCAGCACACCAATCATTAAACCAAATATGCCAAAAATGGCAAAAGCAACGTCCCAACGTTTACGGCTTCTCACCAATTTTCTTGTTTTTTCAATGTCAAACTGAACTTGCATGGTTAGTAACTCTCTCGGAATTTACGGCGAATAACATGACCAGCTACATTAAACAACAACGTTAAAATAAATAAACTTAAACCTGCTGCAAAAATGGATTGGTAACCAATCGAACCATGAGGCAAATCACCTTTTGCAACTTGTACAATAAAGGCAGAAATGGTTTGGCCTTGATCGGTTGGGTTTACAGTTAAATTAGGTTGCCCGCCCGCAGCCACGGCAACAATCATGGTTTCGCCTACTGCACGGGAAATAGCCAACAGATAAGCCGACAAAACTCCAGACAATGCTGCTGGAAAAATAACACCCAACGCGGCCTGAAACTTAGTTGCACCCATGCCATACGCCGCTTCACGAATATTCATCGGAACTGCACGCATGGCATCTTCAGCCAGAGAACTAATATAAGGAATAATTGCCACGCCCATAATTAAACCAGCACTGAGCATATTAAACCCTGGTAAACCAGGAATAAATTGTTGCAAAAACGGCGTTAAAGCAACTAAAGCAAAATGCCCAAATACAATGGTTGGGATGCCGCCCAAGATTTCTAAAATTGGTTTAAACATTTCACGCACTTTGGAGCAGGCAAACTCAGACAAATAAATGGCAATCACAGTACCCAGCGGAATAGCAACCGACAAAGCCACTGCAGAAGTCAGCAAAGTAGCCGACAACAAAGGCAATATGCCAAACCGTGCGTCTTGAAACATCGGCGCCCAAACCGTGTCGGTTAAAAAATCAACCACCGAGACATGGGCAAAAAATTGTAAGGACTCAGAAACCAAAACATAAACAATACCGATAGTGGTTAAAACCGATACACAAGCCGCTAGCAACAAGGCAGCCTCAATGATTCGCTCTTTGATATTACGCAACGGTTTACGTGCTAGCCGATTACTCACTTGACCTGACATAGGTTTAGATACAGAAGCTGATTGTGATAGGACGATGCTCATCAGTTTTACCACTCATTATTAAAAAAGAGCCGAACAAATCGGCTCTTGAGCATTTCAAGATTGTACTCAATCTTGAATATAAATTGTCTTATTCCTGACCAACTAGCCCCATTAAAGTGTCAATTGGCAAACCTTTATTTTCTTATACACCAAAAACCTTACCTGTTTTTAGCGATGCCAGGCGTGCTGTAGCGGCTTGATAAAATGGGTCGGGCATCGCCACATAACCCACCTCGTTAGAAAGCTTAGGGACATTGGCCATGTAATAATCCATGAATTTTTTAACTTCGCCTTTTTTCATAGACTGTTCGGCCACATAAATAAAAATAGGACGAGACAAAGGGTTATAAGCGCCACTATTCACCGATTCAATAGAAGGAAGAACAGGCACGCCTTGATCATTGACAATTGCAACACCAGTTAATTTATCTGCATTTTCTTTGTAGTACGCAAAGCCAAAATAACCCAAACCACCTTGATCGCTCAGCACACCTTGCACCAACACGTTGTCATCTTCAGACGCAGTAAAATCTGCACGGGTATCGTCTTGAGTGCCATCTGCTTTTTTACCAACCACCACTTCTTTAAAATAATCAAATGTTCCTGAATCTGTACCAGGGCCATATAAACGCAAAGGCTCACTTGGAAAAGAAGGATCAATTTGATTCCAGTTATTCACCTTATCTTGCGCGGCAGACTGCCAAGCCGTTCTAAGTTGCTCAACCGTCATTTGTGTTGCCCAGTTGTTTTCTTTATTAATAACAACCGTGAGCGCATCAAACGCAACGGGTAATTCAATGAATTTAATGCCTGCTTCGGCACACAGCTTCATTTCAGAGTCTTTAATGGGGCGAGACGCACCTGTAATATCGACCTCACCACGACAAAACTTTTTAAAGCCACCGCCGGTTCCAGAAATTCCAACAGTCACTTGAATGGCACCCTTTTCTTGAATTTGAAAATCTTCGGCAACCGCTTCGGTAATCGGAAAAACCGTTGAGGAGCCGTCAATTTTAATAACAAGCCGCTCGGCTGGCACTGCCGACTCAGCAACTGGCTGCTCTATCACTGCCTCTTTTTTATCACCACAAGCAACCAATGCCAATGAAATGGCCGTTAACGCAACAAGTGGGTTTTTTAGTATTAAATTCATTCACTTCTCCTGGCTAATCCACAATAAAATTGTGTTTGTACTATGCATGATTTATGTTACAAATTGATGACATGACCCATTGAGTCGGCCAATTTTATTCCAACAAACCAAACCACAAAAAAATGAAATCCATTCAAATATTTTTTTGTTAATCCGCGCCCGTTCTGGTTACAAGCACTCTTCATCGGTATAATTATCTTATAACTATTTAGAGTTAACCCTATTGAATTAGCAATCATCATAATTAAGCACAACTATAAATTTTAGGTTATTCCACCTAACCACTTAAGCCGTACAAATTAATTCAAACAGGTATTGAGGAGACCCTTTTGAAGCATTTTAGCTCAACGAAATTCGCTCCAAAGTTGCTACTGTGTGTCTTTGCGATCAGTGGTCACACCCTGACGCTAGCTACAACTTCAAACGACACAATGCAACACGCCGTGTTTGCAGGGGGTTGTTTTTGGTGCATGGAAGAAGCCTTCGAAAGCATACCCGGCGTGGCTGCAGTAGTTTCGGGTTATGCCAACGGGCATGTAGAAAACCCAAGCTACCAAGCAGTCTCTACCGGAAAAACCGGACATTATGAGGTGGTGCAAGTAACTTACGACCCCAAAACAATCAGCTACGACACCTTGTTAAAATATTTTTGGCGCAACATCGACCCAACCGATGGTCAAGGCCAATTTTGTGATAAAGGGCAGCAATACCAAAGTGCCATTTTTTATTTGGATGAAACCCAAAAAAAAGTTGCTTTAGCCAGCTTCAATGAATTAAAAGCAAGCAAACAATTCGAAACAATTTACACCTTGATTGAGCAAGCCAAGCAATTTTACGCAGCCGAGCAAAACCACCAAGACTACTATAAAAAAAATCCGGTTCGCTACAAACTCTATAAAACGTCATGCGGCAGAACAAAAAAACTAAATGAAATTTGGGGCCAATAAACCCCTTAGTTAATTCAATTAAAAAATAGCCCAAAGCTCTATAGTTTCAACTTAGCTTTTTGTATCAGAAGAAGAATTTGATTCATCAAGGTTTCATGATTCATTCATGAAAGTGTCATTAACTACAAGGAAAATAACCCTCTAATTCAATACCTAAATCCAACAAAAAATAATGCGTGTTAAACCCAATTGGAGGCATCACATGAAAACACAAATACAAACTCACGAATGTGAGATTGATGACTTGCTACGTCGTTATATTTTTCAAAGCATTCAAACTGCCTTATCAACCGTGTCAACTCAAATTAAAGTGGTATGCGTTAAGCTGACAACTCGATTCGAGCACTCAGGCGACTCCACTAAATTGTGTTCGATTCAAATTATGGTACACAATTCAATGTGGATTAGCGCCAACAGCGAAACCACGTATTGGCTCTCAACGATAGATCGCGCTGTACAAGCAGCGGCACGCGCAACACGCCGAGAAATAAACAGGCCACTTAAAATTCAGCAACAAAGCCTGCTCGAATTTGAAAACTAAGACGAGGCCACCCTAATAATTCGGCGACCTTCGATAAACCGATCACGCCACACGGGCAAATACAACGGGCTTAAAGTAACACCTGTACTATATCCCGCATGCGCAAAACCGCCTTTAGATAAATAGACACCCACATGCAAGGTTTTAGAATCGAACTGAAAAAAAACCAAATCGCCAGCTTGAAGCTCGTGTAAACTCACACGCGTACCCAATACAATTTGCGATGAGGTTGTTCTTGGCAATTCGACATCAAACACGTCTTTAAAAACTCGCTGCATGTAGGCCGAACAATCAATCCCCCAGCGACTCGTACCTCCCCATTGATAGCGAGTCCCACGCCAATTCGTTTCATGTTCAAGCACCGCATCGTGAATAGGATCACCATTTTTTTCAAGTACAAAACGAGGTTGCTTAAATAAACCAGAGCAACCCGCCATTAGCATCACCATTGTCGCCAACACAAGC
>DIYC01000023.1:0-1535 GCA_002428895.1 Burkholderiales bacterium UBA6064 | reverse complement strand
CAACACAAGCCAAACTAGCGCTCGCTGAGCAAGACTAGGCCACCAACACCCCAGAGTTGAATTCATCAACACGCTGCCCCCAGTGAATGTAAAGGAATGCGACAAATTTATGCCACGGCCTTGTGCTCTAAAAACCGCAATAATCCTTTGGTAAACCGATAAATTAACCAAAGACTTAGAATAAAGTAAAGCACAAAACCGAGGGCAATAAATAAGGTTAGAAATGAAACAATTGACCCAACTACAGCAACCCAAAACGTTGAAATTAACCACGTATAGTGGCTTTGATAAATCGTATTCATTGCATCCTCGCGTTTAAGGTAGCAAATAAACAAAGCAACACAAGCCGTAATAAAGAAAAAAACACCCAGCACGCCCAATACGTAACAAATTAAGACCATGTGTCGATTCGAATCACGTTGATTGTGCGCTAAGTGAGAAAATTGCTCGTTCATGACCTTACGACTTACTTGTAAGAAGCGCCGCAATTCCAACGCGAGCAATTTCAGCATCTTGCTCTGCCTTAACGCCTGAAACACCCACCGCACCAATCACATAATCATGCACAACAATGGGCACCCCCCCTTCAAGCAAACCCTCAACGCCAGGGACTGTCACAAAGGCAGTGCGACCGTTGTTAATCATGTCTTCAATCAGCTTAGTTTCTTTTCTAGCCAACGCCGCTGTTTTTGCTTTTGCTTCAGCAATTTGAGCAGTAATTGGTGCCGCACCATCCATCCGAAACAAGCCCAACAAATGCCCCCCGTCATCAGTGACGGCAATCGTCACCACCCAGCCCTGATTCGTAGCAAACTCTTGACTTGCTTTTAAAACGGTTTGTACCTCTCTTAATTCTAAGACTGACTTTGTTTTCATACTAAGGCTCGCAGATTATTCACAAGGGTGAAAGTATAACATCGGCTACCTTGTTCAAATTACGATCTGTTCAACAGAGTAGCCCCGTATGCACAGTAGAGTCCGCTAACTTTTTTTCATACTTTATAAACTTAGGGGCGGCCCAGGAGAAGCAAAGGGCCGTTTACAGCGCCGAGCTCAAAGAACAAATCATAAAAAAATGATGCCACCGAACAACCAAAGTGTCCAACAAGATCGCCAAGCCACCTTAATCCCGCATATTTCATCAGCCTACTGCAATTTAGGGCCGGCATAGTTTGAAGACCCGCTTAGAATATAGCTTGCAAGAAATATCAGGGGTCACTATGCCGAATTCAAATTGTACCGGATCTTCAGTTCAGTGTTCACGTCAAGGTCGCCAAACAATCGAGGTCAATTTTCAAGGCGGAGAACTCACTTCAGACGGTGGCATGCTATTACTACAACGCTTTGACAAAAGGATTGGACTCACCCAAGCAGCCGGTGCAGTGCTGTCTGACACAAGATGCGCAGAACGGGTCATGCACACCAAACCAGAAATGCTTGCTCAACGTGTTTATGTAATATGCTGCGGCTATGAAGACTTAAATGACCACAGTACGTTACGTAACGAGTCGCCCCTGCAAAATTCATTTTTACCA
>DIYC01000022.1:5528-5673 GCA_002428895.1 Burkholderiales bacterium UBA6064 | reverse complement strand
TCAGTCGATTACACCGGCCATGTATATGACAAACGCCTGGGGCTCATGTACATGGGTCGCCGGTTTTACGACCCTAAAATTGGACGGTTTATTAGTGCCGATCCGATTGGCTTTACACCCAGCAACGTGCAAAGTTTTAACCGCT
>DIYC01000022.1:3645-5287 GCA_002428895.1 Burkholderiales bacterium UBA6064 | reverse complement strand
AATCCGTATAAGTATTGGGACCCTGATGGGCGGTTTGCACATGCACTGGTAGGGTTAGGTGCAGTCATGCTGGGTTATACCGCAATTACTGGGGGAATAACGGGAGCCAACACCATGGAAACCCCTATGCATAACCCTTCGCAGATTAACGGCTTAGGAACTTCTTTACCCGCAAGTAGTTTTGATCGGAGTAAAGCCACTTTGGGAGGTTATCAACAGGAAGCCAGTCTAGGCAGTGGCGGGTTCTTGGGTGGGCTTCAGGCATGGACATCGAGTGTTTGGGATTTTATATTTTTGAGCAGCCCTAAATCACCGAAGAACTTTCTTCAGCCTACAAATTTCCCTCAAGCACCAAACATACCATCTGATTACATTGCTGAATCTGGGAAAAGGGGTGGGATCATATATAGACCACCTGGGTCAACAGGTAATGCAGATACAATAAGAATTTCAGAGCCCAACACACTTTACCCCAATGGCAGTTGGAGACAATACAATTCATACGGTCAACCTATTGATATTTCAACGGGTAAACCGGGAAAAGAACATGAAACTCACATTCCTTTGCCAAAAGGTTACTTTGATTAGATATGCATAACATAGATAAAAATACAAATTTTAATTGTCTTCTTGGTGAAGAGTTAATACAGCTTTGCATAGGCCAATATCAGGTGCAACTAAAATTTCATATAAATACAACAATTTCCACAGAGTGTAAGCTCCATTTAATAAGGCCTGATAATTCATTAATTGAAATATACAGCGACAACGCAAACTCAACTAAAAATTTAGTCTGTCTACTTGGAGAAAAAATTACCGAAATTAAAACAAATTATCAGGATGAGTTATCTTTAATGTTTAGTAATCATCACAAATTAATCATTTTTGGTACTAATAAAAATTTTGAGTCATTCGAAATTTGGCATAAAGATCAACAGCTATTGTTGGTCTAAGCAGCTTTGATGTAACTTTATGCCCACATTTTATCAGGCTTAAGCGCCAAACGAACCCGAGGCGACGAATGGGGCAATGGCCACGTGATCTTTCTAGATCGCCACCAATCTTCCCCATTTGATAGCATAGGTGATTTAAGAAAATGGCAAGAGAATAAAGCCGCTGAGCTAGGTTATGATCGTAAGACTCCGGCACCCAAGATGAAGTTTGATACCCATGGTCAACCTGCTTTTTTTAACGGTAAAAACTACATAACACCAGATGTGGATGGTCACAACACAACAAATGGTTGGAAAATGTTTACCAAATCAGGTGAGAGAACCGGTACTTGGGACACCGATTTAAACAATAGAATTAAGGATTGACGTTAAATGATTAACATTAAATTTTGCAAGAAAGGCGAGGCGCATCCTGAAGAGGTATCAATAACGGATGAAATTTATTATTTACCGTTATCGGACAGGGAAGAGTTTCTGTTTGATGGCATTCCTAAATTCAATGAGCCCAGTTTGTATCTTGACATTCCGGCAACCGAACTAAATTGGCTGATCCTAATTGTACCTATTCCATGTGACGCTAAGAAGGTTTACAGGCATCAATACATTAACGGTTTGGACATGTACATGATACATACCAAATGGCCAAACGGAGATGAAAGCATTATTCAAAGAAGTCGGCTATCCTCTGA
>DIYC01000022.1:0-3385 GCA_002428895.1 Burkholderiales bacterium UBA6064 | reverse complement strand
ACTATGACAAGCCATCATGGGCGATATCTGCTGTTGGTATTTATAATCTGTCGACTGATTCGTTAACCTCGACGATCAATGTCACACTGGGTGAGCTGCTTTCTTTTTCTGATTTTGACGTTGACAATAGATTAAAAAGGAGAAAAACGGCGCGCAAGCGCTAAACAGGATTCAACTGTTTAAAGCCAATCCTCTGTTGATTTTCATGTCGCCAGTCTCCGACTTGATGAGCCCATGAGAAGCCAAGGCCAGCACCCCGAACATGGCTTCAATGCGTTGCCTGGTTTCTTCAAAATTGAACCTCCGACTTTTCAGGCATGAAAAAAGTGTCTCAATTTCCCAGCGGCCTTTGTACCTTTCGATCGATTTTTCTGGTTCTCGGTCTGTCGCTACAATCAGCAAGTCACCTTTAGTTAAAGGCTCAAACGGTGAAGCAGTCGGCCACTTTCGCACGGCGAACCCGCGCGTCTTCGGTCCGGTGCTATATGGCACCGACCGGCACGGCAGCGACATTGATCTGCTGGTCGATGCACTACCTGGTGCAACCCTATTGTTTCATCACACAACCACCCATCCACAAACCACTACACTTTTTTACCCGCATCAGCCCCCAGCACAGGCGTGTACCCTCTATCTCGAACCCCTTGAAGCATCTGATCAATATCATCTGTAGGCACTTGCAGAATTTGCAGCGAAGCAGCCCCCAAGCGTAAGCTGGCTTCAATGGTTTCAGGGTAAGCATGCACTGCCCCAGCTTGTAGCAACTGCGCACTGGTAGCAAGATCACGCGCACGAGCCACCACGGGCACTTGAGGACAGTGCCTCTGCAAATAAGACAGGGCGCGCAAAGCAACCGTTGCCCCATCGGCAGTAATAATCACCAACGAGGCACGTTCAACATGAATCGCAGACAACAGCTCGGGGTCGGAAATGTCACCAAAATACACCGGATAACCATCCTGTCTACCTTTTGCAACTTGCTTCGGGTCCGTTTCAAACACCACAAAAGGAACCCCCGAAGAGTCTAACAACACCGCAATGGTGTGCCCCACGCGCCCATAACCCGCAATCACAACCTGTTGCTCAGTGGTTTCCGATAGCGTAGGTTGACTTGGAATTGCAATACGTGGCACTGGTGCAAGCCAAGAGGCAATTGCAGCATTAAAACGAATCAACACCGCACCCACAATCATCGAGAGTAACACCGAGGTAATGGCGATTTGCCCCAATCGCATGTCAATCACGTTTGAATCCAGGGCAATCGCCACCAACGCCAAACCAAACTCACCCCCCACACTCAACAGCAAACCCGTACGCCAAGACACCTGAGCATCCACACCCGATTTGCGCACCATGGCAGCGACAATCAAAACTTTACTGATCAGAATAAACGACGCACCCAGTATTGTCCAAATCCAAATATCGGGAATAACGGAAGGGTCGAAACGCATGCCGATGCCAATAAAAAACAACCCCAATAACACATCGCGAAACGGGCGCACACTCGATTCAACTTGATGACGAAATTCGGTTTCGCCCAGCATCATACCGGCTAAAAACCCACCAAAAGCCAACGACAAACCCAAACTACTGGTTGCCCAAGCCGCAAGCAAGGCAACCAGCAACACCGCCAATGTAAACATTTCAAGAGAGCGCCGCCCAGAAACCAATTGAAACAAAGGCCGAAACAACCAACGCCCAACAATAAATACCAACGCGAACGCCAGCAACGCTTTAGCCAACGACCACCCTAAAGCACCTGCCAACACATCGACTGCAACCGCAGTACCCAACACGGGAATAATGACCAAAAAGGGAACTGCGGTTACATCTTGAAACACCGACATGGCAAGCCCAAGGCGACCGTGTTGCGTGTTTTCTTCACCGCGCTCGCCCAAAATACTGGCAATAATGGTTGTCGAGGACTGCGCAAACACAGCACCCAATACAAATGCAGCCGCAGCTGGCAAGCCAACAAGCCATGCCGCCACACCCACAAATAGGGTTGTAAAAACAACCTGACCTGTGCCCAAACCAAACACTTGATGCCGCAATGCGCGCAGTTGCGGTAAAGAAAAATTAAGCCCAATTGTGAATAATAAAAAAACTACGCCAAATTCTGCAAACGAATCAAACCCAGGAATAGAAACCGTTGGCCCCAACGTGTGTGGGCCAAGAATTAAACCCACCAACAAATAACCCAAACTGGTTGGAATGTATAAACGATGAAAGAAAACAACCACAGTGATTGCCACAGCTAAAAGCACAAGAACTTGCGCAAGATTGTCCATCATGGTGTTGATTGCCCTGAAATTCGAATAAACCTTAAAAAAACAAGTGCGTGTGGAGTAAATGAAGTTGAAACTGGCATACCCTTAGCAACCAACATGGCATGGACACTGCCCACGTTAATCATATCATGAGACAAACAAATCGATTCACACAACTCAGGTCGACATACAGACATTTGATATACTGCCTGCAGTTTCATTTTAAATTGTGCTCTCATTAGGCTTTAACCATGGCATATTTCGCAAATCAACACCCCATTCAGCCCTATATTGCTATGGCCGAGAAAGCCCTTCAAATCGAAGCGGAAGCCATACAAGCCCTTGCGAGCAAGCTCAATGATCAGTTTATACACACCGTTGATGCGATTTTAGAATGTAAAGGCCGGGTGATTTTAATTGGGGTTGGAAAATCGGGATTGATTGCAAAAAAAATTGCAGCAACCTTCGCGAGCACGGGTACTCCTTCGTTTTTTGTTCACGCCACCGAAGCCTCACACGGCGATTTAGGCATGATTACCGAGCAAGACATTGCGATTGCCCTTTCCAATTCAGGAGATACCCCCGAATTAATTGAAATAATCCCTGCAATTAAACGCCGTGGAGCCACTTTAATCAGCATCACTGGCAATTTAAAATCAACCCTAGCCATTGAATCTAAATGGGTGCTTGATGCCTCTGTCAAGCAAGAAGCCTGCCCCTTAAACCTTGCGCCAACCGCATCAACCACCGCCGCTTTAGCACTTGGCGATGCCCTGGCTGTGGTCGTACTCAAAGCAAGAGGCTTTAATGAAGATGACTTTGCACGCTCTCACCCAGGCGGCAGCTTAGGTCGGAAATTACTCACTCACGTTAAAGACGTGATGCGCACCCAACAACGCATTCCCAAAGTGCGATCGCAACAAGCCTTGTCACAGGCCTTACTCGAAATGACCAACAAAGGGCTTGGCATGACCACCATTGCAGACGACAACAACACCTTACTCGGTATTTTTACCGATGGCGACTTGCGCCGATTGGTCGAATTAAATCAAGATATACGCCACCTCACTGTCAACGACGTGATGAACCCAAAACCCTGCTGCATCAGCGCCGAG
>DIYC01000005.1:8682-34377 GCA_002428895.1 Burkholderiales bacterium UBA6064 | reverse complement strand
AGGTGCTAATCAGGAAATTTTTTGATCTATCACCCTAATTTGATTAATACACTCAAGACTTTTCTTAAAATGTTTAGCGATCAAATAAATATTTTGATTTAACAATTTTTTTCCTTAGTTAGACTTAGGCATGCCAACACTAAAGACTTACATCTTTAATCAAGCCAATCTTAAGATTAAGGACAATTTTAAATCTTGTCAAAGAAATTAAATTTTAAGTTAAAGTAGAAAATTTGCTTATTTAATCAAATAGCTACTGATTTAAAGATAATTCGATAAATTAATTCATTTCAAAAACATAAACAGAATTAAATTCGCTGAATCAATTAACCAGGCTATACATCAATATTTGAAGCTTTTAAAGCATTACTCTCAATAAATTGACGCCGAGGCTCCACTTCATCACCCATTAAGCAAGTAAAAATATGATCGGCTCCAATAGCATCCTCAATTTGAACTTTAAATAGCCGTCTTGTTTTCGGATTCATTGTTGTTTCCCAAAGTTGTTCGGGATTCATTTCACCTAATCCTTTATAACGTTGCTTCGAAACACTTTTATCGGCTTGATCACGTAACCATTCCATGGCTTCGCGAAAAGATGAAATGGCCTGAACCTTCAATTTATCACCCTCACCACGCTGAATTTCTGAACCTTTACCGATTAAACCCTTAAATACGACAGCTGCATTTCTTAATTTTGTATAATCTGCCCCGTGGGTAAAATCTTGGTCAATCATGCTGACTCGGACATTACCATGATGTTTTCGATAAATCATTAAACGATTTTTTGCGGACTGTTCATCGTATTGAGCAACAATATTAAAAGCAGGGTTATTTAATGCTTGTATTAACTGAACGGCTGTTTGCTGACAAGACTCTATCGAACTTAAAGACAACTCCATACCCTCGATAATCGCATTCAGTACTTCTGCATCAATTACCTTCGATAATCGGGCAATCACAGATTTCACGGCAACATATTGCTGCGCATAATCAGACAATTCACTCTCAGTAATTATTTCAGCACCCTCATGAGGCAGCAATTTCGCTTTATTTAAAGCAATATCCAGCATAAACTTTGCTTCTTCTTCATCATCTTTCAGGTAGCGTTCTTCTTTACCAGCCTTCACTTTATATAAAGGGGGCTGCGCAATATACACATGCCCCTTTTCCACTAACTCAGGCATTTGTCGATACAACAAAGTTAACAATAAAGTTCGAATATGGGCACCATCCACATCCGCGTCGGTCATAATAATGATTCGATGATAGCGAAGCTTTTCTAAATTAAAATCATCTTTACCAATGCTGGTTCCCAAGGCTGTAATCAAGGTAGTAATTTGCTCTGAAGCCAAAAGCTTATCAAAACGAGCCTTTTCAACGTTTAATACTTTGCCCCGTAACGGCAATATGGCCTGAAATTTGCGATCACGACCTTGTTTTGCTGACCCTCCCGCAGAATCACCCTCAACAATAAATATTTCGCTTTTAGAAGGGTCACGCTCTTGGCAATCAGCCAATTTACCAGGCAATCCTACGCCGTCTAGTACACCCTTACGGCGCGTCATCTCACGTGCTCTTCTGGCCGCTTCTCGGGCACGTGCTGAGTCTAAAATTTTCTGACAAATTACTTTTGCTTCAGTGGGATGTTCTTGCAAAAATGATTCTAATTTTTGAGCAACCACTTCCTCGACTGCAGGTCGAACTTCTGAACTAACTAATTTATCTTTAGTTTGAGAGCTAAACTTAGGTTCAGGAAGCTTGATCGATAAAACACACGCTAATCCTTCACGCATGTCGTCACCCGTGGTGCTCACTTTGGCTTTTTTTGCCCATTCATTGTCTTCAATGTATTTATTGAGAACCCGAGTCATTGCAGCGCGTAAACCTGTTAAATGAGTTCCACCGTCACGCTGAGGAATGTTATTTGTAAAACATAACACAGATTCATTGTATGAATCGTTCCATTGCATTGCTACTTCGACAACAACAGGAACATCGCCAGTTGTTGATTCACCATAAGCATGAAATACCTGTTGATGCAACACATTCTTAGATTTATTGATATAGGCTACAAAACCAGCCACGCCACCAGAAAAAGCAAAGTTTTCCTCTTTGTTATCGCGTTGATCCAGCAAACGAATTGCAACACCATTATTTAAAAAAGACAATTCACGAAGTCGTTTTGCCAAAATTTCATAGTGAAATTCAACTTTTCCAAAAATTTCGGGGTCAGCCAAAAAGTGAACTTCAGTACCACGCTTTTCACTTTCACCAATCATCGATAAAGGTTGTACAGGTTCACCTTGATTAAATTCCATAAAATGAACACGGCCATTACGACGAATGGTTAATCGAAGCCAAGAGGACAGGGCGTTTACGCATGACACGCCCACCCCATGCAAACCACCCGAAACTTTATAGCTATTTTGATCAAATTTACCGCCGGCATGAAGTTCAGTCATAACAATTTCAGCTGCTGAACGTTTAAACTCATCATCATGATGAATATCGGTAGGAATGCCACGACCATTATCCTGAACTGAAATTGAATTATCCGTGTGAATCGTCACTAATATTTCATCACAATGGCCTGCTAATGCTTCATCAATCGCATTATCAACCACCTCAAACACCATATGATGCAAACCAGAACCGTCACTGGTATCACCAATATACATTCCAGGGCGTTTGCGCACAGCTTCTAACCCTTTAAGCATTTTGATGGAATCAGCACCGTAACTTGACTGGTTTGTTAAATCAGCAATTTCATTTTTTTCAGGGATCATAGGTTTCAATTAAATTAAATGACTTATTTCAAATTCTCATGGGCATTACAACGTATCTAAAACTATCTTTCTCGGGCAAAGTGACTAAAACACTACTGTTGCTGTCTTGAAGTGATATTTGTATGTTTTCTGACTTAACCGCATTTAAAACATCCAACAGATAGTTTAAGTTAAATCCGACATCAATCCGTGGCCCAGTGTAAGACAATTCAATTTCTTCTTTTGCTTCTTCTTGATCAGAGTTATTTGCAATAATCGTTAATCGATTTGAGTCAAGCAGCCAACGAATGCCTCTAAACTTATCTGAAGTCAAAATGGACGCTCGTTGCAACGCTTTTTGTAAGACTTCTCGTTGAATAATGACTTGATATTCGTGAGAAACCGAAACCACTCGTTTGTAATCTGGAAATTTTCCTTCAACCAGCTTAGTGACCATTTTAACCGAACCAAACGAAAACTTAGCTTGATTAACGGCTAATTCAATGCTCACCAAGTCATCGGTATCAGACAATAACCTTGATAATTCAAAAACTGTTTTTCTAGGCAAAATAATTTCATGATACCCCTCTGTGCCTGGTGTTTGCGTATCAGCGTAAGCGAGACGGTGACTATCTGTTGCAACAGCTCTTACATGAGTTTGATCAACAACAAATAAAACCCCATTTAAAAAATAGCGTAAATCTTGTTGTGCCATTGAAAAACTAACCGAAGTTAATAAATGCTTTAAAATTTTCTGAGGCAATTCAATTTTACTTGACCATTCATTGGGTTCTTTCACCAAGGGAAAATCTTCGGCAGGCATGGTTTGTAATACAAACCGACTTTTATTGGTTGCAAGTGTTAACTTTTGTCCTTCTTGAGTAACAACAACATGAGCTTGCTCTGGAAGTGATTTTAATAAATCTAAAAATTTTCTCGCTGAAACGGTCGTTGAAAAATTTTGATGTTGACTCCCTAAATAAGCTTGCGTTGAAATTTGTATTTCAATATCAGAGCTTAAAAATGTAAGCTCCAATCCTTTTTTTTGAATCCAAATATTAGCCAAAATCTGCATTGTATTTTTACGTTCTACGATATTGCTGACTAATTGAAGTTTTTCAAGTAATTCTTCTCGTGAACTATGTATTAATTCCATTTAATATATCCTTTTAGGAATAGGTAATAGAGTTCTTTCTTTTTAGTGGATAACTAACAATAAACATTTAAATTCAAAACGTTAAGTTCTTTTAAAACTACTGTATAACCGCTTGCGCTTCATTTGAATACTGTGGATAACTTTTTAACTCAAGCCCAGGTTCTTTTTTTTCTGTGGAAAACCCCCTGGTTTATCCACAAAGTTTTCAAGCTTACCCACAATTATTGATCTACCTTTTATCCTTTTAATGTTTGTTCTAAAACATGAAGTGCATGATTCAGTTCGGTAGATTGATTCCTTAGCTCGGAAATTTTATTAACAGCATGTAAAACGGTTGTATGATCTCGACCGCCAAACAATTCTCCAATTTCTACATAACTTTTTTCTGTCAGTTCTTTAGCAAGGTACATGGCAATCTGACGAGGTAATACAATCGTAGCTTGTCGTCGTTTTGAAAACATTTCAGAAACTTTGATTTTATAAAATTCAGAGACTGTTTTTTGAATGGCATCTACCGAGATAAGGCCATGATGAACAGAAATCATGTCTCTTAACGCTTCACGAACCACATCCATGGTAATTAATTTATTATGAAACGATGCAAAAGCCATAATTCTTCGCAGTGCACCTTCAAGCTCGCGAATATTAGAACGCATGTGTTTTGCCACAAAAAAAGCCACGTCGTCACTAAGATCTACCTTTTGTTGTTCAGCCTTTTTTAATAAGATGGCTACTCGCATTTCTAATTCGGGTGGTTCAATTGCGACAGTCAGACCGCTATTAAATCGAGAAATGAGTCGGTCTTCAATTCCTTGAATGTCTTTAGGGTAGGTATCGCTAGTAATAATAATTTGTTTTCTAGCGGCAATCAGTTGTTCAAAAGCATAAAAAAACTCTTCCTGTGTTCTGTTTTTCCCAGCAAAAAACTGAATATCATCAATCAGGAGTAAATCAAGTGAATAATAAGATTTTTTGAACTCTTCAAATGCTTTACGTTGGTAGGCTTTGACGACATCGCTGACATATTGTTCTGCGTGGATATATCGAATGGAAGCGGTTGGGTTTCGTTCAAGTAACTTGTTACCAATCGAGTGAATTAAATGTGTTTTGCCAAGACCCACGCCACCATATAAAAACAGGGGGTTGTAAGAAATACCTGGGTTAGCGGCAACTTGTTCTGCCGCAGCTCGTGCCAATTGATTGGCTCGTCCAGAAACAAAGTTGTTAAAGCATAAATCTTTGTTGAGCCGCGATTTAGAATACACATCCTCTGCGATTTGTTGAGCTCTGGCTGAAATGATTTCAGTTTTTGTGAGCACCTCTGTATTGTTATCAACAGAATTTGAGTTGACGAATGAATGAGCTGTTGAAGTAGGGGAAACTGGTGCCAAGTTTGCTGATTTTGAAGCAACTAGCCAATTAATTTTCATTTCGCAGCCAAAAAATTCAGATGCAAGTTGATTTAAACGAGATCCAAAATTGTTAGTTACCCAGTCTAGTTTAAACCGGTTGGGTGCAGACATCGTTAATTGTGCATTGTTTTCATCAAAGTCAACAATGGTTAAGGGGGTTATCCATAACTTAATTTGTTGGCTTGGAATTTCTTTGCTGAGTACTTCAACGCAGTGAGTCCAGAATTGTTCCGTCACAATATGTTAGATCCTTTATTTGTGGTCGGTTTTGATAAAATGATTCGTTAGCTATTGTATCTAACTCAACATGATGCATCGGGTATTTAAACACTGATTAGAGTGTTTGCTTCAAAGTTCTTTAAAAACAATAAAAAAAGAACTATAATCCTGGGTTTGTTTGTGGATTACTTATTAAGGCTTGCTTAGTTTTTGGACAAACCCTTATTAAGTACTTCTGACGTAAACACTTTTTAATTAATCCAAGCGTGCTTGGGTGGTCATGAGGTCAATAATGAAACGTACATATCAACCTTCTAAAGTTCGTCGCCAAAGAACGCATGGTTTTCTTGTGCGCTCGCGTACCAAAGGTGGCAGGGCTGTATTGCGTGCTCGTCGTGCAAAAGGCAGGGCAAGAATATCGGTTTAATTTGTAAGCAATGAAGTTAGGTCGTCATTTTGTTCAATAGCATTTCACGCTCAGAGTCTTTTGCTTTTCTTTTGAAGACAAAACCTGTGAATAAAACAACTAACTTCATGTTGCACAGTGTCAGTGAAGGTTTAGACTTTAAATTAGGGATTTTAATCCCTAAAAAATTTGCAAAACGTGCAGTTGATCGAAATGCCTTAAAACGCTTAATTCGACAAACTTCTAGGCAAAGTGTCCCTATTCAGTTTAAGGGTCAATTGCTGGTGCGTTTAACTTCACCTGTCAATTCGGTTACTTTTTCAAGTCGAGCAGCGTGGTCCAAAGAAATTTCTCTTTTGCTAAAGCAGTGGTCATTGCGATAATTAGGCTTTATCAGCTTCTTATTAGTCCTTTGTTACCCCCAACTTGTCGTTTTTATCCGTCTTGCTCTTGTTATGCAATTGAGGCGCTTAAAACATATGGTTTTTTTAAAGGAATTTTTTTGACGATCAAAAGAATTCTTCGTTGCAACCCTTGGTGTCACGGGGGGATTGATTTCATACCTGGTCATCAATCGGATCGTTTTTTAATTTCAACTCCAAGTAAGGAAACTCATGGAAACCCGTAGGCTTGTTTTGGTGATGATTTTTAGTATCTCATTTCTAATGTTATGGGATAACTATCAAATTGCTCAAGGTAAACCAAGTATTCTCGGTTATCAAACAAGTTCTCCCCCAAGCCAGGCGAGCTTATCCGTTGAAAATTTACCGAGTACAGCTGTTTCTTCTGGCGATTTGCCCAATCCAGTCAGTGCTTCAGAAGTGATTTCAAATCAATCTTCTACTGCGGATTCAGAGGGTGATCCCATCGCCAAAGCAGCACGAATTTCAGTAAAAACTAAAACTTTAGAGCTAGAATTTTCAACGTTTGGGGGACAGTTGGTTGCCGCTAAATTATTAAATCATCCTGATTTAGTCAATCCTGATGAAATGATTCAATTGTTTGAGTATTCAGACAATCGAGTTTATTTAGGGCAAATTGGTATTATTGGCGTAGAGGGTGCACCCAACCATCGAACTTATTATGAAGTGGTTCAACCGCCTACTTTAAATTCTTCGGGTGATTTTCAAACCCTTGTTTTTAAATCAAATTCGAACGGAATCGCACATACCCTACAGTACAAAATTTCACAAACTGGTTACGATATCACTGTGAAATCAGCCGTACAAAATTTGAGCAATGTGGTTGTTAACCCCAGTGTTTATGTGCAAATGACACGAGACAATAAGCCGCTAGAAAGTGATTCAAAATTGTATTCTACTTTTACTGGCCCAGCTGTGTACTCACCTGAAAAAAAATATGAAAAAGTGAAGTTTGATGACATTGTTGACGGTAGTGCGCGTTTCGTCAATCAATCTAATTCAGGTTGGTTGGCCATGGTGCAGCATTATTTTGTGTCGGCCATAATTCCTCAAGAAGGGCCGCGTAAAAATAATGTACGCCAAATAGAACCTGGTTTGTTCTCGGTTGGTATGGTTGCCGCTCTCGGAAGCGTAGAGCCTGGAAAAACGGTTGAATATCAATCTATTTTATACACGGGTCCACAAAATCAACGTGTACTCGAAACACTCTCACCTGGTTTAGATTTAGTCGTTGATTACGGCTGGTTGACAGTGGTTGCTCAACCTATTTATTGGTTGCTTGAACAAATTCACAGTGTCGTTGGTAATTGGGGTTGGTCGATTATTTTATTAACAGTTTTAATTAAAGCACTATTTTTTCCCTTGTCTGCAACTAGTTATAAATCGATGGCTAAAATGCGAAAAGCAGGCCCAAGAATGCAGTTATTAAAAGAGCAATTTAAAGACGATAAAATGGGTTTTCAACGCGCCATGATGGAACTTTACAAGCGTGAGAAAATTAATCCCTTAAGTGGTTGTATGCCCATAGTCATTCAAATACCTGTGTTTCTGGCCCTTTATTGGGTGTTATTAGCCAGTGTCGAAATGCGCTATGCGCCTTGGGTGGGCTGGATTACCGATCTTGCCTCCCCAGACCCTTATTTTATTCTGCCCATTATTATGGCAGTTACCATGTTTATTCAAACCAAATTAAACCCGACTCCCCCTGACCCCTTGCAGGCTAAAGTCATGATGATTATGCCATTGGTTTTTTCCTTTTTATTTTTGTTTTTCCCAGCCGGTTTAGTATTGTATTGGGTTGTTAACAACATTTTGTCGATTGCACAACAGTGGGTGATTACTAAACGAATTGAAAAACACGTTTAATCAGAATCCTATCTTAGCCATAGCAACTGCACCTGGTAAGGGTGGTGTGGGTGTAGTTCGCTTTTCATTCCCTAAAAAAAGCGAATTTCACACATTTATATTACATTTTTTAGGTAGAATCCCTAAACTCAGGCATGCGACTTACATTGAATTGTTAGACGGTGAATCAACCGTTTTAGATCAAGGAATTGCCTTAGTGTTTGACGCGCCAGCTTCATTTACTGGTGAATATGTACTTGAATTTCAAGGGCATGGGGGCCAGGGGGTTTTACAAGCAATTGTGGCAAGGGCGCTTGATCTATCTAAACAGCTTAGTCTTTCTCTTCGATATGCTGAACCAGGTGAATTTACGCGCCGAGCTTTTTTGAACGATAAAATTGATTTGGTTCAAGCAGAAGCAGTGGCAGATTTAATTAATGCAAATACTTTGGCATCAGTTAAAGCAGCTGCCTTGTCTCTTACCGGTGCTTTTTCAAAGGAAGTTCATTTATTAGCCGATAAAATCACTCATTTACGATTATTGTTAGAGGCAACACTCGATTTCCCAGAAGAGGAAATTGATTTTCTTGAGCAAGCTGATGCTTACGGTCAACTTAATCAGATTATGATCACCCATTCTCGTTTAATGCAACTTGCCATAGAAGGTCAAAAATTTAATGAAGGTATTAAAATTGCTTTAATTGGTAAACCCAATGTAGGGAAGTCTAGTCTTTTAAATGTATTGTCAGGTCAAGATGTTTCAATTGTGACTGATATCCCTGGTACCACACGAGATCGTATTGAACAAGTTCTTCATATCCGAGGGTTACCTATTACTTTGGTTGATACAGCTGGCATTCGTCAAACTCAGGATGAAATTGAAAAAATAGGTATTCAACGTACACATCTTTCTATTCAGGAAGCTGATTTGCTGCTTTACATTACAGATGACTCCAGTTCATCATTTGCGATTGAACCAGAAATACTTGAATTGATTCCAAGTGGTTTGCCTATTTTAAAGGTTTTTAATAAAGTTGATTTATATCAAGATGTTGCAGTTTTTCCAAGGGATGTAATTGCAATCTCAGCCAAAAATAATCAAGGATTAGAGCAACTTAAAGATCGTGTATTTGAGTTAATTGGCCTTTCGAGTCCTTCAGAAAACCGTTTTATGGCTAGACAAAGACATATTGATGCCTTAAAGCAAGCTGAGATTCATTTAATCAATGCACGTCAATCCGCAGTGCTCTCTGATCGTAGTTTAGACTTGTTTGCAGAAGAGCTTCGCCTTGCACACAATTCATTAGGCGAAATAACAGGTTATTTGATGCCGGATGATTTATTAGGACTTATTTTTAGCCGTTTCTGTATTGGTAAATAATTACAAAAAAATTGGATTTTCTTGAATTAAATTTAACTGCTTATTATTGGTTAATTTTTTAAATTGAGATAAAACAGTTATTTTTGAGGTTCCTGGTAGCAGAATTATTTGAGATCCTGCTCGTATAAAACCCAGCCTAACTACTTTTAAGTACCATCCGCATAACCCAGATAAAATCAAATCATTCACCGCGCTGTTGTAACCCATTTGAATATTAAAATGATGATTCGGTATTCTTGGTTCAGTCACTTCGAGAATGGTGTCCTCGATACACATTTGATCGCCTAAATGAATAGTATTTTCATCAAGCCCTTCGACTACCATATTTTCCCCCAAAAATCCGTATTTGATGCTTGTTAAATTTGAGTTATTTAGGTGACGTGAACGCCAAAAATCGTACGATGTTGCAGGCAGCATTAGTATTGATTTACGGATACTTTCTTGAGTGTTTCTTTCTATTCGTTCATCTCCTAGAAGACCAAATTTAGTGATTTCTATTTTTCTTGAGTTTGTTTCACTACTCACGACGATTTTGTTATATTCAGAAATAGTCGTTTTTAATTCACCATTTTTGTTTCGATAAAATGCTGTAGTGAGTTTTCCACTGCAAAGTGCAACTATTTTCATAATTTTTGCCTTTTGTTGAATGATATAGATTGAATGAATCGTTCAATTTCATTTTTTTTGTGTCAGTTGGCTTCTCAAGGAAAAAATATTTTTTCTTATTGCTCAGCATGTTAAAATCTCATGTTCTGATTAAATCAAGTTTTTAGTTCGATCGCAACAAGTTCTCTTGGGGTGATTGTTTTGTTGATTCAAGTTTTCATTTTGTATTTTAATTAATAACCTTGGAGGTTTTTCCATGAACGCTGTGCCATCAATGGTCAACCAGCCTATTCCCAGTTGGGTTAAACATCAAAAGCTGGTGGCATGGGTGCAAGAAATTGCATCATTGACTAAACCTGATACTATTTACTGGTGTGACGGCTCACAACAAGAGTACGATCGATTGTGTGAGAAAATGGTTCAAACAGGGACCTTTCGTCGCTTAAATCCAGCAAAACGACCTAATTCATTCTTGGCTTGGTCAGACCCTTCAGATGTTGCTCGCGTAGAAGATAGAACATTTATATGTTCAGCTCAACCAGAAAATGCCGGCTCCACCAATAATTGGAGCGATCCGGTTCAAATGCGTCAAACTCTTAATGGTTTGTTCGAGGGTTGCATGAAGGGACGAACTTTATATGTTGTCCCTTTTTCAATGGGGCCTTTAGGTAGCCCAATCGCTCACATTGGTATTGAATTATCTGATTCTCCTTACGTTGCTGTCAACATGCGTATGATGACAAGAATGGGTAAAGAAGTTTACGATGTTTTGGGTGAGTCTGGTGAATTTGTGCCCTGTGTTCATTCCGTAGGTGCGCCTTTGTTGGTTGGTCAAGAAGACGTTGCTTGGCCTTGCAATCAAACGAAATACATTGTTCATTTCCCTGAAACCCGTGAAATTTGGTCTTTTGGGTCTGGTTATGGCGGTAATGCTTTACTTGGTAAAAAGTGTTTTGCTTTGCGTATTGCTTCAACAATGGGTTATCAAGAGGGTTGGCTTGCTGAGCACATGTTGATATTGGGAGTGACTTCGCCAGAAGGCAAAAAATACCATGTGGCTGCAGCTTTTCCATCGGCCTGTGGAAAAACTAATTTTGCAATGTTAATCCCGCCAGAGAGTATGTCGGGCTGGAAGGTTCAAACAATTGGAGATGATATTGCTTGGATTAAACCAGGTGCGGATGGTAAATTTCGAGCAATTAACCCTGAAGCAGGTTATTTCGGTGTTGCCCCAGGTACTAATGAAAAAACCAATAAAAATTGTATGACTACTTTAAGTCAAAATACAATTTTTACCAATGTGGCCCTAACAGAAGATGGTGATGTTTGGTGGGAAGGTTTGACTAAGCAGCCTCCATCTAAACTGGTTGATTGGACTGGGCAAGATTGGACACCCGATTGTGGTCGTAAAGCAGCGCATGCCAATGCGCGTTTTACAGTCGCTGCTGAGCAAAATCCAGTTATTGATGAAAATTGGGACAATCCAGAAGGCGTTATACTCGACGCATTTATTTTTGGAGGTAGGCGCTCTTCAGTTATTCCTCTTGTCACAGAGGCAAGAAATTGGTCTGAAGGTGTTTACATGGCAGCAACTATGGGATCAGAAACAACGGCTGCTGCATTTGGTCAACAAGGTGTTGTTCGTCGAGATCCATTTGCGATGCTTCCTTTTTGTGGCTATAACATGGCCGATTATTTTAATCACTGGCTTCGGATAGGGAGCTCTTTACAATCATTAAACTCAGAATTACCAAGAATTTATTGTGTTAATTGGTTTAGAACTGATGACCAAGGTAAATTTATTTGGCCTGGTTTTGGTGAAAATATGCGTGTGTTAGAGTGGATTCTTCGCCGCAAAGAGGGTCTTTCTAGTGGTGTCGAGCATCCATTTGGTATATCACCTAGGTATGAAGACATTAATTTTGAGGGTTTAAGTTTTTCAGAAGAGCAGTTTCGTGCGGTGATGAGCATTAATCCCAGTGAATGGTTAAGTGAGATTAAGTCTCATGAAGAATTATTTGAAAAATTAAAACATAATCTTCCCCCTGAGCTTTTAAAAATTAAAGAGGCATTAAAAAGTCGATTTGTTTAATTTAGACTGTTGAGGAAAAAAAGGCGCTACATAGCGCCTTTTTTTTATATTTTTTGGTTTGTCAATTGTCTCTTATCGCTGCAGCGATTGGGTTGAGATTTACTTTTTGTTTCACGTGAAACCTCTTAATCGGTTGCTTCGTTATTTTATTTGAATGTTTCGCATCCTTATTTTGCACTTTTTCTTTAGCCTGAATGTTCCACGTGAAACATCTTAGCATTAGATTCAATATTCATCATTAGAAGATTTGTTCATGGTTTACTCCGAATCAATTAATTAAAAATAAAATGAAGAGTTAAAATGTTTCACGTGAAACATTTTACTGTGAGTTAGCAGAGTCAAAGAATTAAAAAAGATATAATGTTAGCTTGTGTGGAATTAATTGGTGGGTGCAAAATGAATTTATCAGGGACCTTTGATGTGATTGTGGTCGGAGGTGGTCATTCGGGAACAGAGGCTGCGCTTGCATCCGCAAGAATCGGCGCAAAAACACTATTAATTACACATAATATTGAAACATTAGGACAAATGTCGTGCAATCCATCCATTGGCGGCATAGGTAAGGGGCATTTGGTCAAAGAAATTGATGCACTGGGTGGCGTAATGGCTTTAGCTGCCGATGAGGCGGGTATACAGTTTAGAACATTAAATTCATCAAAAGGCCCAGCAGTCCGTGCAACTCGTGTACAAGCGGATCGGGTATTGTATCGTCAAGCTATTCGAACAAGATTAGAAAACCAAGCGAATTTGCAAATTTTTCAGCAATCGGTAGAGGATCTGCTTGTTGAAGGCGGCAAAGTCAGTGGTGTTATTACAAAAATAGGATTGATATTCCATGCCAAATCAATAGTATTAACAGCAGGAACATTTTTAAGCGGCGTGATTCATGTTGGATTGCAAAACTATTCAGGAGGCAGAGCTGGTGATCCCTCTGCAATCTCCTTGTCGCAAGCGTTAAAAGAGCTTAACCTTCCGATGGGAAGATTAAAAACAGGAACTCCACCACGTATTGATGGTCGAAGTATTAACTATACTCAGCTAATTCAGCAACCTGGAGATGACCAATTACCTGTGTTTTCATTTATAGGGGATGTCAATATGCATCCTCAGCAAGTTCCTTGTTGGATCACGCATACCAATGAAAGAACGCATGAAATTATTCGTGGTGGTTTAGATCGAAGCCCCATGTATACAGGAATCATTGAAGGGGTTGGGCCAAGGTATTGTCCGTCGATTGAGGACAAAATAAAGCGATTCGCAGACAAGTCAACACATCAAATATTTTTAGAGCCAGAAGGTTTAACCACTCATGAGGTGTATCCCAACGGAGTATCTACTTCTCTACCTTTTGATGTTCAGGTTGAAATGATTCGATCAATCTACGGTTTAGAAAATGCTGTAATTACTCGACCTGGTTATGCAATTGAGTATGATTACTTTGACCCAAGGGCTTTAAAAACAACTTTAGAGTCAAAACAAATTGCAGCATTATTTTTTGCTGGGCAAGTTAATGGCACTACAGGTTATGAAGAAGCGGCCGCACAAGGTTTGTTGGCAGGTGCAAATGCTGCACTGAGGGCGTTAGATCAAGAACAATGGTCACCAAGACGCGAAGAAAGTTATTTGGGTGTTTTGGTCGATGATTTGGTTACCAAAGGTGTTAGTGAGCCATATCGAATGTTTACCAGTCGGGCTGAATATCGGCTTAGCTTGCGTGAAGACAATGCAGATCAACGATTAACTCCGATTGGTAGGCGGCTTGGACTTGTAGGGGACATTCGTTGGAATCGATACTGTCAAAAAATAGAACAATTGGAAAAACAAAAACAAAAATTAAAACAAACATGGGTTGCTCCACTTCACCTCTCCTCCGCGGAATCTGAGCGTGTGTTAGGAAAATTAATTGAACGTGAATATTGTTATTACGATCTTCTTAAGCGTCCCGATGTGGATTATCTGAATCTGAGTTCCATGAAAAATCAATTTGGAGAATTTTTTTTATCAACCGAGGATAGGCTTATTGATTCTAATTTGGTAACGCAAATTGAAATTGAAGTTAAATATGAGGGATATATTAAAAGGCAGTCAGAAGAAATTGAGCGTAATTTACAAAATGAACATCAAAGGCTGCCTATTCAGTATGATTATTCAAAAGTAACTGGTTTAAGTAATGAAGTGGTTCAAAAACTCAACTTGCATCAACCAGAAACAATCGGGCAAGCGAGTCGAATTCAAGGCATAACCCCAGCAGCATTATCATTGTTGTTAGTTCATTTAAAAAAACGCAATTTAATGAATCAATTAGGCTCTGGAAAGGAGCTTATGAATTGAAATTTACTACCAATGAGGTGGATCAACTTAGAAAAGGGTGTACGTTAATAAATGTTTCTATCACTGACGCGCAGATTCATCAACTCATTCAATATGCTGAATTAATTATGAAGTGGAATAAGGTTTATAACCTAACTGCAATAAAAACAGCGAGCGACATGGTGACACATCATCTATTAGATTGTTTAAGTGTTTTACCAACCCTAGACCGTGTAATACACAAAGAAAGTATACGATTATTGGATATAGGCTCAGGGGCAGGTTTACCTGGAATTGTGTTTGCGCTGATGCGACCTAATTTTTCAGTTGTTGTTCTAGACGCTGTACAAAAAAAGACTGCATTTATGCGACAGGCAGTTGCAGAATTAGGTTTAAACAATGTCGCTGTAGTTCATAATCGAATTGAGCAATATCAACCTAACTTTGAATTTAATTGTATCACTGCAAGGGCATTTTCCAGTTTATTCGATCTGATTGAATATTCTTCTCATTTGTTGCAAAAAGACGGGATGTATATGGCAATGAAGGGTCAACACATTGATCATGAAAAGTTACCTGCTTCGTTTAAGGTTGTTTATGTAGAGCAACTCAGCGTTCCCTTCTTAAATGAAGTGCGGCACGTGTATCAAATTACTCGTTAAAATAAATGACATCATCAATAAAGGAAAAAAATGGCTAAAGTTTTTTGTATTGCCAATCAAAAAGGCGGGGTGGGTAAAACGACCACAGCAGTTAACTTGGCAGCTGGTTTGGCCATGAAAAATCAAAGGGTTCTTTTAGTTGATCTTGACCCTCAAGGTAATGCAACCATGGGTTGCAACATAGATAAGCGAAGCATTGCAAACGGAATTTATCAAGTGCTGGTCGGTTTAATCGAGGTTAATTTAGCAATTCACAGTGTTTGCGATAATTTGTTTGATGTTTTACCTGCAAATCGAGATTTATCTGGAGCAGAACTTGAGATTGCTGGGTTTGAAGAGCGTGAACTCAAGCTGCGTCAAGCGATAGACCAAATAAAATCAAACTATGATTTTATTTTAATTGATTGTCCGCCTGCATTATCATTGTTAACAGTGAACGCCCTTTGTTGTGCTAACGGAGTCATCATACCGATGCAGTGTGAATATTACGCACTTGAAGGATTAACTGATTTAGTTAATAGTATTAAGCAAGTTTGTAAAAAATTAAACCCAAATTTAACAATTATTGGATTACTCCGAGTTATGTTTGATCCAAGAATGACATTGTCTCTACAAGTGTCGGATCAACTTGAAAAGCATTTTGGCAACAAAGTTTTTTCTGCGATTATTCCAAGAAATGTGCGTTTAGCTGAAGCTCCTAGTTATGGTAAACCGGGTGTGTTATTCGATAGCACTAGTAAGGGTGCGAAAGCATACTTAAGTTTTGCGGAAGAGGTTATGCATAAAATTGGTATGGCTCAAGCAGCTTAAAGAGAGAAATTATGTCATTTAAAAACAAAGGGTTAGGTCGTGGTTTGGATGTTTTGCTTGGGGCTGAAAATCATTTTGAGGGGGCTCAACAAGAGCAACAGGATCGTACACAGCTTATGTCACTTGATCAAATCAAAGCGGGTAAATATCAACCACGTTTTCGAATGGATGAATCCAGTTTAATCGAATTGTCTAATTCAATTAAAGAACATGGAATTATGCAACCAATATTGGTTCGACCGTTTGGCGTAGGTCAGTTTGAAATTATTGCTGGCGAACGTCGCTTTCGGGCAGCAAAATTAGCTGGATTAAAAACCGTACCCGTTCTCATCAAGTCGGTGCCGGATGAGTCTGCGTTGGTGCTGGCCTTAATTGAAAATATTCAGCGAGAAGATCTAAATGCGATTGAAGAGGCACAAGGCATGAGTCGCCTCATTGAAGAGTTTGGTTTAACACATGATCAGGTTTCTAAAGCAGTTGGTAAATCAAGAAGCACTATCAGTAATTTGTTACGTTTGTTGAATTTAGTTGAGTCTGTTCAAACTATGTTGATTGCAGGTGACATCGAAATGGGTCATGCTAGGGCTTTGTTAGCATTAACTTCACCTCAGCAACTTGCAATGGCCCAAGAGATTGTGAATAAAAGATATTCAGTGAGGGAAGTTGAAAGAGAGGTGGCTAAAATATTGGCAGGTGTTGCTACAAAAACGATTGCTCGTCAATTTGAAGATTATGAAGTGGTAAGACTACAAGAAAAAATTGCAGATTGGATTGCTTATCCCGTTGCTTTAAAAACTAATCAGCAAGGTAAAGGACAGCTTCAAATACAGTTTAATACTCTTGATGAATTGGATGGAATTTTAGAGAGAATAGGTTTTCAAAAAGAGGGCTTATAACAAGTAAACAACAACTTAAATGTGAAAAATATTTAAAGTTGACCTTCCCTAATTTAGCTCATATAATCTTACGTTTTTCAGGCGAACAAAATTAGATTTTAAGAAAAATAGTTGGCTGAACCTATGTGGAAAATTGTTTCGCTACAGTGGTGTATAGGTATCGTATTTTGTTTTTTTATGCTTACGTGCTCTATGCAACATGCGATATCAAGTTTATGGGGTGTTGTAGCGGTTGCGCTGCCAGCCACTTTGCTTGCCTGGCGAATTAGTTTAGGTTCGCATTATCAATCAGGTGGCATTTCAGTTATTCTGTTTGGTGAAATTTTAAAAATTTGTGCAACCGTGATTATTTTATATTCGGCCAATCAAGTGTATTCAGAATTAGTTTGGTGGCCACTAATTTGTGCGGTTATTTTTACACTCAAAAGTTACATATTAATTTTTTTTACGAGATAAAAGGGTATGGCGTCCAGCAGTGAAGGCTACACAGCATCAGAGTATATTCAGCATCATTTGCAACATTTCGCAACTGGCAAACAAACGTCGATTGTTGATTTCTCGATTATAAATTTAGACACAATATTTTTTTCATTGTTGTCGGGGTTGTTGGTTTTGTTTTTTTTGCGGCGAGCAGCGATTAAAGCGCACTCTGGGGTGCCAAATCGTTTTCAGGGTTTTGTAGAGCTGTTGGTCGAGCAAGTGGAGGCGCAGTCTAAATCTATAGTGCATGGTGATCGTCGATTTATTGCTCCATTGGCGCTTACTGTTTTTAGTTGGGTGGTTGCCATGAATGCATTCGACCTGCTTCCAGTCGATTTACTACCTATGCTCTGGGCAAATTCTCTAACTGCAGCAGGTGTTGTTGCTAGTCCTCATGATGTTTACATGAGGGTGGTGCCAACGGCTGATTTAAATGGTTCGCTAGGTATTGCTATTGGGGTTTTGGTTCTCATGTTGTATTACTCAATCAAAATTAAAGGTGCGCTCGGTTTCGCTAAAGAATTATTTTGTGCACCATTTGGTAATCATCCAGTATTGTGGTTGGCAAATTTCGTACTCAATATCATCGAGTTCGGGGCCAAAACCGTTTCGCTTGGAATGCGGTTGTTTGGAAACATGTACGCCGGTGAATTGGTGTTTATGTTAATTGCTCTGTTAGGGGGCTTCGTAACCCTTTCTTTGGGCGGTGCTTTCATGTTTATTGGGCATATTATCACGGGCTCAATTTGGGCAATTTTTCATATTTTGATTGTACTTCTTCAAGGTTTCATTTTTATGATGTTGACTTTAATTTATTTAGGTCAGTCTCATCAAGCGCATTAATAGGAAGTGTTAGGTTTTTTTCAATTAATTAAGTGGTTCTTTTATTTTCTCAATTAAGGAGTTTTAGTAATGACAGATGTTTCTTTTGTTGCATTAGCGTGTGGAATCATTATTGGTTTAGGTGCGATTGGTGCGTGTATTGGTATTGGGATTATGGGTGGTAAATTTCTTGAGGCATCTGCTCGTCAACCCGAGCTTATGAATGAGTTGCAAGGCAAAATGTTTGTGCTAGCAGGTCTTATTGATGCTGCTTTCTTAATTGGCGTTGGTGTCGCAGTGATGTTTGCATTTGCGAATCCTTTTGTTGGTTAATGCCAAGATAGTTATTCATTCAACTCGCGCAAGTAAAACTTGTGCGCGCATTAAGGGAATAATGTCGTGAGTTTAAATGCAACACTGTTTGCGCAATTTATTGTTTTTTTTATCTTGGCTTGGTTCACCATGAAATATGTTTGGCCGCCTTTGATTAAAGCAATTGATGAGCGCGCTAAAAAAATATCAGAAGGTCTTGCGGCTGCTGAACGTGGTCAGAAAGAATTAGCTGATGCGAATCAAAAAGCTCAAAAAGAATTGTCAGCAAGTCGCATCGAAAATCAACGCCGACTTGCGGAAGCTGAGCAATTGGCTCAAAAAATTATTGAGGAAGCTCATCATAAAGCAGAACTTGAAACGAAGATGATTTTAGAAAAGGCGGCAGAAGAATCAAATCGTTTGGCTGCGCAAGCCAAAGAGCAGCTTAGAGAGCAACTTAGTGACTTGGTTGTTAAGGGCGCAGAAAAAATTCTTCAAAAAGAAATTAGTAAGCAAGAGCACTCAGAGCTGTTAAATCGATTAAAAGCTGAACTTTAAATCGAATTAAGGATCCAATATGTTAGAAATTTCAACAATAGCAAGGCCCTATGCTGAGGCTGTGTATCAGGTTGCCTGCAACGAAGGAAGCCAGCAAAATTGGTTTTCTTGGTTGGGTGCTTGGGCAAAACTTGTTGAGCAATCAGAAGTTAAGAATGTTTTAGATAATCCTAAGCTCACTAGCGAAAATATAGTTTGTTTATTGCTAGAGATTTCTAAAACCTCTGAGATTAAATCCGCCAAAAATTTTCTTGAGGCAGTTGTTGATAACTCAAGAATTGAGGCGCTACCTGAAATTTTTAGGCAGTTTAGTGATTTAAAAAGTAAGGGCGAAGGTGTATCTGAAGCAGTAATCACATCGCCTTTTGAAATGAGCGAACAAGAAATTCAAGAAATCATCCCTATTTTAGAAAAAAAATTCTGTTGCAAGTTAAAGCCAATACTAAAAATCGATCCACATCTCATAGGTGGTATTCGAGTAACAGTTGGCGATCAGGAGTACGACACTTCTGTACGGGCGCAGTTAAAAGCGATGAGAGTGGCTTTAATAGCCTAATAAAGCTTAACAAAAATTGGAGCAAATAAATGCACATAAACCCTTCTGAGATCAGTGAACTAATCAAAAGACGTATTGAAAGTCTTGGAGTTGATGCTGATATAAGAACGCAAGGAACGGTAATTTCTGTTTCTGATGGTATTTGCAGGGTACACGGATTATCCGATGTGATGCAAGGTGAAATGCTGGAGTTTCCACAAAACACGTTTGGTTTAGCATTAAATCTTGAGCGTGATTCAGTGGGTGTGGTGATTTTAGGAAATTATGAACACATTACTGAGGGTGATTTTGTAAAATGTACTGGTCGAATCTTAGAGGTTCCGGTCGGCCCAGAGTTGTGTGGTCGAGTTGTTAACTCGTTGGGTCAACCAATTGATGGTAAAGGTTCGATACACACTAAACTGACTGATGTGATCGAAAAGGTGGCGCCTGGAGTGATTGAACGTCAATCTGTGTCTCAGCCTTTGCAAACAGGTATTAAAGCGATCGATTCAATGGTTCCAATTGGTCGTGGCCAACGAGAATTAATTATTGGTGATCGGCAAACCGGAAAAACAGCGGTCGCAGTCGATGCAATCATTAATCAAAAAGGTAAAGGCGTTACATGTGTCTATGTGGCGGTTGGTCAAAAAGCCTCCTCAATTCAGAACGTAGTAAGGAAATTAGAAGAGCATGGTGCAATGGACTACACGATTGTTGTGGCTTCTGCCGCATCAGATTCCGCTGCTATGCAATACCTTGCTCCTTATTCTGGTTGTACAATGGGCGAGTATTTTCGTGATCGTGGCCAAGACGCATTAATTGTTTATGATGACTTATCAAAGCAAGCGGTTGCCTATCGTCAAATTTCCTTATTGCTGAGAAGGCCTCCAGGTCGAGAAGCCTATCCAGGTGACGTTTTTTATTTGCATTCCCGCCTATTAGAGCGTGCTGCACGGGTAAATCCAGAGTATGTCGAAAAATTCACTAAAGGTGAAGTTAAAGGTAAAACAGGTTCTTTAACTGCGCTTCCTATTATTGAAACGCAAGCAGGCGATGTGACTGCGTTTGTGCCAACCAATGTGATTTCAATTACAGACGGGCAAATTTTCCTAGAAACTGACTTGTTTAACTCAGGCATTCGGCCTGCTATTAACGCCGGTATTTCTGTATCACGTGTAGGTGGTGCTGCACAAACTAAAGTGGTTAAAAAACAGTCTGGTGGTATTCGTACAGACCTTGCTCAATACCGTGAGTTGGCTGCATTTGCACAATTTGCATCAGATCTTGATGATGCAACTCGTCAGCAACTAGAACGAGGTAAGCGGGTTGTCGAGTTACTCAAACAGCCACAATATAAGCCCATGCAAACCTGGGAATTGGCTTTGTCTTTATTTGCTGTTAACAGTGGTTATTTGGACGACATTGAGGTTGCAAAAATTCTTTCATTTGAATCTGGATTAAGGCAAGAGGTTCTTTTAAATCATCAAGACATTGTAAATCGTATTGAGAAAACAAACGAGCTTTCTAAAGAGGATGAAGAAGCCTTGAAAAAAACGATTCAAGCTTTTAAGAAAACAGGTACCTACTAATTTCTAGAGACAAGCGTGTTGCTGTCATTTGGACATAATTAATCTAAATGACAGTCCAAGGAAGAAAATATGTCAGGAATGAAAGAAATTCGAAGCAAGATCAAGAGTGTTCAAAACACTCGAAAGATCACAAAAGCAATGGAAATGGTTGCCGCTTCAAAAATGCGCAAGGCTCAGGAAAGAATGCGTTCAGCAAGACCTTATGCAGATAAAGTCCGTGTAATTTGCGCTAATCTTGCTAAAGCATCGCCCGACTACAAGCATGAATTTATGATTGAACGTAAGTCAATTGTGAATGCTGGGGTCATTGTTGTGACGACAGATAAAGGCTTGTGTGGTGGCCTAAACACCAATGTGTTGCGCTTAGTTAATCAAAAAATGGAACATTTTAAAAAAAATGGAATTCATACTAAAGCAACTGCAATAGGCTCAAAAGGACTTGGTTATTTTCGTAGAGCAGGCGTTGATTTAATCTCCTCAACGGTACAGCTTGGTGATACGCCACAATTAGATGCACTGATTGGTGCAGTCAAGGTACAACTTGATGCTTTTGCATCAGGTGAAATTGATGTGGTTTACTTGGCTTACACGCGATTCATTAATACCATGAAGCAAGAAGCAGTTTTTGAACAATTGCTGCCACTATCAGGAGAAAAAATCGAGCTTTCAGCCAGTGAGCATACCTGGGATTACATTTATGAACCAGACCCAAGATCTGTAATACAAGAACTTTTGACCCGTTATATTGAGGCTTTGGTCTATCAGTCTGTTACTGAAAATATGGCTTCTGAGCAATCAGCAAGGATGGTTGCCATGAAAGCTGCTTCAGACAATGCAAAGAACGTTATTTCAGAATTAAAGCTTACTTACAATAAAGCGCGTCAAGCTTCCATTACCAAAGAATTGGCAGAAATCGTGGGTGGCGCTGCAGCTGTTTAAAGAAAGTGAAAGCAATTAATTTAAAGGATATTTAGAATGAGTACAGCAATCAGTGAAGGTAAAATTGTACAGTGTATTGGCGCTGTAATTGATGTGGAGTTTCCACGAAACTCAATGCCAAAAATTTATGAAGCGCTTGTTATGGAAGGCAGTGCACTGACACTCGAAGTGCAGCAGCAACTTGGTGATGGTCTAGTTCGGACAATTTGTTTGGGTTCATCTGAAGGTTTGAGGCGTGGCATGACTGTTAAATCTACAGGTGCTCCCATTTCAGTTCCGGTGGGTCAAGGAACATTAGGCCGTATCATGGATGTGCTTGGAAACCCGATTGACGAGGCAGGTGAAGTGGCAACCATTGAAAGGCGACCTATACACCAATCTGCTCCTGAATTTGAGGATTTATCACCTTCTCAAGAACTTCTTGAAACCGGTATTAAAGTGATCGACTTAATTTGTCCTTTTGCAAAAGGCGGTAAGGTTGGTTTATTTGGTGGTGCAGGTGTCGGTAAAACAGTCAACATGATGGAATTAATTAACAATATTGCTAAACAGCATGGTGGTTATTCTGTTTTTGCAGGTGTTGGGGAAAGAACTCGAGAGGGCAATGACTTTTACCATGAAATGAAAGATTCAAATGTTCTTGATAAGGTCGCCTTAGTTTATGGTCAAATGAATGAGCCACCAGGAAATAGACTTCGTGTTGCCTTGACAGGGTTGACTATGGCTGAGTACTTTCGTGATGAAGGAAGAGATGTGTTGTTGTTTGTCGATAACATTTATCGATATACACTTGCAGGTACAGAAGTATCTGCGTTACTCGGTCGTATGCCGTCTGCCGTAGGGTATCAACCTACTTTGGCTGAAGAAATGGGGCGTCTACAAGAGCGAATTACCTCTACCAAAAAAGGTTCAATTACATCAGTTCAGGCAGTTTATGTGCCAGCAGATGACTTAACCGACCCATCGCCTGCAACCACTTTTGCGCATTTAGATGCTACTGTTGTGTTATCACGAGACATTGCAGCCTTAGGTATTTATCCTGCCGTTGATCCGCTTGACTCAACTTCTCGACAAGTGGATCCATTAATTATTGGTAATGAGCACTATGAAGTAACGCGTGCTGTTCAGTCTACATTACAACGCTATAAAGAGTTGCGAGACATTATTGCTATTCTTGGAATGGACGAATTATCACCTGAAGATAAATTAATTGTGTCAAGGGCACGGAAAATTCAACGGTATTTGTCTCAACCCTTTACCGTTGCAGAAGTATTTACTGGTGCTCCTGGTAAGTATGTTTCGCTAAAAGATACGATTAAAGGCTTTAAAATGATCGTTGAGGGTGCATGTGATGCTTTACCCGAACAGGCGTTTTATATGGTTGGAACTATTGAGGAAGCGTTTGAAAAAGCGAAAAATCTTTGATTCTCTGTTTGTCAACATGGGATTCCAATTGTAAGCCCAGTGTATATAAGGAAGTATTATGGCGACCATACAGGTTGATATAGTCAGCGCTGAAAAATTACTGTTCGAAGGCCAAGCAAAATTTGTTTCGTTACCAGGATCACAAGGTGAGTTAGGAATTTATCCGAAGCATTCACCGTTGATTACTAGTATTAATGTTGGTTCGGTACGGGTTCATTTGGCAGATAAAGATCATCAAGAAGTGATTTTTGTTCAAGGCGGTATTTTAGAAGTTCAGCCTAACAGAGTGACTGTTTTAGCGGATACTGCAATCCGAGCTCAAGATATTGATGAGGAAAAAGCGATTAAGGCTAAAAAAAGTGCACAAGAAGCGATGACGAATAAAGGTAGTTCAATTGATTACGCAACAGCACAAGCTGAATTAGCCGTTGCAATTGCAAAGTTAGGGGCAATCAGGCATTTACGAAAATCGTATTAAACGAATCTAATTTAATGTGATTTCTTATTGATTTGATTAATTAATTTCAATTAACTACTTAAATAGTAAAGCCAAGATATAATTTTGGCTTTATCTATTGTGTTTTCTAAGTTAGACTCTTAACATTATCATCAATATTGCAAAGTGAAAAAAATGGTAAATGATTCTTTTGAACAGCTATTAAACAACTTAGCGAAAAAACGACCAACAAAAAAAGTTAACTCTTTGACCTATTTTTATTTCAAAGATCACCCTGTCTTTTTGCTGAGTGGCCAAATGGAAGGTATCCATTGGATGGATATTTTTATTGAACTACCTCGGTTTCGCGCAGATAATTTGAATACGTGTAAAAAATTGCTTTTATCAAATCGTGAAATGGCTACTGCCACACCAATTCCAACTTGGTTTGCAGCTGGCGATAAAGGGGAAGTTCTTTTTGTGAACAGACTTGATTGGCAGCATGTTTCAGCCGATGTATTGGATGATCACATTTTGCGCTGCATTGAGCAAATGAGTGAAGCATTGGTTGCAGAAGGTGCCTAGTAACAAATAACTCTTTGTGTTTGTTATGGCATAGCTAAGTTATAAGCAAATTTTAGGGTACTCGGTGTTTTTGTTTTTTTATTTCATTTCCTACAACGGAAAGTTTTGTGTCAGATTTTATACCTGTTCGAAATGACGTCTTTTTAAGAGCATTGCGTCGACAACCCACTGAATATACACCGATTTGGCTGATGAGGCAAGCAGGTAGATACCTGCCCGAATATCGAAAAACTCGTTCTGAAGCGGGTAGTTTTATGGATTTATGTAAAAATCCAGACGCAGCTTGTGAAGTCACAATGCAGCCATTAAAGCGATATCCACTTGATGCAGCCATTTTATTTTCTGATATTTTGACTATTCCAGATGCGATGGGTTTGGGTTTATATTTCAGTGAGGGTGAAGGGCCACAGTTTGAAAGACCAATCCGTACAGAAATTGATGTGTATCAGTTACGAAATGATCCGGTTCAAGAACGTTTAGAGTATGTTTTTGACGCAGTCAGAACCATCAGAAAAGCCTTAGACGGAAGTGTTCCACTGATTGGTTTCTCAGGCAGTCCATGGACCCTTGCATGTTATATGATCGAAGGTGGCGCAAGTAAAGATTTTCGCTTAATTAAATCGATGATGTATCATCGCCCCGATTTGTTACACCATATTTTGTCCGTGACAACTGAAGCTGTAACGCAGTATTTAAACGCTCAAATTTACGCCGGTGCTCAAGCTGTTATGGTGTTTGATAGCTGGGGTGGCTTGTTGGCAGACAATGCGTTCGAAGTATTTAGTTTGTCATACACTCGAAAAATAATTCAGAGCTTAAAAACAGTCATCAACCGTGGAAGCTTTACTGAGAATATCCCCAGTATTATTTTTACAAAAGGTGGGGGTTTATGGCTCGAAAAAATGGCAAATTCTGGTGCTGATGCCTTGGGTGTTGATTGGACAGTCAATTTACAGGTAGCTCGTCAATTGGTAGGTGATCGCTGTGCAATTCAAGGTAATTTAGATCCTTGTGTCTTATTTGCAG
>DIYC01000005.1:0-8474 GCA_002428895.1 Burkholderiales bacterium UBA6064 | reverse complement strand
GCCACAGCAAATTAAGGATCAAGTGATTGGTTTGCTAGAAAGTTATTCTCGGTCAGGAAAAAGTGTTGGCCATGTGTTTAATTTAGGGCACGGAATTTCTCAGTACACCCCTCCAGATTCGGTAGCTGTTTTGGTTGAAACTGTCCATAGTTACAGTCAACAATTACATCTTAAATAATAACTTATACACATTTTTTAACGTGATGTTTGTTTGTTAAGGCTCGCTATTAATTAATTTTTATCCACACGACTATTTTATAACTTATTGATATCAATTGATTATTAAATAATTAACATCAATTGTAGTGTTCCCTAACATAAAAACAAATAGTATGCGTTATTTTTTTATAAAAATTTCCACAAAGTTATCCACATTTTTTTCCCCATACTGAGATGAACAAGAAAACCACTCGTATAGGGGAGGATCTTCAAGTAATTTCTCAAGAAAATTTCACGAACTTGGATCGCAGTCAAAATGATACAACGTTAAATTTATTTGTTGATGTTTTGCTGAACGTGCCCGTTTCAAAGCTATACACCTACCATTGGCCTTTTTTAGATGCCCAGCCACGGCGAGGGCAACGTGTGGTGGTTCAGTTTGGTCATCGCCAATTGGTTGCGGTTGTGTTCAATGTTTGGCCACTCGAGCAAAGTCCCACGTTCATGACTTTAGATATACAACAAGTGTTAGATGATGGACTTTATTTAAATGAAGTTTGGTTTCAGTTGATCGATTTTTGTGCGTCTTATTATCATTATCCTAAAGGAATGGCGGCTTTAGAGTCATTACCCAAAGCATTAAGAGTACTAAGTGCAAACAATCAAGAACCGGTTATGGTTAAAAAAAGTTTGAATTCCGTTTTAAATCATGAATCAACGAAAGAGCAGATTCGTAAAATTAAAGTACCGATTGATAAAGACGAGTGTGGCATCGTGCCTCAATCTCAATCAATGGGTCACACCTTAACAGCAGAGCAGTCGGAGGTATTAAGTTCGTTGTTGGGTCGACAAGGGTTTAATGTGTTTGTGCTGTGGGGTGTGACCGGAAGTGGTAAAACAGAAGTGTATCTACAATATCTTGAAGCGATGCTGAAAGGCGGGGGGCAGGCATTAATTTTATTACCGGAAATTAATTTGACACCTGCAGCGTTTGCTCTTTATCAGAATTACTTCAAGATACGATCGGTGGTTTTGTTGCATAGTAATTTATCAGAGTTGGAGCGTACTAAAAATTGGTTTAAAGTGGTGAGCGGACAAGCTGAAATTATTATTGCAACTCGTTTAGGGGTTTTAACTCCAATTCCTTTTTTAAAAGTAATTATTGTTGATGAGGAGCATGATCCTTCTTATCGGCAACAGGACGGAATGAAGTACAACGCGCGTGATATTGCAGTATTAACCGCAAAGTATCAGAATGTTCCAATTGTATTAGGAAGTGCTACACCTTCGATAGAAACATGGAAGCATTGCCAGGATGATGATTATCATTTGCTGATCATGAAGAAAAGAGCAGTACTTGGTGCGTCTTTACCAAAAGTTCGGTGTGTTGATACAAGAAACTGTCAGATAACTCATGGTTTAGCGGCCCCTGTGATTGATGCGTTAAGAGTCTGTCTTGCGAATGGTCAGCAAGCGTTAGTTTTTTTAAACCGTCGGGGTTATGCCCCACAACTGGGCTGCCAACATTGCGGTTGGGTTGCAAGTTGTTCTGCATGTTCCGTTAGCCTAGTATGGCATAAGCAAGAACGAACTTTGCGCTGCCATTATTGTGGTGCTTGTCAGCCACTCAGTGGGTTTTGTCCTGAGTGTTCGAATCAAGATTTAAAATCATTTGGAAGAGGAACTCAGCGGATTGAGGAACAGTTACAGTCTTTGTTTCCTCAGGCAAGAATTTTGAGGATAGACTCTGACAGCACTCGAAAAAAGGGTGAGCTTGAGGTGTTGCTTAATTCAGTGAACTTAGGTCATGCTGATATTTTAATTGGTACTCAAATGATTACCAAAGGCCACGATTTTGCCAACATACGTTTAGTGATTGCTTTAAACAGCGATGCTGCATTGGTATCGCATGCTTATAAAGCGCCCGAACGTTTATTTTCTCAATTGATGCAGGTGTCAGGTAGAGCAGGCCGAAGAGCAGGTGAAGCAACCATGTGGGTGCAAACACGTTATCCCGATCATCCTTTGTTGAAAGCGTTAGAGCGTCAGGACTATGAGCAATTTGCTAATTTTGAAATGCTTGCACGCAAACAGGCGCGAATGCCTCCCTTTTCCTTTCAAGCATTGTTGCGTGCCGATCATAAAAAATTTTCCGAGTGTTTTGAGTTTTTAGCTTGGGCAAAACAGGTGGCACTTGAACTGAAGGTTCAGGGTATTCATTTGTGTGACCCAGTGCCTTTGGCCGTTTTACGAGTTGCGCAGATTGAAAGGGCTCATATGTTAATCGAATCAAACAGTCGGCGCGTGTTGCACCAATTTTTGGATCATTGGCTTGAATTGTTAGAAGTAAAAAAAACGCCAGTTCGTTGGTATTTGGAAGTAGACCCCTCTGAGTTATAAGCGGAATGACATGACAGGATTAAATAAAGCGCAGAGTCAAGCTGTACACTATATTGATGGACCATGTTTGGTGTTAGCAGGGGCAGGGTCTGGTAAGACTCGAGTGATTACGCAAAAAATTGCTCATTTGGTGCTTGATCGCGGGGTAAATTCACAAAACGTTGCAGCAGTAACCTTTACCAATAAAGCAGCCAAAGAGATGCAAGAGCGAATTTCAAGTTTACTCAACAGCACTCAGTCAAAAGGGTTGTTGGTGTGCACCTTTCATTCACTTGGATTGAAAATAATTCGCCAGGAATATCGTGAATTGGGTTTGAAACAACGATTTTCAATTTTAGACTCCACAGACGCTTATGGGTTAATTCAGCAATTGTTGGTAACAACAGATAAGCAATTGATTAAAAACGCGCAAAATCAATTGTCTTTGTGGAAAAATGCCTTGATCTTGCCACAACACGCTTTGCAACACGCTGAAAATGAAGAGCAAGCTCAGCTTGCTCGTCTCTATGCGAGTTATGAAGCTACTTTGACAGCGTACCAGGCGGTCGATTTTGATGATCTTATTTTAAAACCAACTCGTTTATTACAAGTTAACGCACAAGTCCGTGAACGTTGGCAAAATCAATTGCGCTATTTGTTGGTTGATGAAGTGCAAGACACCAATGCTTGTCAATATGATTTATTAAAACAAATCGCGGGCCCAAGAGCGATGTTTACGGCAGTGGGTGATGATGATCAAGCTATTTATGCTTGGCGTGGTGCTACCCTTGAGAACTTGAAAACATTAACTGAAGATTACCCCTTGCTTAAGGTGATTAAGCTTGAACAAAATTATCGTTCAACAGTTCGTATTTTGCAGGCAGCTAACCGGTTAATTGAAAACAACCCAAAGTTGTTTCAAAAAACTTTGTGGAGCGAGCTTGGCGCTGGCGAACCGATTCTTGTTAAAGCGATGAATGATGAAGAACAGGAAGCAGAGCAAGTGGCCATGATGCTCAGTGGTCATAAGTTTGAGCATCGTGCTAAATACAGTGATTATGCGATTTTGTATCGTAATAATTTTCAAGCTCGGTTGTTAGAACAAGCGCTTAGACGGCAAAAAATTCCTTACGTGTTAAGTGGAGGACAAAGTTTTTTTGAACGTTCTGAAATTAAAGATATCATGGCTTACTTGCGTCTGATTGCAAATTCGCAGGATGACCCTGCTTTTATTCGTGCAATTACCACGCCAAAACGCGGCATAGGTCAAAAAACTTTAGAGAGTTTAGGTATGTATGCGGCTAAACGAGAAATTAGTTTATTTGAAGCTATTTTTGAAACGGGTGCAGAGCAATATTTAACGCCTAGCATGATTGAGGCATTACGTACATTTGGCCACTTTATTAATCGTTTAGAAGAGCGGGTGCGGATTGAGCCAGCCAGTGAGTTGTTGTCAGAGTTATTAAAGTCAGTTGATTATGAGCAATGGTTGTATGAGCAGCATGACGAGCGTGGTGCGCAGCAGCGTTGGCAAAATGTGCTTGATTGTGTCAAATGGATGTCTGCAAAAGCCGAGGAAGACCAGTTAAATTTAGTGGAGTTAGCTCAGCGTGTGGCCTTAATCACGATGTTAGATCGTCAAAATGAATCATCAACGCCAGATGCTGTTCAGCTAAGCACTTTACACGCAGCCAAAGGCTTGGAGTTTGGCCATGTACTTTTGGTGGGGTGTGAAGAGTCTATTTTGCCAAATTTTGGTGAGCAGCAACATCGTGAACTGACGAATGAGCGTTTAGAAGAAGAGCGTCGATTAATGTATGTGGGAGTGACTCGTGCGCAGCGAAGCTTAACGATCACTTATTGCAAGCGTCGAAAGAAAGGACGAGAGTTTGTACCGTGTTTACCTTCTCGTTTTATTGCTGAGCTTAAGCTTCAAGAGGATAAGCATTTGCCAGATGAGACTCCAAAGTTGTCTCCAAAAGATCGTTTGGGAGCACTTAAAAGTCTATTAAAAATAAATAGCTGATTGTTTTTAAATCGGCTGCTTGGTAAGGTAATTTTTTGCGAACTCAAAACTTCTAGGTTTCAGTAAGAGTTGAGTTCATGCATCGCTTGATTATTGTGGAGCTGGGTTAGGTTCAGTGTAGTTGGCGCCCACTTGATTGCCCATGTGTGCTACTGCACGTGCGACTTCAATGTTGTCTAAGTTAGCATTTCCACCTTTGGCCGGCATAGCGCCGATACCATTAATTGCGTGGCTGACAAGTGTGTCAAACCCTTGAGGCAATCGTTTAGCCCATTGTTCGGTATTACCTAAAATGGGAGCACCTGCTGCACCGGAGTTGTGGCAAGCTGCGCAGGCTAACTGATAGACCTCAAGGCCGGTTTTGAGAATTTTAGGTGCGCTTGCATCTTCAAATGCGATTTGAGCGACAGGCGCTAAACGTTGTTTAATTGCTTGGTCTGACATCGCGTCGGTGCCAGCATGAGGTTTACTGGCTGAATTAACGTAAGAAACAAGTAATAAAATAACAACAATCGGGATTAAAAAGGCTGCAATTACTACATAAATTAGTTGTTTGGGTGATTTAATGATTAGTTCGTGTTCGTCGTTTGAATCGCTCATACGATGTCTCAGTGAAAAATGTTAAAAATTTGCGAAAACTAGTGCTTTAAGTTAACTTTTTAAGTAGGTTAACTTAACATTGTACTTCTAAATTCCGATTTCTCACAAACTGTGTGGCGATTCGTGTTTCAAGAAAAGATAAATTCATTTGAATAATTCGGATGTGATTCATTTTTATTCAAGAGTTAGGAGAGTATTTTGTCTGTTCAAGTTCAAGAATTCACAGTGAGTCACTATAATCGTTTCTTAGTGTTGATTCATTGGTTTATGGCGGTTGGCTTGTTGGTTGCTGTGTGTGTTGGGTTATATATGGTGTCAATTCCTGGAATTACACCGATAAAATTAAAACTGTATAATTGGCACAAGTGGTTAGGTGTTAGTTTGTTTTTTTTAATTCTTGTGCGAATTGTTGTTCGTTCTTTATCCCGTGTTCCAGCTTACCCAGATGATTGGTCTAAACGTCAAGCAATGTGGGTGAAGCTTGGTCATTTTGCATTATATGTGTGTATGGTGCTGGTGCCTATATGGGGTTATTTGTTTAGCTTAGCGGCTGGGTTTCCGGTGGTTTGGTTGGGTTTAATCGAATTGCCAACGTTAATTGAAAAAAATGCCGAGTTAAAAGAATTATTTCGTATATTGCACGAGTCTTTCTCAAAGGTGTTAATAGTCTTGATTGTCGGCCACATTGTGATGGCATTAAAGCATCATTTTATGAATCAAGAGCGACTGCTTGACCGTATGAAATTTGTTTCAAAAAATGTTTAGCTTTTTAAGTACGGGTTGAAATTTATGTTTAAAAAAATAGTTGTTGTGCTGTTTCTTTCGCTTTTTACGGTAACTCAGGCGTGGGCCAACGAGCCAGCTTGGCAAACGATTGATCCAAGTAAAAGCTCATTGCAGGCGACTTTTACTCAATTTAGCATCCCAGTTTCAGGCGATTTTAAACAATTTGAAGGCCGTGTGTTTTATGACTCTGCTCAGCTTGAGACAACACGCGCACAATTGAGTGTGAACACTGCGAGTTACGACTTAGGCGATCCGTTGTATAACGAAGAAGTTGCAGGTGAAGATTGGTTTTTTTCGACTCGTTACCCACAGGCATTGTTTGAATTGACAGGTGTGAGTCGTAAAGAAGCGACTTTATTCGCAAATGGTCGATTTACGCTTCGTGGCGTGACAAAAGATATTCGTTTTCCCGTTAAAGTAAACACTGCAAATGGATTACATCATTTTTCGGGGAAATTTTCGATTAAGCGTCTTGATTATGGTGTTGGTCAAGGTGATTGGGCTGACGAAGCTTTGGTGAATGATGAGGTTGTGATTGATTTTAAAATGGTTGTGCCTTCTAAATAACGTAAATTGTGCTGATGGTCTTAAAGGGGAATATTTTGAAATTATTTGTTGCCAAATGGATTTTTGTTTGTAGTGGCCTGTTATTGTGTTCGCATGCATTGGCTGAAACCACTTATGTGATTGACCCAAGCCATACTTACCCTTCGTTCGAAGCAGATCACATGGGGCTTTCTTTGTGGCGTGGAAAGTTTAATAAAACCGAAGGTGTGATTGTTTATGATCCTGATCAACAAACAGGACGGGTTGAATTGGTAATTCAAGCCGACTCAATGGATTTTGGTCATGACAAAATGAACGAAAAAGCCATTGGTCCTAAAATGCTTGATTCTGAGAAATTTCCTGAGATTCGTTATGTGGGTCACACCATGGAATTTGAAAATAAAAAACTTGTTCGGGTTTTAGGTGATCTGACCATGAAGGGCGTCACAAAACCTGTGAATCTTACAATTGATCATTTTAATTGTAAGATGCATCCTTTTGCAAAACGTGAAGCCTGTGGCGCAACGGCTACAGCTCAATTTAATCGGGTTGACTTTGGGGTTGATTACGCAGTTGATATGGGTTTTAATCCGAATGTTAAAGTGTTAATTTCAGTGGAAGCGATTAAAAAATAAAATGAGTATTGCAGGTTTACGTAAGGAGTACATGCAAGGTAGTTTAGATGAGGCCTTGGTTCCCAAATCGCCGGTCGATTTATTTCAGCAATGGTTTGATCAGGCTCTTCAGGCCGAACTACCCGAGCCCAACGCGATGACAGTGTGCACGGTAAGCCCTGATGGTAAACCTAGCGCAAGAATTTTATTGTTAAAGGCGTTTGATCATTCGGGTTTTGTGTTTTTTACGAATTATCACAGTCGAAAAGGCGTTGATTTGGAAGCCAATCCTCAGGCTGCGTTACTTTTTTACTGGCCTGAATTAGAGCGTCAAATTCGGATTGAGGGATTTGTCGAAAAAACTTCTTCTGAATCTTCGGATCTTTATTATCTTACAAGGCCTTTGGGCAGTCGCCTTGGCGCGTGGGCTAGCCCACAAAGTAAATCAATTGAAAGCCGCGAAGTGCTTGAACAACGATTTAAGCAGGTAAAGAATGATTTTGGTCAAAACCCTAAACGCCCCAGTTTTTGGGGTGGGTATTGTTTAAAACCAAATTACTTTGAATTTTGGCAAGGTCGAGAATCTAGGTTGCACGATCGAATCGCTTTTCAATTTCAGAATTCAAATTGGCTCATTCAGCGATTGGCACCTTAGTTTTGGGTATTGGGTGTTGTTGCTTTATAAATCGAGGGTTGGTTTAGGTTTAAACTGGCGCACAGCAACCAGTTCGCCTTTTGTGGTTTCGACTCGCATGCGTAACTGACTCAGCCTGGATTGATATTTTTGTTGTTTCCAAGTAAAGGTAATTAGAGTCGCAGTGCTTAAGGCTTTTTCCCAAGCTTTTGAAGCTGTGTTACATAAGTCGGTAAGCTCTTCTGGGGTTAATTTTTTATGCGTCATGTTCAGTTGTGTTTAATTTAGAATTTCTTATATTGATTAAATCTAAGTTTTTTTCAGAAATCAATCTGTTTTTGCTTAAGAGGGGGTAACTAAAAAAACACACTATAAACTAGTTAACCTTTTTAAACTCTAAAGCAACACCTTTTAGTTATTTATAACACTCACTCCTCGCTGTAAAGTACTTAAAGTTGTAACCCATTGACCAATGGTGAGTTGTATGAGCAGTCTAAAAGTAATCAAATCTGAAACCTTTCAAAGAACTTCGTTGTGCTCTTGTTCTTTGTCCGTGATTTCAAGCGTGTTGGCAGTTTCTCTGTTGTTGACAGCCCCTACAGCAGCCCACGCCAACGATTTAGTGGTTGCCGAAGAAGCACAACGACTACTCAAATCATTAGATCGCTTAAAACGAGACCTCGATTTGGCCGAGACCAATCGCCTCATGTCCGAGCGTTATTACGGCATC
>DIYC01000173.1:5351-8310 GCA_002428895.1 Burkholderiales bacterium UBA6064 | reverse complement strand
TTCAATTGGCGGTTGTGGGTTCTTCATCATCGTTCATCCATAACTTAGCGGTGTCGATGAGTCGACCAAATAGGCCGGCTTCGGTAATGTCTTGTAAGGCCAGCAAGGGTTTGGTCAGCAATACTTCACCGTTTAGTTTAAGCTGAATAGTGCCTAATTTGGTGCCTTTTTGAATAGGAGCAATCAGTTTATTTTGCCGTTGCACCACGGCTTCAAGCTGATTGGCCATGCCGCGTGGCACGTTAATTAATAAATCTTCGGTTAAGCCGATGCGAACTTCTTTGCTTTCGCCTTTGTATACCGTGCTGGTTGAAACAGCTTGTTGTGCAGAATAAAGCTTAACGGTTTCATACGTTTGAAAGCCGTAATTGAGTAATTTTAAACTTTCTTGAGCGCGGGCTTCACTGCTTTCAGTTCCTAAAACAACTGAAAGAAGACGTCTTTCTACACCATTGGGTAAAGTGCGTTTTGCTGAGCTGACTAAACAGTATCCTGCCGAGCTGGTGTGACCTGTTTTCATGCCATCGACGCTTTCGTCAATCCACAACAAGCGATTGCGGTTTTTTTGGGTAATGCCATTGTAGGCATATTCTTTAATGCTGTAGTAGCGATAGTATTCTGGGAAGTGTTGAATAATCGCACTGGCCAGTTTGGCTAAGTCGCTGGCGGTGGTGTAGTGTTGCGGGCCCGGCAGACCGGTGGCATTTTCAAAGTTGGTGTTCGTCATACCCAGTTGTTTAGCTTGCTGATTCATGAGTCGAGCAAAATTGTTTTCATCCCCTGCAAGTAACTCAGCCAATGCAGTAGTTGCATCGTTACCGGATTGGATGATCATGCCATGTACCAGTTCATCCACGGTGACATCTCGATTGGGTTCGATAAACATGCGTGAGCCAACGGCTTTCCAGGCGTTGGTGGATACGGGTACTTTCTGATCGGGTTGAATTTGTTTGTTTTCAAGCGCAGAAAAAACCATATAAGCGGTCATCAGTTTGGTTAATGAAGCGGGTTCTAGTCGTTCGTTGCTGTTGAATTCTGCTAGCTCTTGCCCAGTGGTTAAGTCGATTAATAAGTAGCCTTTGGCGCCCACTTCGGGAGGTGGCATTTTAATTGCCATTGCAGGGGAGGCGACCAAGAGACTACCAAGAATAAGGGCCTTACCCAATCGTGTTATTTGATGTGTAAAATGCTTAAAACGGCTTAATTTCAAGGAAAACTCCTATTGATAATGTCAACATAAGGCGATTAAATTGAATTGGGGTAATAGCTAACGATTATATTTTTTAGTAATGGCAATTGACCATGAAAAAAATGTTCTACGCCAGGTAGTACCACAACGGGTAAGTTTTGTGGCCGCGCCCAATCTAATACAGATTGTAATGGAACGGTGTCATCTTGTTCGCCATGAATGATTAAACTGTTTTGTGGGACTTGTGCCACTTGAAAACGGCTTGTAGCCGTGCCAACCAGTGCAAGTTTACCGATAGGCAACCCTTTTTCTTCAAGCAAACGGGCGCTGTGGCTTATGACGTATGCACCAAAAGAAAAACCAGCTAAGGCGATAGGCTGATGCTTTAATTCGTTGGCAATTTTGTTCTGATAAGCGTGTTGAACAATTTCAGTTAAGTCGTGAATTTCGCCTAGGCCGTGATCATGTTGCCCGCTAGATTGCCCTACGCCTCTGAAGTTAAAGCGAACGGTTGTATAGCCCAAAACAAGCATGGCACGGGCAATGGTTTGCACCACTTTGTTGTCTTGAGTACCCCCAAATAACGGGTGTGGGTGAGCAATGACAGCAAGCCCTTTGGGTGGATGTTTGGGTAAGTCGATCGATACCTCGGCTTGAACGTTTGAAAGACTCCAAATTTCATGAAGAGTTTGTGCATTCATTTGAGTTTGAGTCTTTCAACGGGTTTACCGGCAATGAGGTGTTGCTCGATAATTTCATCGATATCGCTTTCGTCTAGGTAGGTGTACCAAATTGCTTCAGGGTACACAACCATTACGGGCCCTTGCTCGCAGCGATCGAGGCAACCTGACTTGTTCATGCGAATTTTCCCAGTGCCGTTTAATTGAAGGGCGGCAATACGTTGTTTTGCGTAGTTTTGTAATCGACTGGCGCAAAACTTTTCGCAGCTGGTTTCAGTGTTGTCACGTTGATTGATGCAGAAAAAAACGTGATGTTTAAAGTGGCTCATGAAATAGAGTGTTAATTTGGTTCATCCGGTATTATCGCTTAAGTTGTGGGGGTTCTACGCACACAAAAGTTAAAACGATCAGGCTAAGTAACGGCCAAGCTTGGCCAACCCAGGCACTGGCTTGCTGTAAATCGCGGAAAATTTTTGTGATGCCTTGGCCGCCTTGTAGTAGTTCAGGAGGATAAATACCTGGAAACAGAATCGTGATGATCCAGCCGAATACAATGAGTGTTAGGGACAAACGGGTGATGAGTCGACTAGATGCTTGGTAATAAATCAGACACAATACGATCATCATGCTCATGATAACCGGTATGTAGTTTTTGGTTATCAACTGCTTGGTTGCATTCAGCCAGTCTAGCAAGCTATGATTAATTAACCAATGGAGTTGACTAACGATTAAACTGCCGATTAGCAAGGCAATCGATAGCCAGAATTTAGGTCTTTTGCGTTGAACTTGAAGCAAGCCAATCATTAACATGGCGAGTAAAAAACATAAACTACCCAGTTGCAGCAACCACTGTTCTGCACTTAGGATAAGCCACTCAGGCAGGCCAAATAAACTCTTATTGCCTTGCAGGGCGCTTTCATCAAACCAATTGCCAAGCCAAACACCTAAAACGAATGTGTGACCAGTCGGTGCAAAAAGAGAAATAAACCATAAACCAATCAGAATGACACCAATCCACGCTTTTTGATGCAACCATTGTTGCGCGGGGGTTGGCCAAACTCGATATCGATCAATTAAATGTGCAATTACG
>DIYC01000173.1:0-5132 GCA_002428895.1 Burkholderiales bacterium UBA6064 | reverse complement strand
CAGTAGTGCCCATTAAGTTGGTCAGTACATCCATTTTTGAAGGAACTCGACTGGGTATCCAGGTTTGTGTAGCCTCAAGCAAGAGTGAAAGCGAGAGTCCAAGAATAGGTACTAGAATTAGTTCTAGGCGCTTAGGTAAGCGAATAAGTCCCAGTGTGAGTGTTAAACCCAGTGGAATATAGGCTAAAATGTTGACAAAAATGTCGTCCCACAAGATGGTTTGATGCACGGGTATCCATGGCCCAGTCAAATATTCAAAGCTGCCAATTCCGATGTCTTTCCAGCCTAGGTAGGGGTATAAGCTTAAATGAACAATAATGAATGTGGTTAACAGTGCAACCATCAGCATGCCGTAATAGGTTTGTTCTCTTTGGATGGTTGGTACAATAAATTTCATAGGATAGTGAGTTCAGCCTAATTACGTTAAACAATGAAAACAAAAACGTTGCCAACTAGTTTACAGTTGATCGAGTTCGATTCTATTGATTCTACAAATTCCTGGGCATTAAATCAGTGTCGAACAGGCGATTTGAGTGTTCCTTTTGTGGTTGTTGCACATCATCAAACTCATGGGCAAGGTCGATTGGGTCGGTCTTGGTACAGCGAAAAAGGAAAAAGTTTGTGTTTTAGTCTTGCGCTTCAGGTTCAACTTCCTTTACCTGTTTGGATGGGTTTGGCGGTGGGAATTGACGTGCATCGCGAGTTAAGCAAGTTGCCTATTTCTGGGTTGGCCTTAAAATGGCCTAATGATTTGTTGTTGAATCAATTGAAGTTGGGGGGCGTGTTGTGTCAAACAGCCAGTCATCGTGGCCTCACGTATTTGGTGATCGGTGTTGGCATAAATCTTATGTCCTTGCAATCGCCATCGTTTCAATGTGGTGCACTCAGCCAATGTGGTGTTCATTTAGCGGGCCATCAGAAAACACAGTGGGTGTATCAGTTGGCTTGTCGTTTGCGTGAAACAGTGGTGCATGCCCAATCGTATGGTTTTTCTCAGTTCCAAGATTATTTTAATCAATTTGATGCATATTTAGGCCGTTTAGTCGAGTTGCGTCAAAATGGTGTGTTGGTTGCCAGTGGTTATTCTTTGGGTGTGTCTGACGAAGGGGCCTACTGCATTCAAACGGATCAGGGCAAGCAGACTTTTTTGAACGCCGATGTGTCGTTGCGGATACTGTCGTGATGCCTCTGTTCCTGTTGATTGACGCTGGTAATTCTCGGGTGAAGTGGCAGGTTTGCCAGAAACAATCGCAAGGTGGGTTTGATGTGATCACCACCGACGTGGTGGCAACGGAACAGTTGTTGTTGCCCAATCAACCAATCGATTGGTTTCGAGAATTAAGTTCAAAATACCCAACCATTCAACATGTTGTTGTGGCCTCTGTGTTGGGTCTTGATTGGCTGCAGGGGTTACGTCATGCGGTCGGTTCTGTTCCTCTACTGGTGCCACGGGTGCAAGCTTGCTCTGTCTTAAGTTGTCCGTATTATCACAATCAACAATTAGGAATTGATCGTTGGTTGGGCTGTTTGGCGTTGGCCACCGAATCTACCTTTGCGGTTAATTTGATGGTGAGCTTTGGAACTGCAACCACTGTGGATGCAGTGGTGCAGTCCTCTTTGGTTCAGCAAACTGCCTCTCGATTTGTTCATTTAGGTGGGTTTATCGCGCCTGGAGTCGACTTAATGATGCGCAGCTTATCCAGCGCAACCCAGCAATTGCCACAGTTTGAATTTCAAGCGCAAGATCAAGCGATATGGCCTACATCCACTCGTCAAGCGATTTGTATGGGGGTGCAACTGGCTCAACAAAGTGTCTTGGAAAATGCGATTCGTTTATTGCATCTGCAATGGCCTAACGAACAGGTGGTTGTGTGGGTGGCGGGCGGAGCGTATTCATGGTTCAATTTAGAGTCGTTGGGTTGCCAGGTCATTCTTATTCCAAATGCCGTTTTTAAAGGGTTACAACAATGTTTAAACCTGAATTTGTAAAGCAGTGGCTGTGGTGGTCTGTTGTCGTGGTACTGGTGTTGATTCATGGTGTGTTGTTTGCACTCAATGGGTTGAATTCGGTGTATGGTTTCTCTTCTGCAAAAATTGCGACGTCGTCCATGGCGCTTCGTGCTGAAATGATTGCCGTAGTTCGTCCCTGGGAGCTTGAATTTAAAAAGCAGCAGCAGTTACATGAGAGCTTAATGACCGCTACTGTGCAAGGGGGTGAGGGGTTAAGTTCAGTGATCGAAAACGCCCAACAAGTAGTGCGTAACGAAGTCACTCAACCTGAGTTATGCATGCGTTGGGGACCTCTGTTAAGTGAGCAAAACAATCGGGTAATTGATGCGTTGGCTCAATGGCAAGGAACATGGCGTGAGGTTTCTCGTCGAAGTCCTGTCGGTTATATTGTGTATCTGCCACAGGCGTTGGTGCAACAAGGAATTGGATTAGAAAAATTGACGCAGTTAGGAATTGTGGATGCTTTTTTAATGGTCGAGTCTGGGCCACTTCAGGGTGCTATTTCTTTAGGAATGTTTCGGCTTGAAAGTCGAGCCTTGATTCATCAACAGGAGATGGAGCGTCGTGGGTTAAGTGGTGTTGTTATTCAGCCAAGATTAGGGCCTCCTAGAACTTACGTTGAGTTAATTGGTGTAGAGCAAGATATGCAGGCATTACAGGCCATTTATCGTTTAAATCCACAAAGTAAGTTAGTAGACTGCGCACAAGACTATTAAAGGGTTGCCTTGATTTTAGGCTTAACGCGACAATTGTCAGGGTTTACCATACCCAAGGAATCACTTTAAAAAAAGCAACCAAAATCGTCTTTGCAAATAATCAGACTGATACAATCCAATTCAAATAATTAATACGTATTCGATGTTTATACAGCGGCTTGGGTTTACCAATTGTTTTTTATTTATACGAGGAAATAGCCATGGGTAGCATTCATGCATCCACCGCAGCAATCCCTTTAAGTGCAGTGTTTGCCCAAGCGAATGTGCAGCAAACAGGACAGAATCCGATCACAGAAATACCCGCTGCTTCACTGATTCCAAATTCTAAAGCCAAACGCTCTGTGTGCGCACATTCAAACAATAACAATGAAATGAGCGCACGGCTTTTTGAATGTATTAATAAGAATCAACCCTTGGTGTCGTTTCACAGCGAGCGTGGGTTTTTACAGTGCAAGCATCTTTTTAATTCAGATAAACACCCCAAACCCTTGCAAGACTCACGGCATCCTAGCCTGTTGCAACAGTGCTTGCAGGCTAATAAAGATCAGCGAGAACTGACAATTCAGCATGAGGGGAAGGAATATACGGTCACTGCGGTAATCAACGACATCGATGACAATTCTCAAGAAGAGCGTGTTAAACGAATTTCAGCGGGTATTCGACTTCAAAGCTTGACCAACCCAGACGATCGATTTGAAATTCAACTCATCGAGTTTTACCCCAAATTTGATGGGTACGCATTAAACAGTGACATGTTATTAAAATGCCATACGCAGCTTAGTGAGTTTAGAGAGCATCATCAACTTGAAAATAATTTAACTGGTCAGTTTTCCTCGGCAAAAGGAATTTGTCGGTCGGCCAGCTTACTGGTTCTTGATCAATTTCATGAGTGGTGTAACACGCCAAATAATCAGATTGACGTCAATGATGAACCAGCGTTTAGAACATTGGTCATGCAGTTTATTATAAACGCGCGTGGAAAAAAATCGGCGTTAATTCCTGATCATAAGCACCGTAGCCAAGTGGATGAACTGGTTCAAGCATGTCGGGTTATGTACAACAACGTGCACCCTGAAACCAAAACTTCATCGCCATTGCAGGCTGCAAAACCCATAAGTGAATCTGATGGCGAATTTCCTTCTGATGAAGAAAATAGCCAGCATGCCGTGAGTCATCGTATCGAGATGGACGAAGATCAAATGCCTGAATTAGAAGAGATTGCTGACTATCGCATTTATGAAGAAGAATTTGATGACACGGCTATTTGGCAAGAAGTCACTGCTGTCGGGATGGAGAGTGTTCAGGAAGGGACGGTCGAGGGTGTCGCTGGTTTAAGCGAACCTGAACCACTAGAATTTGATGAGAATTTTTGGGGGTGGAATAAAACGGCTGAACAGCTAGAGAAAATGACGGAAAATCCGCTTGGAAAAACCGATGAAGAGATAAAAGGAAAAATTGAGGAATTAAAAAAGGCAGTTGATTGGCTTGAAAGAATTTTTACTGGTAAAGATCGAGCTTCTAGTTGGTTAACGATAGAAAAGATAAAGGACTTTCTATTATTTCTTAGCGCATGTTCAGTCAACAGAAACAATGTTGAATATAGCAAAACTTTAATAGGATATTCAGCACAGATCACTCTAAACGCATTTACGTATTTTTTAAATCAGAATACAAAAATGAGCGCTAATAGTGAAACGGTCTAATGAATTGAAAAATAAAAGTGTTCAATAGCGCTTGTGATTGAACACTCTTGTATCAGTTTATTTTTTGCGCATTGCTAAGTTGGTCGTGATGTTATAAAGTTGTCTCGAGGCTTCGGAATCCATTACTAAAAATTTTGATTGTTGCTGTTGATTCGGTAATAAACCAAGATAAAACGTGCCAAAATTCATTTCCTGACTATTTTTATTTCTCAAATACAAACTCAACAACGACAAGGCAGTCTGCGGTTTTTCAGTTGAATCAGAGCGAATAATCGGATGAACTCCTTCACGTAAAAACTGGTTTAACTGAAGGTTGGCTGCTTCAAGTCTCAATTTTCTGTCCGCCTTGTCAAATGGGTTATTCGAAGGCCATTCAAATTCAATTAACATCAGTGTCTGGGTGTTGGCTGCATCCGCATCAAGCTGTCTGCCCAACACAGCAGTTGGCACAGTGACAACAAACACCCGACTTAAGGGGTTTGCTTTGCCACTGCGGTGGCTGAAAGATGAACCCAAACCAAGTCGACTTCTGGTGGCAGGTTCAGGTGCTGATTTTAAGGTGGTTACTTGCACTCCCCAGCCGAATTGTTGTTTGAGCAACGTACTTAATACGGGTAGCCCTTGCCCTGTCCGTGATTCAGGGGATACAAAATCAAAAATCAACGGCGCTTCTGAATACTCAACCTGATTAGCACCTTGGCTC
>DIYC01000123.1:14076-17211 GCA_002428895.1 Burkholderiales bacterium UBA6064 | reverse complement strand
TAATCTAAACTTTAAGCTTTTAAAGCTGAACTAATCCTCTTGCTAGTCAAGTAGCAAGAGGGTGTTATTAGTTAGTTATTTTAGTTATATATGATTTCTCATTTCACCAGGTTCAAGTGGTTTTAGTAAATTTTGCACAGTAGTCATTTGTTCACCAGCTTTAGGATTAAAGTGAGGTGAGTCAGGATTTAGCAAATGTTGTTGGGTCACTGTTTGGATTGCATTCATTACACTTTCACTTCGTAAAGCATTATTTGTTGTTGCGTTGTGTAAATTGAATAGTTTAAAAATTAATTCTGAACTGGTTATAGGGTCAAAGTGCGGCGATTCAGAATTCAGCAAATGCTCTTGAAGCGAAGATATAGCTTTTAGCGTGAAAGCCTCTCCATACCTGCGTATTGATGGGTTATCTGAATTTGCTAGCTCAACAATTAAATTTATACCTGCGGTAGGGTTAAAGTGGGGCGATTCAGAATTCAGCAAATGTTTGTGAAGTGACGGTATGGTTCGCACCATGAAAACTTCCCCAAGCTTGCGTATCGATGAATTGTTTGAACTTGTTAGCTCAAGAATTAAATTTGTACTTGCCGTAGGGTTAAAGTGGGGCGATTCAGGATTCAGCAAATGCTTGTTAAGTGAAGGTATGGCTCTTAACATAAAAGCCTCTCCAAGCTTGCGTATCGATGGATTATTTGAATTTGTTAGTCCAACAATTAGGTTTGTACCTGCTGTAGGGTTAAAGTGGGGCGATTCAGAATTCAACAAATGCTTGTTAAGTGAAGGTATGGCTCTTAACATGAAAGCCTCTCCAATCGTGCGTTTTGTTGGGTCGTTTGAGTTTGTGAGCTTAATAATTAAGTTTGTGCTTGTTGCAGGGTCAAAGTGAGGTGACTCAGGGTTCAGCAGGTGTTCTTGGAGCAAAGGTATGGCGTGCTGCAGCATCAACGCTTCTCCAAGCTTGCGTTTTTCTGCGTCGTCTGAGTTTGTTAGCTCAACAATTAAGTTTGTACCCGCTGCAGGGTTAAAGTGAGGTGATTCAGGATTCAGCAGGTGTTCTTGGAGCAAAGGTATAGCTTGGAGCATAAAAGCCTCCCCAAGCCTGCGTTTCGCTGGGTCGCTTGAATTTGCTAGCTCAATAATTAAGTTTGTACCCGCTGTAGGGCTAAAATGGGGTGATTCAGGATTCAGCAGATGTCCTTGGAGCAAAGGTATAGCTTGGAGCATAAAAGCCTCTCCAAGCTTGCGTATCGATGGGTTGTTTGAATTTGCTAGCTCAATAATTAAGTTTGTACCCGCTGTAGGGTCAAAGTGGGGTGACTCAGGCTTCAGCAGGTGTTCTTGGAGCAAAGGTATAGCTTGGAGCATAAAAGCCTCTCCAAGCTTGCGTATCGATGGGTTGTTTGAATTTGTTAGCTCAACAATTAAATTTGTACCTATTGTAGGGTTAAAGTGGGGTGATTCAGGATTTAGCAAATGCTCTTGAAGAAAAGGCACGGCTCTTAGCATGAAAGCCTCTCCAATCGTGCGTTTTGTTGGGTCGTTTGAGTTTGTTAGCTCAACAATTAAGTTTATACCCGTTGTAGGACTAAAGTGGGGTGATTCAGAATTCAGCAGGTGTTCTTGGAGCAAAGGTATGGCGTGCTGCAGCATCAAAGCTTCTCCAAGCTGGCGTTCCGCTGGGTCGTTTGAATTTGTTAGTACAACAACTAAATCTGCACCTGCTGCAGGGTCAAAGCTGGGTGACCCAGGGTTCAGCAAATCTTGAATCAACGTATTCCAGTCGGTGCTTGGTGAGCCGGTTGTCGGAGGGCTCAGAAAGCTTCTACCCATAGTATTTGAGGCAGTTCCTGGGCCTTGTGACTGAAATTGGTTGTTATTTCTGCCCACTCCTGCTAATTCTAATAATGAATTTGTGCTCAGAAGATAAGAATGGTTATCTGGTTTGACGTTTCGTGTGTGTTGAGAATGAGTTGTTAAGCTATCTCTGTTATTTGTGAGGCTTGTTTGTTTAGAAGCATTTGGATTGATTGTTGGCATATCAAATTCCTTGAAACATTACTGAAGTTACTTGTTTAGTATCAATATGCAGCTAAAGGTTCACTTTCTGGCAGACATAATCGTATACTTCGTTTAGGTGCTTCCAAATGACAACTGAGAAAGTTTTTGATTTTGAGCAACAGGATCAGTAGTAAGCCCCTTAGTAGCGATAGAATCAGAAAATAACTGAATGGTTAAGAAAAAATTTCAGGTAGATTTCAAACCACGTAGGACGCTGAAATTTTTGTAACCATTCATTCATTCTTTCTTCTCAACCGTTAATAAAAACAAATTGATGCGGAAGTCTTTTTTTTAATTTGTAGCAAGCTGCCTTTGTCCATCTTGTACACATTTTGACAGTGAGATGCCAGTTCTAATGAATGCGTCACCATAATTAAGGCGCATTTAAACTCATTGTTCAATTCAATAAGTTTGTTAAAGACGGTATTTGCTGTTTCTTGATCTAAATTGCCTGTGGGCTCGTCTGCTAAAATAGCACGTGGTTTGGTCACCAATGCACGCGAGATTGCAACGCGTTGACGTTCGCCACCAGAAAGTTCTGAAGGTCTATGATGAATTCGATGTGCTAAACCTAATTCACATAAAATTGTTTTTGCTTCTTGGTGTGCTATTTTTTTTGTTTGACCCCCTATGCGTAAGGGTAAGGCGACATTGTCTAATGCAGAAAATTCGGGCAGTAAGTGATGAAATTGATAAATAAAGCCTAATGATTTGTTGCGTTCTAGTCCGAGTTGTTTGCTAGACCATTGTGAAATATCACAGTCATTCCATAAAACTTGACCTGAATCTGGTTTTTCTAAGCCACCTAGCAAATGGAGCAAAGTGCTTTTGCCAGCACCCGAGGCGCCGACAATTGCAATTGTGCTGGCTTGCACAACTTGAAAGTTAAGTTGATGAATAATGGGGGTTTGTGGATCTGATTCAATTGCACGAAAAGCTTTATTTAGATTTTTCGTTTCAAGAATAATATTATTCATAACGTAACGCCTCTGCTGGTGCTGCTTTAGCTGCGCGCCATGCCGGGTAAATGGTTGATAACACGCTGAGTAATAATGAAACCAAGATAATTGTGTAAAG
>DIYC01000123.1:11231-13872 GCA_002428895.1 Burkholderiales bacterium UBA6064 | reverse complement strand
AAATTGTGTAAAGGTCGTCTAGACGTGGGTCGGAAGGCAGTTGGCTGATGAAATAAATCGATTTGGGTAAAAATTCAAATTGGAAAGCCTGTTCAATCAAGGGTACTAAACGCCCCAAATTGCTTGCAATGACCCAACCTGCCAGTGCACCCAGTAGGGTGCCAATCCAGCCCACCAAGGCTCCTTGTAGAATAAATATTTTTAAAATGCTAAAAGGTGAGGCGCCTAATGTACGAAGAATCGCAATTTCTCCCCGTTTATCTTTGACTGTCATCACAAGCATTGACACTAAGTTAAACGCGGCCACTGCAATAATTAAAGTGAGGATAATAAACATCATACGTTTTTCAGTTTTAACCGCAGCAAACCAGGTTCGGTTTTGAATCGACCAATCTTTAACCCAAACACTGTTGCCCAGTTGAGTTTGTAATTTCGACGCAATTTCGGGTGCATTGTGCATGTTGTTCAGTTTGATTCGTAGGCCCGAGGGCCCATGTGTTTGATAAAACTTGGCGGCATCGTCTACATGCATTAAGACTAAACTGCTGTCGTATTCATAGTGCCCAGTATTCACAAACGCTACAACTTCGAATGATTTAAGTCTGGGTGTAAAGCCTGCGGGGCTAAAACTGGCCGAGGGTGCCAATAAAGTAATTTTTTGTCCAATCGATAGGCCTAAACTTAAAGCCAGCTCTTGCCCTAAAATAATTCCCCATCGACCTGCGTGTAGTTGACTTAAATCGCCAGGGAGCACTTGATTAAAGTCACTGACTTGGAGTTCTTGTGTTGGGTCAATGCCTCTGACCAATGCGGGGCGCAGTAAGTCATCATAACTAATCATGGTTTGACCTTCAACAAACGGGGCAACTCCTACAATTTGATCCGAACTTTGTTGAATCGCTGATTGAATCACTGCCCAATTGATCGGCTCGGGGTTGCTTGCCACCACTTCGATGTGTGAAATAACGGCGAGCATACGGTCGCGTACTTCTTTTTGAAAACCATTCATTACCGATAAAACGATAATTAGGGCTGCAACACCCAGGCCAATACCAATCATGGCTAGGCCAGAAATAAAAGAAATAAAGCGGTCGCGACTTTGCCCTTTGCTGCCGCGAACATATCGAAGCGCAATTTCTACGTCAAATGGAATATTCAGCATGAATTATCGTTCAAAATATAAGTCTGTTAAAAATCTGATTCAGCCTATGCCACGTATTAAAAATAACCTGTGCATTTTGCTTCCGAATGTGTTGTTGCCTGACTCACTCTTTATGCGATATTCTGCGAAAGAATTAAGCAATAGGTTTTCAATTTTACCTCAACAATTGTTGCGCTCATTGGCATCTCAGTCTGTACAGTTTACTTCAGCCAAGGACACAGAACCTGCAGAAGCGTATTTGTATCGCTATTTTGCTCAAGAGAGTGATTGCAATACTCAGGCACAAAGCGTGCCCGCTTGGGCAATGTTGTATGATGACTCTGTTTCGTCAATCATTCCTACTGATTTTTCTCGTTGGTGGTTGTCGGTGGGGTCGTTGTCTATTACATCCCATGGTGCTGAATTTTTGTTAAGCAGTGAACTAAGCTCTAGTGCCAGTGATTTAGAAGAGTTCTGGCAATTGGCGTTGCCAATTTTAACTGCTGCGGGTTGGCGTTGTCTTCAAAAGGCTTCTTCTGCCCAAGAACTAACTGAGCATGCCTGGTTTGAAGCCTCTCACCCTGTGCCTATGCAGCAAGTGTCCCCTTGGTCATTGCAGCATGTGCAGTTAACCGATTGGTTGCCCAAGTCGCAAGCTTGTTCAGCTTGGCGCAAATTGTGGTTTAATCTGCAAACCCAGTTCAATCAAGCACCGTTTAATCAGCGTCGCCAAGCTAAGGGGTTACAACCGCTGAATTGCCTGTGGTTTTGGGGCGGCGGTCAAGCTGTTTCTTTGCAGCGACAATTGCCTCAATTGAATTGGATAAACAATATGACCACTTCAAAAATGAGCAAGTTGGTTCAAGTTCTTTCTCGGTTGGTGGCAACAGTCATTGCTCCTTCTGCTCAGCAAGAGGTGAGTTTGACTGAGTCAAATCCCTTGCAAAGTCACGATGTGATGTGGTTTGCTGGCACGGATACAGAGAACGATGATTTTACTTTGCAGGCTTTGATCTTTACTCAGTTAAGTCAGCAGGTAGCTATGCCGATGTGGGCCGCTGGGGTTCGTTTTGAGTGGGTTTTATTCGGCCCATCAGGATGGCTTACCGTACCTGTGAATTGGCAAAGCCGTCTTAAATTTTGGAAAAAAAAGCCCAATTGGCTTGTATTGAAAGAACCTGTTACAAACAATGAGGACAAACTGTGACCACACAAACTGTGACTGCATTGAATCATTGCGTTAGGCCCGTACCTGTTGATTCAGAGCGTGCGTTGTGTCGCGCCGGTTTTCACCCTGTATTGGCTCGCTTATTTGCCGCTCGGCAAGTTGAGATTGATCAGGCGGATAAAACGGGCTTAGGTGACTTATTGCATCCAAGTGGTTTACTTGGAATCGACTCAGCAAGTCAGATTCTGGCGGATGCGCTAGAAGCACAAGCCACAATAGTTGTGATCGGTGATTACGATTGCGACGGGGCAACTGCGACTGCTGTGGCAGTT
>DIYC01000123.1:9080-10987 GCA_002428895.1 Burkholderiales bacterium UBA6064 | reverse complement strand
TGTTAAGCTGCAATTCATCGATGCATGCATTCATTTTTTGGTACCCAATCGGTTTGAATATGGTTATGGCTTAAGCCCAGAAATTGTGCAGTTGGCAGCAGATCAATTTCAGCCTGATTTAATCATCACAGTCGATAATGGTATTGCCAGTCTTGACGGGGTTCAATTGGCCAATGAATTAGGGATTGGCGTAGTCATTACCGACCATCACTTGCCTGCAAGCACTTTGCCCAATGCGTTAGCGATTGTGAATCCCAATCAACCTAACTGCTCGTTTGCGAGCAAAGCATTGGCTGGCGTAGGAGTTATGTTTTATACCTTGCTGCATACTCGAACCGTGCTTCGTGAGCGTGGTCACTTTTCTATTCAGACGCAGCCGCGCTTAGATACCTTACTCGATTTGGTGGCGTTAGGCACTGTGGCCGATGTGGTGCCCCTAGATGCCAATAATCGCCGTTTGGTCGCGCATGGTTTGCGCCGAATACAAGCGGGTAAGGCACAATCTGGGGTGTTGGCTTTGTTTTATGAGGCTGGGCGTGATCCTCGGTCGGCAACTACCATGGACATGGGTTTTGTGTTGGGGCCTCGGTTAAATGCTGCGGGGCGTTTGGCGGACATGTCGATTGGTATTCAGTGTTTAATTACGGATGATGCAAATCAGGCCACTGCATTCGCGCATGAATTGGACCAAATGAATCAAACTCGAAAGCAGATTGAACTGGCAATGAAGCGAGATGTCCGCGTTGAATTGGCAGAAATTCAACAGCAAAGTTTAAACGCAGAGGGCCAAGTAGGTATTGTGCTGGCCAATGCACAGTGGCATGAAGGGGTGATTGGTATTTTAGCCTCACGTGTCAAAGACCAGTGTTGGCGGCCCACTGTGGTCATGGCACCTGGTGAAAATGGGTTGTGGAAAGGTAGCGGTCGTTCAATCCCTGGTGTGCATTTGCGCGATGTCTTAGATTGGGTGTGCAAAAAGTTGCCAGTAGGTGCTATGCCTAAATTTGGTGGTCATGCCATGGCAGCTGGCCTTTCTTTAAAAGAAGATTATTTAGCTGAGTTTAAACAGCTGTTTAATCAAGCAGTTGTTGAGTTTGCAGATGAGTCTGTCTTAACTCGTCAAGTGATGTCTGATGGTTCAATGCCGTTGGCTTATTTAACTGTCAGTATGGTTGATTTATTGTCTCAACAAGTTTGGGGGCAGGGCTTTCCGCCGCCTTTGTTTGCCGATGAATTTGAGGTGATTGAACACCGCCTACTTAAAAATCAACACAGCAAGTTTATGCTTCGACGCGAGGGGGCGTATTTTGTGGCCTTGCATTGGAACAGTACGCAAGTATTAACGGGTACTGTGTATTTGGCATATCGCATAGAGCGTGACACCTTCACAGGGGGGCAAGCCATTCAATTGGTGATTGAGCAAGTGTTGTGTTGTTCGCATTAAAATATTTTATCCTTTGTTTTTATTTCTGTAGAATCCACTGGCGGGGTTTCCATAGTCATCGGTTAGATGATACTTTTTAATTTTTTCACCATCTTTAGTTTTTTTATTGTTAGGATCGTATAAAGTCGTCGGAACCTGATTGCCTTCGGGGTCTAGCTTAAATCTGGGAGAATTTGTGAATAAAAGACCAGAAGGGTGAATGAGTCTTTCCTCTGTATCTCCGCCTGTGTTAGTTGGAACGCGCCCGTCCATGTTATCGAGTGAAACATCGTCCTCTGTATCGCCGCCTGTATTGACTGGAACTTTCACGTAAAGATAACCTTCAGGAGATGTTTTTATCCTGCCATCTGCATGTCTAACTATATCGTAATTATTGAAAGCAACATCAAACTCTGGACTCAACTGGTATCTGGCAAATACCGCCCTTGGGCTATTATCAGTGGGGATATTCCCATCGGATATC
>DIYC01000123.1:7462-8875 GCA_002428895.1 Burkholderiales bacterium UBA6064 | reverse complement strand
GGGATATTCCCATCGGATATCGTATAATCAGAACCATGATGGCCCCATGTAGCGGGTTTAGGTTTCCCATTGGTGACGGAGGTCCCAGCTTTTTCTGACCACGTGCCATCGGGTTTAACAGATTCAAATTCAATTTGACTCCAATTGCTGTTCGGAATGATGAGCAGCAAGTTACCGTTTGTATCTAGTTCGGGAATTCCTTGAGCATTTGTCACTACCTCATAAATTTGACCATTTTCCGCTTTGAATTTAGGAGGGCTTGTGTCTGTTCCGTTTTGCCAGCGTAAACTGCTTGTAAATTTTGATACTTGTATATCAAAAGGATTAACCCGACCACTGCTGTTATAATTTTTAACATTAAAATTCCAAGTGTCACTTGGAGAAAAAATAAAGCTTATTCCCGTACTTAGAAATAAACTTATTGGTTCTTCGATGTCAATCACTTCTACACGATCACCGTCAGGATTAATTTTGTACAGATCACCCGCAGATGTAATCGCGATTAAGTGGCCAGAACTGGTAAACGCAGTGTTTCCATTTACGGTCGCAAGCTTTTTTGTTTTGTAGTAAGCATGATCTCCTAGGTAGCTAATATCCTTACTATATGTGTTGGTCATGGCGAATGCTTCTGGGCTTAAAACTGATTTTAAATCAGATGCGATGGCTCTCTGATGCGGGGTGAATAAGCGATTATTCCTGTTGTTGGAGGATGCATTTGGCGAACTTGGATTATTTTTTCTTGGTTTTTGTAATAGTTGATTGACTAATGTCCCCGGAGGGTCAATCGGGGTTCTTTTGGTAAGAGTTGTAGACGCGAGACTACCCAGGTTACAGGCTTTCTCTGGAAGATTTTTAGGGTAGCCTTGTACAGTAGAGGTTACTTCCTTTTGCGTAGGAGGATCTTTTTTTTGAGTGTCTGTAGGAGTGCCTGTAGCATTATAGTTTCTGGTATTTGAGGTCTCAGTCTTAGGCATGTCCATCTTTAGGTCTCCGGTAGTCTTATTGCTAAGTTTGTTTTTAAAACAATAAGTTCATTTTTCTAAAAATAAATTTAACTTTCACAGGCAAGTATGCGTGCTTCATGTTTAAATTCTTCAGATTGGTCGTAGAAGTTTGGCAAGATCAATGTTTGCTCGACTGCTCGTGGCTTTCATTCAACATGCGCCTGTTGATGGTTGTCTGGTAAGTGTTTAAGCTATAATCTACTGTTTAATTTATTTTGAGTGGTGTATGGAAATCGAGCGCGTAAACAGCTTAATTTATGGTTTAGCCGATCTTCTAAGTCGTCTTAAAGACTTACGGGGGTATCTTTGACGTTGATCAAAAAGCCGATCGTTTAGTGGTCGTTGACGCAGAACTTCAAGACCCTGAAATTTGGTCTGACCCTAAAAAAGCTCAAGTGTTAAATCAAGA
>DIYC01000123.1:3290-7302 GCA_002428895.1 Burkholderiales bacterium UBA6064 | reverse complement strand
ATCAAGAAAAAAAACAGCTTGAAAAAGTAGTGCTTATTGTGAATCAAGTGCACTCTGAGTTAGCTGATGCGCAAGAATTACTTGAAATTGCACAAGCAGAAAAAGATGAAACTACATTGCTCGCGATCGAATCTGATGTGCAGCGTTGTCGTTTTCAAATTGAAGATCTTGAATTTCGTCGAATGTTTTCTAGTCCAGCCGATTCTGCAAATTGTTTTATCGATATCACGGCGGGTGCCGGTGGCACGGAAGCCCAAGATTGGGCGAGCATCTTGTTGCGGCAATACTTACGTTACTGTGAACGTAAAGGGTTTAAAACTGAATTACTTGAAGAGTCGGTCGGTGAAGTTGCAGGTATTAAATCCGCCTCAATTAAGGTAGAAGGTGATTACGCCTATGGCATGTTACGCACCGAAACGGGTGTGCATCGCTTAGTGCGTAAATCTCCGTTCGATTCAAGTGGTGGTCGGCACACCTCATTTGCCTCGTTGTTTGTTTATCCTGAAGTCGATGATTCATTCGAGATCGACATTAACCCCGCCGATGTCCGCACAGACACCTATCGTGCTAGCGGTGCTGGGGGTCAGCATATTAATAAAACAGATTCTGCCGTGCGTTTAACTCACATGCCTTCGGGTATTGTTGTGCAATGCCAAAGTGATCGCTCACAGCACAGAAATCGTGATGAGGCCTGGAAAATGCTTAAATCAAAGCTATACGAGGCTGAATTAAGAAAGCGACAAGCTCAACAGCAAGCCCTAGAAGACACTAAAACCGATGTGGGTTGGGGTCATCAAATTCGCAGTTACGTTTTAGACAACAGTCGTATTAAAGACTTACGTACGGGTGTTGAGGTGTCACATACTCAAAAAGTACTCGATGGTGATTTAGATATGTTTATCCAAGCCAGTTTAAAGCAAGGAATTTAATCAATGAATACAGATAAGCAATTTCTTGAAATCGAAAAAAACCTTGAAGATGAAAATCAAATTATTGCGGAAAGGCGTAGTAAACTTGCTAAAATTCGGCAAATTAGGCAACCTTTCCCCAATCATTTTAAGCCTATTCACCAGGCCGCTTTGCTGCATCGGCAGTATGATTCTATCGACAAAGAAATTCTAGACCCGCAAGGTGTCGAGGTATGTGTATCGGGCCGAATGATGCTCAAACGTGTCATGGGTAAAGCCAGCTTTGCGACAGTTCAAGATGGTTCGGGTCGCATACAGTTTTATATCAATAACGAAGGCGTGGGCGCAGAACAGCACGCAGAGTTTAAACATTGGGACTTAGGTGATTTAATCGGTGCGAAAGGCCTCTTATTTAAAACCATGAAGGGCGAATTAACGGTTCACTGCACTGAAATACATTTATTAACCAAGTCATTACGACCTTTACCTGATAAATTTCACGGTTTGTCCGATCAAGAATTGCGATATCGCCAACGTTATGTCGATTTAATTGTCACTGAAGAAGCGCGCGAAACATTTAAAAAGCGCTCTATGGCTGTGGCTTTAATGCGGGCTTTCATGATTACGCATGAATTTCTCGAAGTAGAAACTCCGATGCTGCATCCTATTCCTGGTGGGGCATCGGCTAAACCGTTTGTAACTCACCACAATTCGCTGAACATGAGTATGTACCTGCGAATTGCTCCAGAATTATATTTAAAACGATTATTGGTGGGCGGGTTCGAGCGGGTATTCGAAATTAATCGAAATTTTAGAAATGAAGGTTTAAGTCCTCGACATAACCCAGAATTTACCATGATGGAGTTTTATGCTGCATATTGGAATTATCAAGACCTGATCGGCTTTACCGAGCAGCTTATTCAGCACCTGGCAGAGCAAATAACCGGTTCTAGCCAAGTGGTTTATCAAGGTAAGTCAGTTAATCTTGCCGCACCCTTTGAACGTTTAACGTTGGTTCAGGCCATCTTGAAATATTGCCCTAATTACAATTTGGCACAATTAGGCGATCCTCAGTTCTTAAAAGACGAGTTGACTCAAAAAGGAGTTCATGTCGATGCAAACCCTGCGCTTAAACACGCAGGGGTAGGGGCCTTACAACTGGCCTTGTTCGAAGAAACCGCCGAGTCACAATTGTGGCAACCTACTTTTATCATTGATTACCCCGTTGAAGTATCTCCTTTGGCGCGAGCCAGTGACACCAACCCAGAAATCACTGAACGATTTGAACTTTTTATCACTGGCCGTGAAATTGCCAATGGTTTTTCTGAACTCAATGACCCTGAAGATCAAGCCGAACGATTTAATCAGCAAGCTCTAGCCAAAGAAGCTGGCGATGATGAAGCCATGTACTTTGATGCCGACTACATTCGAGCACTTGAATATGGCATGCCACCCGCTGGTGGGTGTGGTATAGGCGTTGATCGATTAATCATGTTGTTAACCAATTCGGCCAATATACGTGATGTGATTTTATTTCCGCACATGCGCCTAGAAGATTAATTGGAACTCCCCTGCTACTCAAGCAGCAGAGGGCGGTTACAGATGCTAATAAACGGGGGATTAAAGAACTTGAAAAACAATTGGCTGAATTTCAGTAGGTTGTTCAATCAAAATGGGTCAACAGGTGTTTAATTGTAGGGTAACCTCGGAACCAAAAAAAGATTTTTTCCACTAAGCTTTTTCAACTTAAAAAATCAAAGAAAATGCTCAATACAATCAACCACAAAAGATCCTTATCTGCCAACTCTCAAACTCATGAGAATGCAGACACAAAGCGGGCAGCCCGCCAACCCGCCAACCTCCTGAATCAATGCCCCAAAGTCATCAGCCACAACACCACGGCTTTGCCATCAATTCCACTCGAACTGTTCGGTACAATTGCCCGTTGTTTAGATTTGGAGTCCATCAAGCAGATGACCCTCGGCAATAAAAACTTCAAGCATACATTTCGTCATAATCAAACTTCACTCAAGATACTCGGAAACAAACTGGCAGAGGCATTCAAACAATTTCCCCACGCCGTGACATTCAAGATTACCAATGCGCCCACCATTGAAGACATATCCAGAATCGTTGACAACAACAATAAAGTTCAACATCTGGATCTAAGCCTTTGTAAACGTATTACTGATCAAGCCCTTATTGCGTTGGTACAACGTTGCCCAAGACTAGAGAGCTTGAATCTGGAAGGGGGCGATGAACTGACTGATACTGGCATTACAATGATTGCAACAGCATGCCCAAATTTAACTGAGGTTAATCTGGCCAAGTGCACGAGACTTAGTTCTGTGTCCATTAGGGCGCTATCCGAGAGTTGTCCAAATCTAAAAAAATTAAACTTGGCCGGTTGGTCTGCCCCCCAGGCTCAACCCTATAATGCTGTCTTCACGGCACTGGCACAAACAAGTCCCAATCTGACTCATTTGAATCTGACAGGCTGGATGGAACTCACCGATGAGACTATCACAGCGTTTGCTCAAAGTTGCCCTAAATTAGAGGATTTGAATTTAGAGAACTGCCAACAAATCACCAATCGGGCCATTGTTACCTTGGCAGAAACAAGTTTAAATCTAAAATCTTTAAATTTGAATAACTGTCAGCTAATAACCGATGATGCCCTCACAGCGCTTGCACAAAGGTCTCAAAACCTGACTGATTTGCATCTTGGGCGTTTAAGGCGACTGACCAATCCTGCCCTCTTAACTCTCACGGAAGGGTTCTCAAATCTAAAAACCTTGAATCTGGATCATTGCTCTCAAATCACCAATCAAACCATCCAAGCAATGGCCCAAAAACTTCCTAATCTAGAAAAGTTAAGTTTGAGCTGTTTGGATCAACTCAGCGACGTGAGTCTAAAAGCACTGGCGACTCATTGCTCAAAATTAAGTTTACTGTGTATTGAAGCTTGGCATGAAATCAGCGACGAGGGCGTGGTGGCACTCGCAAAAAACTGCCCGAAGCTAACTCAGTTGAACTTGTCCGAGTGCTGGAAACTCACTGATAAGTCCATTATCGCACTCGCAAAAAATTGCCCGCAGCTAACT
>DIYC01000123.1:0-3117 GCA_002428895.1 Burkholderiales bacterium UBA6064 | reverse complement strand
AATTGCCCGCAGCTAACTAAGTTGGACTTGTCCACGTGCTTCCGACTCAATGACAAGTCAATCATCGCACTCGCAGAGAATTGCCGAAACTTGACTGGCTTGAACCTAGAGGGTTGCTCAAGTTTGACCGACTCAGCCATCACAGCACTGGTAAATAATTCCTCAAAGTTAGAGACATTGAATCTGGAAAACATCTTGACACTGACCGATAAAGCGATCTCAGCACTGTTAATTCATTGCACTAAACTCGCTAAATTGAATTTAGACTGCTGTGTTATAAGTGATGGGGCCTTCACTGTGCTATCAGACTCACTCCCAAATCTGGTTTATTTGAAAATTAGTGGATGCGAACAACTCAGCGACACAAGCATCAATGTACTGGCAGAAAAATGCCCAAATTTAACCGCGTTAGATATTGAATATTCCGACAAGATTACCTATGGGCCCGTAAGAACGCTCATAGAAAACTGTTCTAATTTAACCTATTTGAATGTAGGTGACGGGTCTGTGAATGCAGAGGGCGAGGCTAGAGGGGTCAGCAATGAGGAACTGACTGATATCAGAGAGCGATATCCGCATATAAAGATGGGCACCAGCATCAGGGTAGATGCAATAGTCCAGTAAAACTGTTAGGGTTATTAGCCGATCGTGACCGACAAACTCACGATTGGCTAACAACTCCAACAATTGTTCTGGGCCAAATCCAGTCATAAACAGATTCTTAGAACTTAGCTCAGTAAGCTGAGTACCCCTTGGGCTTGGGCATTGGCTTGAACCAACATCGCAGTCCCAGCTTGTTGCAATATTTGCGATCGAGTTAGATTGGTTGTTTCTTTGGCAAAATCTGCATCCATAATTCGCCCACGCGCCGACTGTAAGTTAGCCGAGTTGGTTTGCAATGATTCAGATACTTGTTCTAATCGACTTAAACCCGCACCCATGGTCGCGCGTAAATTGGTCACGTTGTCAATTTGAGCGTCCAAATTGGTAATTGCCGTTGTGGCATTACCGGAGGTGTCGACTCGACCTAAGTCGTTGGCGATGTTTCCTGCGCCACCCATCACAGTGACTAAATCATTGCCTGTTGATGTGCCATTGTCGGTTAAATTCACGGATAGAGTATCATTGGTGGCATTGCCTGTACCAATTTGTAAGCTGACTGATTTGTTAGCACTCGTGAAAATATCATTGCCATTAAATTGACTTCCTTCTGCAATTCGTTCCACTTCGCTAGCTAATTCAGTGTATTCACGATCTAAATTCTCTCGGTCAGTTGTATTGAGTGTACCGTTTTTCGCTTGAACTGCTAATTCTCTCATTCTTTGCAAATTGTCACCAATTTTACCTAAAGCACCATCTGCTACTTGAAGCAATGAGACGCCATCGTTGGCATTGCGTTGCGCTTGATCAAATCCACGAATTTGTGCAGTCATTCGGCTTGCAATTGCTAAACCTGCAGCATCGTCGCGCGCGCTGTTGACTCTTAGGCCAGAAGACAATCGCGCAATGGATGTATTTAATGAATTTGATGTTTTACCAATATTCATTTGAGCGCCAAGTGAGGCTGAATTGGTATTTACTCCTAACATAATATTTTTCTCCCTGTGAGATTTTTTCTCAATCAAATTAATCCAAGCAATTGCGCAATTTTAGATTGAATGCGTCTGTAACCTGTTTACGTCCAAGGGTACTTAAAATTGATCGCTCAAATGGGTGGTTTTTATGTTTTTTTAAGGGATTTATACCGTTATTTGGGTTTAAACACCCACTTGGATTGCCCCTATGGCGGGATTCATGCACTGCACAAATTTGATGACAATACAAATTAAATTAAATTTTTTGTTAACCAATGTAGGTGTTCTTCTGAGTGATGATTTAGTTTGAGTGACCTTACATTTATTGCTCAATTCACCATAATGAAATTGAGGGTAATAACGATTTTGATTCGGATTAGGAGGGTAAATGAATGAGTAACGTAAACAGAATATTAGATGAAATTCGGGAAACGAACTTGTCGTATCTTTTATTGGCGCAACAGTTGATTCGTGAAGACAAGGCAGAAGCGTCGTTTCGGTTAGGAATTTCTGAGCAAGTGGCTGAGGTACTGAACAATCTTACAACTGCTCAGATTTTACGTATTGCGTCTACTAACATGCTGATCTGCCGGTTTCGTTTTGACGACGAAGTGGTTTGGAACTTACTTACTAGTCACAGTAAAGATCGTTCTGTATCGAATGTTCATGCTGCTATTTTGATGTCTTGTCAGCTTCATGAGCAAGTGACAGTCAATCTTAACTCATAAAAGTCTTTTGTTTTTTGTTGTGAGCAGTCAATGCCGAAAATTAAATCTGTAATCTCCGAAGCCGCTCAAATACAATTAGCCACGCAGCTTATTTATCTGGATGCGCGATTGCAAGTTTTAGAATCTGAGACAGACTTATCTCGAGAAAGATTATTAAAGCTGTATAAAGAAATTAAATTGAAATCGCCTCCTAAAGGGATGCTTCCTTTTTCGACGGATTGGTTTTTAACTTGGCAACCCAATATTCATTCGTCCTTGTTCGTCAATATTTATAAATCGTTACGCGTGGTCAGTAGTAAATCAGGCATCGAGCTCATCATCAGTGCTTATAAATTGTATCTAGAACAAATTAAGCAATTGGGTTTACCCGAGGTGCTCTCGATTACCCGAGCTTGGCGATTAATCAAGTTTATTGATGCTGATATGTTAACGCTTACTGCATGTGTTGAATGTCAAGGTCAATTTTTAACGGATAAATACGATTTAACAAAAAATTATGTTTGTGGTTTATGTAATATGCCTTCACGCGCGGGAAAAACAAAACATTCATCAACCGATGATTTTTTCTTAGAAGAAACTCGTTCCAATAAATAATTCAGTTTATTTTGCCTTTTCAATCTGAGCCTTTATCCCTCTCCCCCCTCAAAGACTTAGATTGAAATTTTTTTCTCCAAAATTTCCTAAGTAATTTAATTCATTAAGTTTTTGTTAAAAATGATCCTGATTAGCACCTTGGCTCAGACATTCGCAGCAGGCTGAGTGGTTGTGGTTTTGTGGTGACCGTGGCGCGAAGTAAACGTGGCACCATGGCGGCT
>DIYC01000120.1:57843-64005 GCA_002428895.1 Burkholderiales bacterium UBA6064 | reverse complement strand
ATGCGAATAACAATCCGTATAAGTTTACGATCCGGATGGGCGTGTGCCTGTCCCTCTTGTTACTGGCTTAGTTGGTGCGAGTTTTGGGGCAATCGGTTCTTCTGTAGGCCAGGTTTTCGAAAACAAAGGGTTTCAAAACTTTAGCTAGGGAAAAGTCGGCACTGCCACGGCTTTTGGCTTTGTCGCAGGTACCGCAACGCCGTTCACGGGAGCAACTTTATTCGGTGCAACCGTCACTTCAAGCTTAGCGAATGTAGCACAACTCGGCGCTGACGCATATTTGTTTGAAGACACAAACTTTACACTGATGAATGTGACAGTTTCAGCCACGACTGGTGCTATTGGTGGAATTGTTGGGGGAAAACTGCTCAAAAACACAAGTATTCGTCTCGATGAAAGCTCTAAGTGGTTTGATCATTTAGGAACAAATTATGCAAGTAGACAGAATCAAATTGATGATAGGACACTTGCTGTTGGTAGCATCTCGTTTTCCAGATCAGTCTTAGGCGCATCATTAAGTAATTTATCTCTAGACGACGCAGACACACTCGGCTCAGGTATTTCACAGACCAGCTCGGGTATTGGGCTTAAACTGAATTAAATTTTTAATAAAAATTATCATTCTTCAATTTTAGGCATAAAAATCATGTTGACAGATATTTTTTTAGGGGTTACCACGGGGGTGTTTCTAGGCAGCATCATGAAATACTTTATAAGAAAAGCCTGCAATATTTACTCAAAAATTTTCATAAAAATATTTAAAAACAACAACTTAAATTCATTTTCTTCTTTATTATTAAGCTACATATCATTTAGTGTTCTTATATTAAGTGCGCTTTTTTTTGAACCTCTCATCACACAATGGGATTTATTCAGGCTTTGCTGGGGTTTAAGTTTTATGGTGACCCTCCTAATATTTAGCCGAAAATAATTGAAGCCATGTGGAATAAAAAAGTGCTATACATACTTTTTGGTAGAAATAACTTTCGTCTATTACGTTCAATTAACCCACAACTTTAAACAGGCCAATTGAATAAGGTTGTCAATTACCTTTTATCGAATCACTTTAAGCGGCTGCTTACCCGATTCATTGTAGGTATTAATCGTCACCGCACCAAATTTTAAATCGCCCACTTCATTAAACGAAATTTGGCCTGTAACCCCTTCGTAATCGATCTGTTTCAGTTCAGTGAGATATTTTTCTGGCATTGTGGAACCAGCCTTTTTCATCGCTAAGCCCATGGTCATAACCGCATCGTATACATAAGGGGCATACACTTGTATTGGAGTATCAAATTTTTTTCTAAACCGCTCTTCAAATGCAAGGCCGCCCGGCATATTACTTAACGACATGCCACCTTCTGCACAAATTACATTCGAACCAATATTACCTTTTGCCAATTTCATAAGCTCTAAGGTACAAATTCCATCACCGCCCATCAATTTTGCTCGCAAGCCTAGCTGTCGCATTTGCCGTAACATAGGCCCAGCTTGCGCATCCATTCCACCATAAAACACCAAATCAGGATTTAAGCGTTTGACTGCAGTGAGAATTGAAGAAAAATCGGTGGCCCTATCATTGGTGTAGTGCCTTTCAAGAATGCGACCACCCAATTGTTTAACCTGTTTAGCAAAAATATCGGCAAGTGGTTGACCGTAGCCGGTGCGGTCATCAATCACAACAATTCGATTGGCTTTTAAATTATTAAAGGCGTAATTGGCCAACGCTTGGCCTAACATCCCATCGTGTGCAATCACACGAAACGTAGAACCAAAGCCTTGCAACGTCACTTTTGGATTGGTGGCAGAAGGGGTAATTAATGGAATGCCACATTGGTTATAAATTCTCGAAGCAGGTATCGTGGTGCCACTGTTTAAATGACCAACCACACCGTGCATATTCAGATCACAAAGTTTTTGCGCTACAATTGCACCTGTTTTGGGATTGGCCTCATCATCTTCAGAAACCAACTCGAAACGCGCACGAAAACCATCTAAATAAATTTTTTGCGCATTTAAATCATCAATTGCAAGCATTGCACCTGATTCATTGTCTTTGCCATAATGCGCTTGCGGGCCAGACAAAGGGGCAACATGCCCAATTTGAACAACAACTTCTTGAGCATGAATCACAGCAAACATTAAACTCAAAAAAAGAATCGAGAGAAATCTAAAAATAACCATAATGCCTCTCTTTTTTAAAGTTAATCAAAACTTACGCATCTTACCCTGTTCTGAACAAACAAAATTCATACAATTGCAACACCAAGACTAAAATTAAGTTCAGAATTTAATTAAAAAAGCTTGGTGATGCGGTTGTGCTTGTACTAGACTTCAATATAGTAAAAAAAATAAATTCTTAAAAGCTCAATTCTTAGTATTCGATGGATATTTTCATTCAGCAACTCATCAACGGTTTAGTACTTGGTAGCATTTACGCTTTGGTCGCACTTGGTTATACCATGGTTTATGGTGTACTGGGTTTAATCAATTTTGCACATGGCGAAGTGCTCATGATTGGCGCTTTAACTGCGTTTAGTGCCATCAGTGCCGCCACGGGAATTTACCCTGATCTTTCTGGTATTGCTTTGTTAACGATAGGTATTTTTGCTGCCATTCCTGTGTGCGTTGCAGTCAGTTGGACTATGGAACAAGTGGCCTACCGACCTCTTCGAAATGCCCCGCGACTTGCCCCACTCATCACGGCAATCGGTATTTCAATTACCCTGCAAACTTTAGCAATGATGATCTGGGGGCGCAACTATCTTATTTTTCCAGAAACCCTACCGATTGAGCCCATCACCTTACTCAACTTTGAACCTAACGAACACTATGACTACTCTCGCGAAGTGACCATCACACCCATCCAATTAATCATTGTGTTTGGCGCAACACTCCTGATGTTGTTCTTAACATTTCTAATCAACAAAACTAAATTGGGCCTATCTATTCGCGCAACCGCTGAAAACCCCAAAATGGCTAGCCTAATGGGTATTAATCCCAATATGGTTATTTCATCTACGTTTATTGTTGGCGCAGTACTTGCTGCAATTGCTGGAGTCATGGTAGCGGCAAATTATGCTGTAGCACACTTTTACATGGGTTTTTTACCCGGTTTAAAAGCCTTTACTGCTGCGGTAGTGGGTGGTATTGGTAATCTATATGGAGCAATGCTTGGTGGCTTATTATTGGGTATTATTGAAGCCTTATGCTCAGGCTACTTAGGACAACTAACTGGAGGCTTACTTGGGTCAAACTACCAAGATATTTTTGCTTTTTCAATTTTAATTTTAGTTCTTACTCTCAAACCATCTGGATTACTTGGCGACAAAAATCCAGACCGAGTTTAAATGAATATGCTAACGCACACACTTTATCGCAAATTCAGTGACCCTAAAAACAACCAGCCGATCATCGGTCTCCTTTTGATCGCTTTTAGTCTAATTATCTTACCTTTCATCGTCAGTAGCGGTGGCGACAGCTGGCTACGCATTTTAAATATCGCACTACTTTACATCATGTTGGCGCTAGGGCTAAATATCGTAGTTGGCTTTGCAGGGCTACTCGACCTAGGATATATCGCATTTTTCGCCGTTGGTGCATACATCTATAGCCTATTGGCTAGCCCTCATTTAATTGAAAACTTTAGCTGGGTTGCACAACATTTTCCGAATGGCTTAAAAACACCAATTTGGCTAGTTTTACCCATTGCAGCTTTAATTGCTGCTTTGTTTGGTGTGTTATTAGGTGCGCCAACACTCAAACTTCGAGGCGATTATTTGGCAATTGTAACGCTCGGATTTGGTGAAATCATTCGAATTCTTTTAACCAATTTAAATGCCCCAATCAATTTAACCAATGGCCCTCAAGGTATTAACATGATTGAGCCTGCGACACTGTTTGGTGTCAACTTTTCTAAAAACATTCAATTCAATGGCCTAGAATTTCCAAATTTAATTCTTTACTACTATCTTTTTCTGTTCTTGGTTTTAATCATGATTGTTGTCTGCGTACGACTTGAAGACAGCAAAATAGGCCGGGCATGGACTGCTGTACGAGACGATGAAACCGCAGCACAAGCCATGGGCATTAATACCCATCATATTAAACTGTTGGCATTCGCACTGGGCGCCTCATTTGCAGGCATTTCTGGCGCATTGTTTGCTTCGTTTCAAGGCTTTATTAGCCCAGAATCTTTTGGCCTAATGGAAAGCATTGTTGTTTTATGCATGATCGTTCTTGGTGGCATGGGGCACATACCTGGCGTGATTCTTGGGGCCATTTTATTAGCGGGTTTTCCTGATGTCCTTAGAAACACTGTATTACCTTTGCAACAATTTCTTTTTGGCGAAACAGTCATCGATGCAGAGGTACTTCGCTCACTGATTTATGGCTTAACCTTAGTGATTATTATGCTGTATTGCCCCAAAGGCTTGTGGCCTAAAAATTCAGGTGGATTCAATGGGGTTAAAAACACCCATGAAAGATAATAACCTGTTAACGATGCATGACGTCACCAAAAAATTTGGTGGCCTAGTAGCCATCGACGATGTAACCATGTCCATTCAACGCGGGCAAATTCATGGGTTAATCGGACCTAATGGGGCAGGCAAAACCACTTTGTTTAATTTAATGACAGGGCTGTATCAACCCGATCGCGGACAATTCAATTTTAATAATAAAAGTCTTTTACGACACACACCCAACGAAATTGCAAAAATCGGGATTGCGCGCACTTTTCAAAATATTCGTTTATTCACAAGCATGACTGTGCTAGAAAATGTGTTAGTTGGCATGCATTGCCGTCTTAGCCAAAATGTTTTATCTGCTTTATTTAAAACAAAACACCAGCAAGAAGAAGAAAACCACATTCGAACCAAGGCTTATGAAATTTTAGATTATGTAGGCATTAGTCGTTTTGCAAACAAAATAGCCTCTCACCTGTCTTACGGTGACCAACGTCGACTTGAAATTTCAAGAGCCCTTGCCACAAACCCTAGTCTACTGGCACTCGATGAACCTGCCGCAGGAATGAATGCCACAGAAAAGCAAAAACTAAGAGAACTACTGCTACGACTTAAACAAGATCATAAAACCGTTTTACTGATTGAACATGACGTGAAGTTAATTATGGGAATATGTGATGAAGTCACTGTTTTAGACTACGGCAAAATTATTGAACAAGGTTCGCCCGCAGTGATTCAAAAATCGCCCGCAGTCATCGAAGCATATTTAGGTAGCCTGCATCATGTCGAATGAAACTCTTTTATCCATCAGCGGATTAACTGTTTCATATGGCAATATTCAAGCAGTCAAAGGCATTTCAGTTCATGTTAAACGTGGTGAAATGGTTTGTATTATTGGTTGCAATGGCGCAGGGAAATCGACCACACTGAAAGCATTGGCTGGTTTGCTTCCATTCGAAGCACATCAAGCTGTTTTTGCGGGTCATAATTTAATCAATATGCCTGCCAACAAACGATTGTCCATCGGCATGGCACTGGTACCAGAAGGACGCGGCATATTTAAACGCATGACCATCGAAGAAAACCTGTATCTTGGTTATATGAATGCTCATACACCATTAAAATTTCGCACTCTCTGCGAACAAGTGTTTGAATTATTTCCTCGGCTGTCAGAACGTAAAAAACAAAAAGCAGGAACTTTAAGTGGTGGCGAACAACAAATGCTTGCCATTGGGCGTGCCATTGTTGGCCAACCCCAATTATTACTACTCGATGAGCCTAGTATGGGACTAGCTCCCATTATTGTTGAAAAAATATTTCAAGTGATTCAATCGATCTCTAAAGAAGGAACCACCATTTTACTCGTTGAACAAAATGCCCATATTGCACTACAAATTGCTAATCGAGGTTACATAATGGACTCTGGGCTTATCGAGTTCGAAGCCCCTGCTAAAGAGCTGATCAACGACCCACGGATTCGTGAAATTTACTTAGGTGATGACGCGTCTATATCCGCTAAAGAAGTAAATGAATCCGCATAAAACTCTTCTTCAGGCAAACCACACTGCTTTGTAAAATCTGCTAAAGCAGAACGAATCACAATTGGCGCACCACAAGCATACACTTGATAACCAGCTAAATTGGGAAAATCTGCCATCACGGCATGATGCACAAACCCAGTTCTGCCTTGCCAATG
>DIYC01000120.1:44374-57636 GCA_002428895.1 Burkholderiales bacterium UBA6064 | reverse complement strand
TGGCGCAGATAAAACAGGTATAAATTTAAAATGCTCGTATTGCTGCTGCCATTGTTCGACCAAGTTCAGCAAATATAAATCGGGCTTTGTACGTGCGCCCCAATAAAAAATAAATTGCCGATTAAGTTGTTTTTCAAACGCGTCTTCTAATAAACTTTTAATGGGTGCAAAACCCGTGCCACTGGCTAACAATACAACAGGCTTATCCGATTGACGTAGAAAAAATGCCCCCAAAGGCCCCTCTAGTCGAAGAATATCCCGAGCTTTAAGAGTAGAAAACACTGTATCGGTGAATACGCCACCTGGCATGTGACGAATATGCAATTCCAATTTACCAGTTAACGAAGGCGGATTTGCCATCGAATAGCTGCGCCGAATGCCATCGGATAAAATAAACTCAATGTATTGCCCAGCGTTAAACTGAAACACTTGGTTCGCTGGCAATTGTAAAGTTAAGATTGCGACATCGGGCGCTGCAAATTCAATCGAGTTAACACGACAGGGCATTTTAAGAACCGGAAAATCACCTAAACCGGTTAATGCCCTTGCTTTCAAAACAACAGCTGACAAAGGCTTTGCACAGCATGTGAGCACCTTGCCTTGTGCTTTTTCTTCGTCAGGTAAAGCCTTTTGTTGATAATGACCATAATCGACTTTGCCTTCAACAATTTCAGATTTACAAGATCCACACACCCCATTTTTGCATCCGTATGGCAAAATAACCCCAGCATTGAGCGCGGAAGACAACAGTGTTTCATCGGCCTCACATTCATAGTTAACTTTACTTGGGAGTATTTCTACATTGTGTTTCATCAATTTTATTTCCGAGGTGTTTGTTTTAAAAAAAAATCAGGCTCCCACCCCAAGGTGCAATTTAAAAGCTACCCCAAATTGTTTAGGACTCAAAAAATCACTCTAGTGGGGTGCGGTCAAGTAGGTTATAACCTAATTTATCAATTCAAAGGGCACCATTTTACCGCGACTTACCATAGCATTCAAAAGCACAATGAAAATCAACAACGTTTGAACGCCAAGCACGTACAATTTATACAAATCGACCTAAAGGAGATTGCTTCGATACATCGCCTTAGGGCGTTTACACGTCGTATGATTTGGCTGGCACCGCCAGTCAACAATGATCACAAAGACAACATGCTACGCCACCTGTTACTACGTCCAATCACATACTCTAATCTTTACATTGGCCAAAACAAACCACGAATTGTGTATGTTTCTACAACGGGCGTATATGGTGATTTACAAGGCAACTGGGCTGATGAAAAAACGCCTGTTAAACCTGAATCTGAACGCGCTCAACGTCGTGTTGACGTTGAACAATCACTCCGCAACGCGTATACCAAAGGCTTTGTGACCAGTTGCGTGATTCGCGCTCCTGGAATTTATTCGGAAAAACGCTTACCTTTAACTCGATTAATTAATAAAACTCCTGCGCTTCAACCCGAGCAAGATGCGTATTCGAATCACATTCATGAAACCGATTTAGCAAGAATTTGCTTTTTAGCCTTATTTAAAGCGCGCCCTTGGGATATTGTGAATGCGGTTGATGAAAACCCCATGAAAATGGGCGATTACTTTGATTTAATTGCCCAGCATTATGGCCTAGCACCACCACCAAGAATGGCTAAACAGGAACTTCAACACCATGTATCGCCAATGATGTGGAGCTTTATGCGAGAATCGAGAAAAATACAATCCACTCGCCTCAAACAACTCAATATCCCATTGCGTTACCCCACTGTGAGCGCGTTTTTAAGCACCCTGAAAAACAACAAGCTTTGATTTAAAGCAGCTTATTAACAAGCAACCTCAACAAACACTTGCTTTAAGTGAAGGTCAATTTCATGCTGAATTTTATCTTGAAACATTTTTAATAACGCACTCAACATCACTGAAACCTGAACTTGCTGCTCGCACACTGCCACTGAACCTTGAATACCCATTCCGTGAAAATGAAGAACATTATCCTGCCATGAAGCAATTAAATTGTATTTTTGACACAAAGGCGCCAACAAAGCGCTGGTTTTTGACTTAGCCTCGTGGAGTGTATAACAATGAGTGGCTTTAGATTGAATATCAGACATTGCAATACCCCTCAAACAAATAAAGGGCAGATTTTACCGCAAAATACTTACGCACGCATTGCATACATGTTCATTCAAAATCTCGCCATTCAAAAGGCTGCACAACCCAGCAATTTTCAGCTAAAGTTTCAACCCAATAATGGGGTTGAAAGCGTGTTGATGATTTCGTCCAAAGAACTGCCGTTCGAAGCTGAATAGATTGATGACAATGCGTTGGAACAATTTGAGTCAGCTGCTGAAGTGTTTGACCGCTATCGACCAAATCATCCACCAAAAGTACTTTGCCCGCAAGCGGCTGAATCGTCGCAATCGAGGCTGATACTCTAAGCTCACCTTGACGCATACCTTGCTCACCTTGATACGAAGAGGCAGCCAAAACTGCCATGGGCTTTTTCAATGCGCGAGACAATGCATCGGCCAAAGGCAAACCACCGCGTGACACACCCAGAATGTGATCGGGCTGCCAACCACTGGCCTGAACTTGCTCAATAAGCCGATCACACAGTGATTGATATTGCTTAAAAGTAATGAAAAGTTGTTCCAAATTAAACCACTGTAACCTGTATCAACTACTTCGACTTTAAGCGAAATGGGTGCCTTAATACAATGGTTTCATCTCGATCTGGGCCAGTTGAGATCATATCCACGGGAACATGACACAATTCTTGAATACGCAACAAATAAGACTTTGCTTCTTTGGGCAATTCATCATAGGTTTTAACACCATAGGTGGTGCCTTTCCAACCAGGAAGTTCTTCGTAAATGGGCGAGCATGCCTCAACCAAAGTCGAACCAAATGGAAGAATATTCACTTCAGAACCGCCCTTTAGCCGATAACCTGTACACAATTGAATACTCTCTAAGCCGTCTAACACATCTAATTTGGTGATACATAAACCAGAAACACCATTCACTTGAATAGTACGCTTTAATGCAGCCGCATCAAACCAACCACACCGACGAGGACGACCCGTTACTGAGCCAAACTCATTACCCTTTTTTGCCAAATAAGCGCCTGTTTCGTCAAATAACTCACTAGGAAACGGCCCAGAACCTACTCGCGTCGTATACGCTTTGGTAATTCCCAACACATACTGTAATTTATGCGGACCAACTCCAGCACCCGCGCTGGCGGCACCGGCCAAACAATTGCTACTCGTCACATACGGATACGTACCATGATCTATATCTAACAAAGCCCCTTGAGCACCTTCGAATAACAAATTATTTCCTGCTAAGTTAGCCTGCTCGAGTAAACTCGGAATGTCAGCAACCATGGCTTGAATTCGAGGAGCCAAACGCATTGATTTAGCATATACCACATCTAAGTCAATTGGTTCAGCGTTTAAAAACTGCGTTAACTGAAAATTATGATAGTTTAAAATGTCTTTTAGTTTTTCTTTAAACAGCGTAGGATTAAACAAGTCTTGGACGCGCAAGGCTCGCCTGGCTACTTTGTCTTCGTAAGCTGGCCCAATACCACGCCCCGTGGTACCAATCTTACTACCGCCTAGCTGAGCTTCACGCGCTTTGTCAACGGCAACATGGTAATCAAGAATTAACGGGCACGACTCACTAATTTTTAATCGAGATTCCACATCAATACCTGCTGACTGTAATTCATCAATTTCCGTCAACAAAGCATCAGGCGATAAAACAACCCCATTACCGATATAAACTTGCACGCCTGATCGCATAATACCCGAGGGGATTAGACGCAAAACAGTTTTTTTCCCGCCGATCATTAAAGTATGACCCGCATTATGCCCACCTTGAAACCGAACCACACCTTGAGCGTGCTCAGTCAACCAATCAACAACCTTTCCTTTACCTTCATCACCCCACTGCGTACCGATGACGACCACATTACTAAAACTCATTATTATTCTCCAATTTATCGCAAACTCACAACGACCCAATGACCCGTTGAATCTTGCTTTATTTCACGATCACAAATAAATTCATCTTGCTCAAGGAAAGAGTGAGAAAGAACCTGAACAACAGTTTCTCCTTGTTGACGTAACTCAACAATTTTTGCAACTAACTGTTGATCACTACCCCAAGGGGCTCGTATGGCTGAAGTCGGTGTTAACGCGTTATTTGACAAGGACACCAGCTCACGTAAGTCTACCGAAAAACCTGTTGCTGGGCGAGAACGCCCATAAATTTGACCTACATTGTCGTATCGCCCACCCCGCAAAATTGGATTTGGGCAACGATCACAATAGGCACTAAAAATTAAGCCGCTGTGATAATTAAAACTCGCCAAATCAGCCAGATCAACCATAATTTCTAAATCAGGAGACATCAACCGAATATGATCAATCACTTGCTGCAATTGATCAAGTATTAAACGCACAGAAGCTAAGGTTGAAAATTCTTTCCGTGCTCTAGCCAAAACACAATCTGAACCACCTGCAAAGCCATACAAATTAAGAATACCAGCAAGCTGCTCTTGAAAGGGCTTGGATAAATGTTGAGACACCTCTGCAAGTTGCTGAGAGTCTTTTTGAGCAAGCGCTTGATGAATCAACCTCATCCAAATTGGCGACACATTCTTATCGGCAAGAATCGCCTTCACCAAACCCGCATGACTTAAAGCAAGACGAAACCCTGAAATGTTTGCCAGTTGTAACACTTGAGTGGCTAAGCTAATCACCTCTAAATCGGCTTCAAGACCAGAACAACCATATAATTCTGCACCGCATTGAAGAGGCTCTCGAGTACTATGTAAGCCCCTAGCCTTTGTTTGTAATGTTGGGCCACAGTAGCAGAGCCTTGCTGGCCCTTGACGGTTTAATAAATGCGCATCAATTCTGGCTACTTGTGGCGTGGTATCAGAACGAATTCCTAACAACCTGCCACTTTGTTGATCCAGTAATTTAAACGTTTGAAGATCTAATGATTGATCTGCCTGCCCAAGTAATGAATCCGTGTACTCCAATAATGGGGGAATAACGAATTCATAACCATAGGTTCGAAAGCAATCCAGTAAAACTCTTCTTAAATCTTCAATGCGACGCGCTTCAATGGGTAGCACATCGGCAACCGATTCAGGCAATAGCCAAGTTGACATAGTGATTAATTATCGCAGCATAAAAGTTAACAACAAAAGCCCTAGCAAAGTTACAACTAGCCCAACAAATCGAATTTGACCCTGTTCGAATGTGGCTATTTTTTGCATGGTTTGTTTCCATTGAACTGGAAAAAGCAAAGGCACCAAACCCTCAATGATAAACGCAAGTGCAACTGCAGCCCAAATGGAATCACTCATGTACGTAAAATAAATCTGAGGAAATAAACACACAACCTGGGGAAAAACCCCCAAGCTGATGAAAAATAACATTTATTGACCAGATTCACCACGTAAAAACTTGAAAAAATCAGCATTTGGATCAAGCACCAAAACATCAGACTTACTACTAAATGATTGCCGATAGGCTTCAAGACTTCGGTAAAACGAGAAAAACTCAGGGTCGCTACCAAACGATTTATTATAAATTGCAGCCGCCTGACCATCACCTTGGCCTTTAAGCTGTTGAGCTTCGCGATAGGCATTTGCCAAAATAACCTCTCGTTGGCGATCGGCATCCGCTCGAATTTGTTCAGATTCAGCTGCGCCTAAAGCTCGAATGTTATTGGCTTCTTCTTTGCGTTCTGCTTCCATACGACTAAATACGGACTGAGAGACCTCAGGTAATAAATCAATACGTTTTAAGCGAACATCGACTACATCGACACCAATTTCATTGGCCCCAGACTTTACTTTGTCAACAATCGCCTTCATTAGAATAGACCGCTCACCAGAAACAGCTTCAAACACAGTCCGTTTGGTAATTTCTTCGTTTAAAGCAGCTTTCACAATTTGACTGATACGACTGTTGGCAACTGCGATGTTGCCTTGCATACTAATGTGATAACGCTTTGGATCAGAAATACGCCATTTAATGTAACTATCGACTAAAAGGTTCTTTTTTTCAGACGTAATAAAACGCTCAGGTTCTGGCTCATCGATAGTTTGAACGCGTTTATCGTATTTGATCATGTTTTGAAAAGGTACGGGTAATTTAGCATATAAACCTGGGTTTGAACGCACCTCTTTAATTTCACCTAAAGCAAAGACAATAGCAAACTCTCGCTCGTCAACCACATACAAGCAAGATTTTGCAACGAAAAGCCCAATAAACACCGCAGCTACTGTTAGAACTAATTTAGACATAATTACCGTACCTCACGATCGCGGTTACGAAGCGACTCTTGAAGCTCTCGCTCAGTATTTTGTTGTTGAGTCATAGGCAACGTTAATGGATTTAACGCATCATTTCTGTCACGTGCAGTTTTATTAGACTGTAATTGATTGGCCAAATTTGCATCATTACTTTGGCTAATTAATTTATCTAATGGCAAGTACAGCAGTTGACTATTTTCTTTAGAAGTAATCAGTACTTTAGAAACGTTGCTAAACACTTGCTGCATCGTTTCAAGATATAGCCTTTCTCGAGTGACTTTAGGTAACTGTTTATATTCACTCAAGACTGAACTAAATCGAGAGGCATCACCATTAGCTTGCGCGACAACACGCTCTTTATAACCATTGGCTTCCTCGATTAACCGAGAGGCATTACCTCGTGCACGTGGAATAATATCATTCGCATAGGCACGACCTTCTGAAATCATTCGTTCACGATCTTGATTCGCCTTCACGACATCATCAAAAGCAGCCTGCACTTGTTCAGGGGGTTGAACGTTTTGAACAGTCACACCATTAATCACAATACCCACCGAGTATTGGTCTAAAACACTTTGAATCAGTTCTCTGGTTCGTATTGCGATCTCTTCACGACCCTCTTTCAAAACAAAATCCATTTTATTTTTACCGACCACTTCACGTATTGCTGTTTCAGACGCTTGTTTAACTGCATCATCAGGATCACGAACATTAAATAAATAATCTTTGGGATCACTTAATCGATATTGAACAGCAAATTGAATATCGATAATGTTTTCGTCTTCCGTCAACATCAGCGATTCACGAAGATTTTTAGTACGAATTGTATTTCGATAACCCACCTCAATAAGGCGAACACTGGATACATTCACCACTTCGTGATCTTGAATTGGATAAGGGAAACGCCACTGAAAACCAGGAGTTGCTGTATGATGATATTTACCAAACTGCGTAACAACTCCGGCTGTACCTTCTTCAATAATAAAAAAACCACTCCCTAACCACAACAAGCCAGCAACTATCGTTAAAACTCCAACAAATTTACCAGGATTGGGTACATTTGGAATACCACCGCCTTGACCACCACCCACTGGCCCACGAGGACCCCCGCCTTTTTTATTACCAAACATGGTATTGACACGCTTATTAAAATCACGCCAAAGTTCATCAAGGTCGGGAGGGCCATTTTGGTTATTTGAATTAATGGGCCTAATCTTATTTTCCTCGTCAGAGTGTTCTTTACCAGAACTTTTGCCTGACGAATTGCGGCCCCAATCTGGATCATTCATTGACATATTTTTTCCTGCTTCAGGTTTAAGTTCACAGTGTACTATACCGATTAATTGACAAATTTAAACCAAATTAAAGTGAGAATTAACGTGTGATGTTGCGCCGAGCAACGATTTGTTGTGCAAGTAAATTCCGAAGTAGTATAACACCTAAGCCCGCCTTGGCGCTGACAGAGACCGAAGAAACCTGACCGTCATCTAGAAACTTCACTTGCGGCTGCAAATCAACAAGATCAATTTTATTAAAAACTATAATTTGTGACACGTGGCTAGCGCCTAACTCATGAATAACCGTGTTGACTTGCTGAATTTGCTGCTGTCGATATTCCGAACTAGCATCGACGACATGCAACAACAAATCAGCATCAATCACTGAATCAAGTGTCGCCTTAAATGCTTCAATCAAACCATGAGATAAATCGCGGATAAAACCAACTGTATCTGAAAGAACAAACTCAACACCGGGCTCTAAAAAAACCTTTCGGCTCGTTGTATCAAGTGTTGCAAACAATTGATCTGCTGCATAAACCTTACTGTTAGACAACACGTTGAATAAGGTACTTTTACCGGCATTGGTATAACCCACCATGGCCACAGTAAACACCCCGCTGCGACGGCGTTGCTTGGTTTGACTTAAACGCTGAGAATGAACTTTTTGTAATCGCGCCTTAAGTTGAATAATACGGTTGGCAATAAGACGCCGATCGGTTTCTAGTTGAGTTTCCCCAGGACCACGCATTCCTATGCCGCCTTGCTGACCACTCAGTCCCTCGTGTCGATGCACCAATCGGGATTTTAAGTATTCCAATTGAACCAATTCAATTTGTAACTTACCTTCAAAACTTTGCGCACGGAGTGCGAAAATATCTAAAATTAAACCGGTACGATCGAGCACGCGACAATTTAGCTTTTGCTCAAGATTGCGTTGTTGTACTGGGGTTAAATCGTGATTAAACACCACCAAGTCGATTTGATGAAGCTGACACAACTGCGCCAATTCATCCACTTTGCCTGTGCCGATAAACAAAGAAGCAACTGCTTGTTTACGTTTAACAACAAGGCTCTGATGAACAACAGCGCCTGCTGATTGGCACAACAGAACAAGCTCACGCTGATGCTCATCTGTGCACGTAGAATCAAACTCGACGGTGACTAAAACAGCACGTGGTGCCAAGTTGAATTTACCCAATGAAATGAACAATAAAACGACTTATTCTTTCTCATCCATCGTAAATGTGACCGCACGGCCTGGTACCACAGTTGAGATTGCATGTTTATACACCATTTGCGTCACTGTATTGCGAAGCAAGACGACATATTGATCAAATGATTCAATATGGCCTTGCAACTTAATGCCATTGACTAGGTAGATAGAAACAGGAACATGCTCTTTGCGAAGCAAATTCAAAAATGGGTCTTGTAGTAATTGCCCTTTATTGCTCATAGTACAGCTCCAAACTGTGTTGTGGTTATTTATTTATTAGAGCAGAAGTAAATCAGTTTAATTCTGCAAAAAGGCACACTGTTCTACTGCTTATCGACTTTATCCAATAGTTTCAGATCAAGTGAAACGCCTTCTAACCATTCATCTAATTTTGTCTTTGAGATGTAATCATCCCATAATTTTGACATGTATGCAGCACTATTGGGCAACTCTTTTTCTAAAACTTGGCTTAGTTTGGGGTCATACCACAACAGTTGCACCAATTCACTCAAATTGAATACGCGTGGGTCGCAAATTAATACAAATTTTTCCCATCTTCGATTCCCAGCCAACAAACCCACAATGCTTTTTCGCATCAAAATAGACAACACATCATCGAGTTGATCAGGAGAAGCTTGAGTTTTAACAAGTAATTGCTCAAGGGTCAGGCCAGGCCGAGGATTATTTCGACTGCTATACAATCCACCTAAAATTCGCAAAGCAAGTACCCAATGCTCACCGGCTTTTTCTCGCGTTTGCCACACCCCAGATCGAGCCATCGGCAACGCTGCAACCACCACAGCACCTAATAAAACAATCAACCATGACAAATAAATCCATAATAAAAATAATGGAATCGCAGACATTGCACCATACACAGCCGTGTAAGAAGGAAAATGAGCCACATAAACAGCAAAAGCATGCTTAGAAAGCTCAAACAGTACAGCCGACAACACCGCACCAACCAATGCATCAAACCAACGAACTGCACGATTGGGAACCAATTTAAAAATAAGAGCAAAAGCCAGTACCGTAATCAGCACAGGAGTAAGCGACAACAAAGGAACTAAATTAATTCTCTCCTGATTCACACTTTGCATTGAAAAATTAACCAATGCCGTAGTAACAGTTAAACTAAACCCAACTAACAATGGCGCTATACTTAACACTGCCCAATAAAGTAAAACTTGATCAATCATAGAACGATGGCGTTTAACATTCCAAATGGCATTAAAGGCACGGTCTATGGTGAACAGGGTCATCAACGCAGTGAGGCCTAAAATAAGCACACCCAGTGCAGTTAAGCCCCGTGCTTTTTCAGAAAATTGATTCACATAAGTTAAAATAGTCTCAGACAACGATTCAGGAAACAACCCTTGAAGCATATACCCTTCAAGATTACTTCGAACCTGATCAAACATAGGAAAGGCTGTAAACACGGCCAAGGCCACTGTGACCATCGGCACTAAAGACAATACAGTGGTAAACGTTAAACTCGATGCGACTTGGGTCAAATGTTGCTGCACAAGGCGATCGCGTACCAAACGAAAAAATTTGATTCCCCAAACGAACCACACAGGCAAAGCATATTTTCTATGTTGATCACTCTGCTGAATCGGGTGTACCATTGCGCTGAACTGACCTAGCTTGACTTCAGATTTTCTTGTAAAAACCAATCACTCAATCTCCCGTTCTATTTTTTTCATCTAAGATCATTTTGTTTTCTCATTATCTTATACTGTTTGAGGTTTTATGTCTGAAATTCTTGTTCTCTACTACAGTCGACATGGTGCCACCGAAAAACTGGCACGCGCAATCTGCGAAGGAATAGAATCTATTCCTGGAGCAACCGCTCGGCTTCGAACGGTACCTACAGTGTCCGCTACTTGTGAACAAACCTCTGCAAAAATCCCAACCGAAGGCCCACCTTACGCTGAAAATTCTGATTTACAAGAATGTATTGGCCTAGCTCTAGGATCCCCAACTCGATTTGGTAACATGGCTGCGGCAATGAAATATTTTTTAGACGGCACTGCGAATGAATGGATGAAAGGCACACTGATCGACAAACCATTTTGCGTTTTTACATCCAGCTCGAGTCTTCATGGCGGGCAAGAAACTACACTGTTAAGCATGGCAATCCCGCTGATACATCACGGTATGGTTTGGCTTGGTATTCCATACTCTGAAACAAGTTTAAGTAAAACAACCAGTGGAGGTACTCCTTATGGTGCAACACATGTGGCAAACAGCACTGAAAACCAACTCACTGCCGACGAACTAAAACTTGCAGTGGCACAAGGCAAACGATTAGCTATAACAGCCCTTAAACTGCACAACAATTAATAGGCTTAACGTTGTGAATCAAGTACGAAAAATGGCCTATTGGTCAAGTTGCTTTTGGTTGTTGGCTTTAATTGTATTGTGTTTAGCCTGGGAGCTCGTATTAGCACCCATTCGCCCCGATGGGTCTTGGTTGGTATTAAAAATCATACCTATACTATTTGTTGTACTCGGCATTTTAAAGCAACATGTAAAAACCTATCAAGCCAGCACCTTGTTAATTTGGCTTTACTTTGCCGAAGGTGCGACTCGAGGTTTTTCTGATCCTACTTTAGCCTCTCGTGTATTAGCGGGTATTGAAATTGTGATTTGTTTATGTTTTTTTCTCTCTACAGTCATTTTTATTCGAACGTTTAAGTTAGTCAAACCATCAGGTTAATCCATAAAACTATGAATACCAACACCGGCGATCATTTTATTGAAACCCTCAGAACTATTCTTTCAAAAGAAGAAGTATTGACCGATTCAAAACTCATCGCAACAGCCTGCACCGATTGGCGAAAACGCTACTTCACCAGTGCATTGGCTATTGTGACACCTAAAACAGTACCTAATCTTCAAGCGGTAGTTAAACTCTGCAGCCAGTTTAAAATCTGCATCACAACCCAAGGAGGCAATACGGGTTTATGTGGCGGCTCAGTACCCAGCGTGAAGTACACCCACAAACCCCATATTGTGCTGCGTACCACAAGTCTTCGAGGCCCAATTCAGATTGACCCCAAAAACTTAACACTCACTGTTGACGCCGGTTATACGTTACAAGAAGTTCAACAAGCGGCTGCCGATCAAGGGCTATTATTTCCACTCAGTTTATCGTCTGAAGGTAGTTGCACAATCGGCGGCAATTTAGCGAGTAATGCCGGTGGTGTTGCCGTTCTACGGTATGGTAATGCCCGCGAATTATGCTTAGCTTTAGAGTTTATTAACGCAGACGGTGAGGTCTGTGGGGATCTTCGAGCCTTAAGAAAAAACAACAGTGGCTATGACTTGCGCCATTTACTCATCGGCTCTGAAGGCACTTTGGGTATTATCACTCGAGCTTGCTTAAAAGTGTACCCCATGCCAACAGCTCATGTGACTGTTTGGATCAATGTCAGATCATTAGAAAGCGCAGTTAATTTATTGCATGCCATTCAAAAACGGTTGTTCAATGAACTCACTAGTTTTGAATGGATGAATCAACAAGCCATCGCATTAGTAAGCAAGCACTTACAATTAAAAGCACCAGGCAGCGACCACTTCCTGAATTGTGATCATGTGTTGGCAGAGTTTTCCTCACTAGGAAGCCAAGAAACGTTACGAGACCAAGTTGAAAATTTATTCAGCCAATTGGTCACTTCATTTAACCAAAAGCAACTTGAACGAATCAACGTGTTTGTCAATAAAAATGAATACGAAGCAAATCAGTTTTGGAAACTACGAAACAACATTTCTGAAGCACAGGCCAAAGAGGGGCTAAACATTAAACACGACGTGGCTTGCGCAACTTCACAACTGGCTGAATTTCAAAGCAATACACTTCAAGCCTTTGAACACGCTCAAATTAAGACACGCCCCATTTTGTTTGGCCATCTGGGTGATGGTAACTTGCATTTTAATTTATCTGCTCCAGAGGGCATTCATCCCGACGAGTTTTTACAAACCTATCAACAACCCATTAACAAAATTGTAATGACTGAGATCATGAAGCTAGGTGGCACCATTTCAGCAGAACACGGAATTGGACAATTACGAACTGAGATGCTTAAACAGTCCGTCAACCAAGCACACTTTCAGTTATTTAGAACACTTAAAAATGCGATGGATCCTCAAGGTCTTTTAAATCCAGGAAAAATTTTTGATTAAAGGCCATCCGCATTGTTAAGACTGCGTTGTCTAAAAAGTTTGCAGCGCGGTTTACAAAAACTTCTCTTCGATTTTAAACTAAAGCTTTTAACGCCTGCTCAATCACCGAATATGAATTGGTTTTTAACAACTGTGTGTCCGATAAAACCTGACGAAATAGCCGACCATGACGCTGCCCATGAAATAAACCAAGCCAACTTTGCACAATTGGACGCAACTCTTCACCTGCTTCTAATTCAGATTGAACATAG
>DIYC01000120.1:41956-44178 GCA_002428895.1 Burkholderiales bacterium UBA6064 | reverse complement strand
GTAAACGCTCTAAAACCTGATGACGCGTTGTTGTGGCTGGGCTCACCAATTGACGAGAACTTGCACCCGACAAATAGTGCACATTTAAACCCAGTCGTTGCTCAATAATTGAATCAAAGTATGTGATCAACCAAGGATTGGTGTAAGCCTGCCGACCAATCATACACCCATCGGCCCAAGTTAAATGCTGTTGAATTTCTTCAACGGATTGAATGCCACCATTTAAAATAATTTGTAAATGCGGAAAATGCTGTTTTAAACGCTGAACGACCTCGTATCGCAACGGCGGAATCTCGCGATTTTGCTTGGGGCTTAAACCTTTTAATATGGCATTACGAGCATGAACCACAAACGTGTTGCAACCAGCCTCTGAGACTATTCCGACAAAATCAAATACTTGTTGATCACTTGTATTCGCATCAAGCCCGATACGATGCTTTACTGTAACCTCGATAGAACAGTTGTCTCGCATGGCTTGAACACACTGAGCAACAAGACGTGGCTCGGCCATCAAACACGCACCGAAAGCGCCCTTTTGAACACGCTCAGAGGGACACCCACAATTTAGATCAAGCTGATCGTAACCCGCTTGATCTATCCATTTAGCACATTGCGCAAGCTCTGCTGGATCACTGCCACCAATTTGAAAAGCAACAGGATGCTCCTCTTGGTTATAATGCAAATAACGTTGACGATCACCATAAATAAGAGCACCCGTGCTGACCATTTCTGTAAATAGCCATGTGTACGCACTCAACTCACGATGAAAGCGACGACAATGACGATTCGTCCATGCAATCATGGGTGCCACTGAAAGCACCCTTGGCAAAACCGATGGCTTAATTAACGGTTTCTCGGCTGGCACGCTTGCGTTCATGTTCTTTTAAATGGCGCTTTCTAAGCCGAATATTTTTAGGTGTAATTTCAACCAACTCATCGTCTTCAATAAATTCAACCGCGTATTCAAGCGTTAAAGCAATGGGTGGTACCAAACGAACCGCTTCGTCCGTACCCGATGCGCGAACGTTCGTTAATTGTTTACCTTTAATCGGATTGACCACCAAATCGTTGTCACGACTGTGAATACCAATAATCATGCCTTCATACAAAGCCTCACCTGGGCTAACAAACATTCGCCCACGCTCTTGGAGTTTCCATAAAGCATAGGCTACAGCCTCACCATCATCTTGCGAAACAAGCACCCCATTGTGGCGACTGGCCACAGCCCCTTCTCGAACAGGCGCATATTCATCAAACACATGGCTAATTAAACCAGTTCCACGAGTTAAGGTTAAAAACTCGCCTTGAAAACCAATCAATCCCCTTGCAGGAATGCGGTATTCCAAACGCACCCGCCCCTTACCATCTGATTCCATATTTTGCAAATCGCCTTTACGGCGACCCAATTCTTCCATAACTCCACCTTGATGCTCGTCTTCAACATCAACGGTTAATAACTCGAAGGGTTCGCAGCGCACACCCTCAAGTTCTTTAAACACGACACGTGGCCTAGACACAGACAATTCATAACCTTCTCGACGCATGTTTTCGAGCAGAATCGTCAAATGAAGCTCACCTCGACCCGAGACTTCAAACACCATGTCATCATCAGTTTCGGCAACGCGTAAGGCCACATTCGTTTTACGCTCACGATATAAGCGATCTCGCAATTGGCGGCTGGTTACAAATTTGCCCTCACGACCGGCTAAAGGTGAGGTGTTAACCATAAAATTCATGGTTAAAGTCGGCTCATCTACCGTTAACATCGGTAGCGCTTCAACAGCATCAACTGCACACACCGTAGTACCGATGTCAAGTTCTTCTATGCCATTAATCAATACAATATCGCCTGCTTCAGCAGAATCAACTTGAACACGCTCTAAACCACTAAACTTAAGTACTTGATTAACTCGGCCTGTAAAACGCTCACCGTCTGGGCCATTTTGACAGACCACCGCCATACCCGGCTTAACACGCCCACGGGCAATACGACCGACACCAATTTTACCCACATACGAATTGTAATCGAGGGATGTAATTTGCATTTGAAACGGAGCATCGGCATTATCTTGCCGCACAGGGACATGCTTTAAAATGGCTTCGAACAACGGCTTCATCGTACCTTCACGCACATCGGCTGTTAAGCCTGCATAACCCGAAAGACCCGAAGCATAAATTACTGGGAAATCAAGCTGCTCATCGGTAGCGCCAAACTTATCAAA
>DIYC01000120.1:41513-41744 GCA_002428895.1 Burkholderiales bacterium UBA6064 | reverse complement strand
AGCGCCCAACTTATCAAACAATTCAAAAGTTTGATCTACCACCCATTCTGCACGCGCACGCGGACGATCCACTTTATTAACAACAACAATTGGCTTTAATCCTAACTTCAGTGCTTTTCTAGTAACAAAACGAGTTTGGGGCATAGGCCCTTCAACGGCATCAACCAACAACAACACTGAATCGACCATTGACAAAACACGTTCAACCTCACCACCAAAATCAGCATGACC
>DIYC01000120.1:41100-41234 GCA_002428895.1 Burkholderiales bacterium UBA6064 | reverse complement strand
ATGGTGATACCACGCTCTTTTTCAAGATCATTAGAGTCCATCACACGCTCTGAAATTTTTTCATTCTCTCGAAAAGTACCCGATTGCCTCAGCAGCTGATCAACTAAAGTGGTTTTACCATGATCGACGTGAGC
>DIYC01000120.1:32735-40905 GCA_002428895.1 Burkholderiales bacterium UBA6064 | reverse complement strand
CCGTGGTCAACGTGAGCAATAATGGCAATATTTCGTAACTGTTGTGTCATAAATTTTCCTGAATATCCTGAATAATACGTTCTGGTCGAAGCAACGCGTGGTCGCCATGAAGTTCTAAAATGCCTGTACCTATAAACTGATCTAAACCCGATTCAGAATTACAGTACACACTGTGTCTACCTGGCTGATCTTGGTCTGCCTGAAGTACAAGGCGTTGGCCCTGAATAAAACGTTGCGCCAAGCAGGGTGTAATCTGCTTTCGAGCCAAGTTACTCAACAAAGAATCGATGGGCAACAGCAAACGCTGTAACGCATCATCATCTCCAAAAAGCATTTGAATTTGCGACAAGCCCACAGCATACTTGAGGTCAAATTGCGCAATTTTAGTTCGCCGTAAAGCCACCAAATAGCCCTCGGTACCTAAGCAATTGGCCAATTGTTCAGCCAAGGTTCGAACATAAGTTCCTTTGCTGCAAGATACTTCAAACCGAACCAACCATTCATCGTTGACCCGATTAAGCGTTAAGCCACCGAGTGACTGAATAAAAATTGTGCGTGCTTTTCTGTCAATCTCTAAACCCTGACGTGCAAATTCATACAACGGTTTGCCTTGATACTTAAGTGCCGAATACATGGGTGGCAATTGTTGTTGCTCACCTAACAAAGTGCTGGCCACGTGAAGCACCTTTTCCAAAGTTAAATCAAGTTGATCCGGCATTGTTTGCGCGGGAACCAGCACACCTTCTGCATCGCCTGTTGAACTTTTAAACCCTAATTTCACCGTGGCTTCATAAGTTTTTGTAGCCTCTAAAAGCGATGACGCAAACTTAGTGGCATGACCAAACATTAAGGGTAACAAACCTGAGGCCAAGGGGTCTAATGTACCTGTGTGCCCCACTTTTTTAGCATTAAAAATCCTTTTAATTTTTTGCAAAGCCTGATTTGACGAGTCTCCAACCGATTTATCAAATAAAAGCAAACCTGAAATATTTTTTTTGACGACATTGGGCATTCGACTTTTCAACTACAGTAAAAGATCTCAACAATTTGACCTAAATTTAGGTACTTTACAAAGCCCAAAAATTATTGCTCTGATTGCTTTTTAGATGCAGGGCTTTCTTTAAGGGCATCATCAATTAACTTTGACATTTCTGAACCACGCGCCACAGAATTGTCATATTTAAAACGCAAACTAGGCACAGTATGAATTCGCATTTTTTTAAAAATCAAATTACGCAAATAACCCGCTGAGTCATTAAGTGCTTGCTCAGACTCTACGGGATCACCATTCAGAACCGTAAAACATACGGTGGCATAGGCATAATCGGGGGTAAGCTCAACATCAGAAAGCGTAACAAAACCCAGCCTTGGGTCGCGCAACTCCCTAGGAATAATTTCAGCTAAATCCTTTTGCAATTGATCAGCCACACGAACACTGCGATCTGAGCTTCGATTTTTTTTATGACGCATCATAGTTAAACTGAAGATTAAAGGGTTCGAGCAACTTCAGTGACTTCGAAACACTCTAAAACATCACCCTCTTTAATGTCATCGTAATTTAACAATTGGCAACCGCATTCAAAACCCTGCCTGACCTCTTTCACTTCATCTTTAAAGCGCTTTAATGTAGCCAATTGCCCAGTCCAGATGATCACGTTATCGCGCATTAAACGGACACCCGCACCTCGACGAACCACGCCATCCGTCACCATACAACCAGCTACCGAACCGACTTTTGAAATACGGAACACTTGCCTGATTTCATCATTACCAATAATTTCTTCTCGCTTGTCGGGCGAAAGCATACCAGTCATCGCCGCCTTAACCTCATCGACCGCATCATAAATAATGCTGTAATAGCGAATATCCACACCATTGTTTTCTGCTGTTTTGCGTGCACCATGATCTGCACGAACATTAAACCCAATGATCACTGCATTTGACGCAACCGCTAGGTTAACATCAGACTCACTGATACCGCCAACCCCTGCATGAACAATTTGTACTTTCACTTCATCGGTAGACAATTTAATCAGAGCATGAGAAAGCGCCTCTTGCGAACCTTGTACGTCTGACTTTAAGACAATTGACAAGGTTTTAACCTCGCCCTCAGCCATTTGTTCAAACATGTTTTCAAGCTTGGCTGCTTGTTGTTTTGCAAATTTTACATCACGAAACTTACCTTGTCTAAACAATGCAATTTCACGGGCTTTACGCTCGTCTACAAGCACAATCACTTCTTCACCTGAAGCGGGAACATCTTGCAAACCTTGAATTTCAACTGGGATTGAAGGGCCCGCAGAGTTAACCGGTTTGCCATCTTCATCAAGCATCGCGCGAACTCGACCATAAGAAGAGCCTGCCAAAACAATATCGCCTTTATTGAGAGTGCCACTTTGAATCAAAATCGTTGCGACAGCACCTCGACCCTTATCAAGCCGAGATTCAACAACCAAGCCCTTAGCGGGCGCATGAATAGGTGCTTTTAACTCTAATACTTCGGCTTGTAACAACAACTGTTCTAATAAAGAATCGATACCCTCTCGAGTTTTTGCAGACACTAAGACAAAAGGTGAATCGCCACCATATTCTTCAGGGACTACTTCCTGAGCAACCAGCTCTTGTTTAACACGATCAGGATTTGCTTCAGGTTTATCAATTTTGTTAATCGCAACCACTAAAGGTACCTTCGCTGCTCTTGCATGGTGAATCGCTTCAATAGTTTGAGGCATTACACCATCATCGGCAGAAACCACCAAAATAACAATGTCGGTCGCTTTTGCACCCCGAGCACGCATGGCTGTAAAAGCTTCGTGACCAGGTGTATCAAGAAAAGTCACCATACCTTCTGGCGTTTCAACATGGTATGCACCAATATGCTGAGTAATTCCGCCAGCCTCACCCGAAGCCACTTTTGTGGAGCGAATGGCATCTAGTAATGAAGTTTTACCGTGATCCACGTGACCCATCACAGTGACAACAGGAGCACGCGGAAACAATTCAAAATGAACTTCTTGCCCTGATGCTTGTTCAAGTAATGCTTCAGGATCATCCAATTTAGCGGCAATGGCACGATGACCTAATTCTTCAGTCACAATCATCGCTGTATCTTGATCAAGCACTTGATTAATCGTAACCATTTGCCCCATTTTCATGAGTGATTTAATGACTTCAGCTACTTTCACGGACATTTTATGTGCTAACTCGGCTACAGTAATTGTTTCAGGCACGTGAATATCGCGAACCACTGGCTCAGTAGGCGCAACAAAACTACTCTGGGATTGCTGATGATGTTTTTGCTTAGTGGGCCTATTTTTTGGGCCTTTCCAATCGTTTTCAGCGCCTGAATCACCACGAAGCTTCATGCCACCACGTCGCCTGCCTGGCTCTTCTTTGATTAAAGTACCTTTACGACCAGGTTTCTCATCAAGATCAACTTTTTTTGATTTCTTTTCAACAGGTGACGTTTTTTTTGTCTCTTTAGTTGTTTCAGCTTTCAACACTTTAGATGGAACAGACATCATGCTATTTAACGCAGCGACTTCATCTTCAACAGCCTGCCGCCCAGAACCCGATTTAGGTAGAATATCCTCTGAGGTGTTTAAGGTGCCGTCAAATACACTTTCAGACAACAACTTTTCTTCTGAAATATATTCATCTTTTGATGACACAAAGGCAACGTGTGAAACAGTGGAGGCAGTTTCAGTTTGGGTTAAGAGTGAATTATGATTTAATTCCTCGGTTAATTCAATCGTGCTTTGATCATGCGATGAACTAGGAATAGGCTCTACGGTAGAAGTAGCCTGCTCTTGAACACCTTGAGTGTCATCGTCTAATTTGGAGGGCTGGTTCTTTTTTTGTTTTTCTTGCTTTGCCCTCAGTTCGGCTTCTTGCCGTGAAGCCAATTCAGCTTGACGCTTTGCTTCCGTTTCGCGACGCTTAAGCTCGGTTTCATTAATAACTGTCTGCACGGAAGGTGAAGTGCTGACCTCAGGTTCAGTGGCTTGATCTTGACGCTGCACAAACACTCTTTTTTTACGAACCTCTACTTGAACAGTACGCGCCCGACCACCAGGGCCTGATTGTTTAATTTCTGTTGTTTGTCGACGTGTTAATGTAATTTTTTTCTTCTTACCTGGATCGCTAGTACCATGTGCACGACGAAGGCTTTCAAGCAACTTAGTTTTATCTTCCTCTGTAACAGGATCATTTTGTGAAGATTTACTTACCCCAGCAGACTTTAACTGCTCGAGTAACACTTCTGTCGGCATTTTCAATTCAGCGGCAAATTGAGCAACTGTAGTACTGGCCATGAATTCTTCCTTCAATTTCCTAGGTCAAACTTAATTGACAAGACGTTTTTAAAACGCAAACTTTATTCAAACCAATGAGCGCGAGCTTTCATTATCACACTTCGAGCGCGCTCATCATTCAGATTAGTGATTTCAATCAACTCATCAACGGACAGCTCTGCCAAAGCTTCTCGATCTGTAATATTGTGCTCTTTTAATTGAACGATTAACTCGGAATCTATTCCATCGATACCCGCTAACTCAGGTGCACTTTCAGCGAGTTCTTCGCGCACAATAGCCTCGGTAAGCAATGCATTCCGCGCACGGTTACGAAGTTCTTCAACAGTTTCAGCGTCAAAAGCTTGAATTTCAAGCATTTCCTCGAGGGGCACATACGCTACCTCTTCAAGACTACTAAAACCTTCTTGCACCAACACTTCTGCAATATCAGACTCAACTTCAAGTTTCTCGGTAAATAAACTCATGATTTTTCTAGTTTCTTCTTCTGAGCGCTTGGCTGACTCTTCGGGAGTCATAATATTAATTTGCCAACCCGTTAACTCAGTGGCTAACCGAACATTTTGGCCTCGGGTACCGATAGCCTGAGCAAGATCATCTTCGTTAACGACCACTTCCATGGCATGAGACTCTTCATCAACGACAATCGATTGAACCGTGGCAGGCGACAAGGCACCAATCACAAATTGTGCCGGGTCTTCAGACCAAAGAACAATGTCAACCCGCTCTCCACCTAACTCTTGAGTCACCGCCTGCACTCGGGAACCACGAACACCCACACATGTGCCGATTGGGTCGATGCGTTGATCATGTGCACGAACGGCGATTTTAGCACGCATACCTGGATCACGCGCAGCAGCAACGATTTCTAAATGACCCTGTTCAATTTCAGGAACTTCCATTGCAAACAAAACTTTAATAAAATCGGGCGAAGTCCTAGAGAGTAAAATTTGTTGCACGCGTGCATTACGATCTACCTTCCACAGCAAAGCACGAACACGATCGCCAGGTCGTAAGTTTTCTCTTGGAATAATTTGATCACGACTTAATCGAGCTTCAATTCGACCACTTTCGATAATGGCATCACCGCGCTCCATGCGCTTAACTTGACCAATCACAATCTGATCGCCACGATCTAAAAAGTCATTCAGGATTTGCTCTCGTTCCGCATCACGCACACGCTGTAAAATCACTTGTTTTGCAGCCTGCGCACCAATTCGACCAAATTCAATAGGCTCAAGATCTTCTTCGACATAATCACCAATTTCAGGGCTATCAATGTGTTTGGCAGCTTCTTCTTTCAACATTTGATAGGCTGGATCGTAGAAATCCTCTTCAGAGACAACTTGCCAACGCCGATAAGAACTGTAGTCGCCATTTTGGCGATTAATCTCAACCCGAACATCAACCTCATCTTCGAAACGTTTTTTTGTCGCTGAGGCCAAAGCTTGCTCTAGGGCACCAAAAACAATTTCTCGCTCAACATTTTTTTCTCGCGCTAACGCGTCGACCAACAATAGCAATTCACGGCTCATTAGAATGCTCCTAAAACTTTAGATGCGGCACCAACCGTGCTGCAGCAATTTCTGTAAGATCGAAGTTTAACTGTTGACACCCAGAAGAAACTAAAGGGGTAGTTAGTTGCAAACAGTATTCTTGACTAGAACCTTGCTGCAAAATACCCTTAAAATTTTTAGTGTTTTCAACAGAATGTTTTAACTTAATTGAAACTTCACTACCAATAAAACGATTTAAATCTTGACGACGACGCAAAACCCGATCAACCCCCGGACTTGACACCTCAAGTCGCTCATAAAACACATCCTCGACTGTCAGCAAATGAGACAATTGGCGACTCACTAACTCACAATCGTTGACGGTAATACCTTGAGGCGAGTCGATACTGATACGCAGTAAACCACCTTGCTCACGTTCTAGGTCGACCACTTCTAGGCCTAAGGATTGAATCACTGTTTCAGCTTGCACTACCCAAGCTTCTGACCATACCCCAGACCAACCCGTACCTATAAAATCATTTGGATTAACCAAAGCAACAACCTTTTTACACTCTATTTTGACTAGACGCCGACAGCTTGAAAACCAAGTTAACTACTCATCCCAAAACCCCTAAGCCAAAAAAAAGTGGGCCTTTAGCCCACTTTGATTGGAGCTCGTTTTGAAACAGAGCCCCAGGCAAGGGGGAATTATGCAGGATAATTAATAACTTTTCAAGCCTGAACCTTCGGTTTTGGCTTTCTTCGTCGATTTTGTGTACGTTTTTCAGCAGCGGGGTGTGCTTTATTAAACGGATGAGCCTGAGAACTTGTTTTTAGGCTACGATCTTTAAAGGATTGGGGCTTAACTCGAGTGTTAACACCCGAGGAATGGTTTCGGCCTCGCTCAGAACTTAACGCAGCTGCAGCATCAGCACCTGACACCGTTAAAAATGTTTGGCTACGCGTAGCCAACAAACCAGGATCAACTAAAGGTTGTGAATGACGGCCACCCTGCTTACGATGATTACCAATATGCTTTGCTTGTTGCTTTTGTGCTTGATCTTTGGCATCTTCAGCAATTTTTAAACCTAAAGACTGCATAAAGGACATGGCTTCAAGTGCTTCCATTTCAACCCAACGACCACGCTTAAGCGAATGAGGCATCACAAGATCACCGTAACGTACACGAATTAAGCGACTTACAGTCAAACCAAAAGCTTCAAACATTCGCCGAACCTCACGATTGCGCCCTTCCTGAATGCCAACCCGATACCATCGATTAGCACCCTCTCCTCCTGCAAACTCAAGATAAGAAAACTGAGCCAAACCGTCTTCAAGTTCGATCCCTTTTAATAAACCATCCATTTGTTCTTGGGTTAATTCACCTAAAACGCGAACGGCATATTCACGAATTATTTGATAACGAGGATGCATTAACCGATTGGCAAGCTCTCCAGAAGTCGTAAACACCAACAAACCTTCAGTATTAAAATCGAGACGACCTACGGCCAACCACTTGGCTTTTGACACTTTAGGTAAACGATCAAATACAGAAGGACGGCCTTCTGGATCATCGGCAGAAACAATTTCACCTGCAGGTTTATGGTAAATTAAAACGCGCGGTGGTTTAGATTTATTACGTCGCTGAATTAACTTACCATTCACTTTAACCACATCTGTTGGCAAAACTCTTTGACCAGTATGAGCGGGCTCACCATTCACCGACACACGCCCAGCCATAATAAGCTCTTCCATTTCACGACGCGAACCCACTCCACTATCGGCTAAAACTTTGTGTAATGTTGGGGCCAATTCTGGGTCTAACCGAACGTTCAATTTGGTTCGATTTTTACCTGCTTGGGCCGCAAGTGCTTGCGACAAACCCTCAACTTGCTGTGCCAACTGAGCCCATTCAAATTCGTGAGATTGATTTTTACCAACCGTCAGTACTTCTAACTGATCACAAGCCTTCGGCAAATTTAAATCATCGGATAACTCGACGGTTGAATCCGCAGCATTTGATAATGCACTTACATTTTCCATATTCATTATTTAATTCAGCTCACTTTCTGTATTGATTGTCTCGACTTCTTCAGACCGTTCTGGGTTAAAGGCCGCAGTGAATTGATCCGAAAAAAATTGCCCTTTGGAATTAAGTACAGGTAACTCAGACAAGTTTTGTAAGCCCAAATCCGCTAAAAAACTATTCGTTGTTGCCCACAACGCTGGTTTACCTACCACTTCTTTATAACCAACAATTTCTATCCAGCCACGTTCTTCAAGCTGGCGCATGATTTGAGAAGACACGGAGACCCCGCGAATAGACTCAATATCAGCGCGAGTCACAGGCTGCTTGTACGCAAT
>DIYC01000120.1:29710-32645 GCA_002428895.1 Burkholderiales bacterium UBA6064 | reverse complement strand
AGTAGCTAAAACCTCTAACGTGGCGCGTGAATACTTCGCAGGTTTTTCACTCTGAATTTGTTCTAGATACTGTTTTACAAAGTGCGAAGTTTGAAAACGCCAGCCACTACTGACACGAACCAATTCAAGACCACGATACTGCCAATCTTGTTGTAGCTCGCAAAGCAACCCAGTTAACTCTTCTGGTGTAATGACTTGCCCGAATAATTTTAATAGTTGCGTTTCGGTTAAGGGTTGCTCAGCCGTCAATAAAGCGGCTTCTATGACAAACTTCGCTCGCTGGGTTTGTTCCATCCAGGCGAACTCTCATTCTGATTTACTTAAAGTTGCGTGTTGACCACAGCTTTAAAGCACATGGCCGTACTGTAATCATGCTAAACCAAAAAAATTTTATGTTGAAGCCAAAACTTAATTGGTTGGTCTGAACGATGATAAAGCATTTCAGGCCAAAGTGTATAGTTTTTTTTCATTCTTTTCTCAGTTTTTTTGGGTTGACCATCGGTAACCTACCCCAGCGGCTTGTATTCTTTGCCAACATTCTTGTTTTTCTTCATTAGTTTTAAAAAGCCACCCATCAATTTCTGCCATCGTGCGACCACATCCCAAACAAACCGAATCACCAAGGCTGGTCGAACAAAACCCAATACACGGCGTATCGGCCTGGGGCCAAACAGGTAAATGAGAGTAGTCATTTGAATGATTAGACATTCGGCCTCACTGTGTCAAATAAAATTCATCAAGTCAAACATTCAAAGTCGCCTTAATTCGGGCGATATTGTTTTTTCAAGCGACAATAGACAACCTTATCAATTTCAGCAACGACTGTGCCATCCGCCAAAGTAATCTGCGCCAAAAAATGATACAAACATTTTTGCCCTTGATCTGTGGACTGAATAATGTCTTGCAATTGCGCTTGAGTTAAAACGTAAGTTGCATAAACCGTACTATATGCAGGCCGGATGAATTGAATAGTTGCCTGCTGATCCCAAACATAGTAACGCGCACCTAATGCTTGCATTAACATGTACATAAAAAATGGATCGGACATCGCGTATAACGAGCCACCAAAATGAGACCCCATGATGTTTCTGTTTCTATGCGTCAGTGGCATTTTAACTTTAATTTCACGAAAATCTGAAGAAATTGAAACTACTTTAATTTTTGCACCACGAAAAGGTTTATAGAGATTAAAAATTAAACGTGCCAGATATGAATTCTGAAACATCCATTTTTTTATTTTTCGAAACATATATCAATCAACCTTTTTTACGAAGTGCTGTAGCAATATATCGCATCCTAAGCAGATTTAATGAAAAAAATCTTGTATCGTAATCGGCTTATTGTTTTAAAAACTCTTTTTTTGAAAGGCTTACCATGAATTCATTGTTTAAATCAATCGCTGTTTTAACCTCCACAGCGCTATTAACAAGTTTAATGCCATTAAGCGCAAACGCAGACATGATTAGCAATTCCTCTGCCTTGATTGAACAACAAGCAAACCGCACTGAGTTAAAAGCTTTTTTTGATCGTCAGGACGTAATAGCTGCGCTTGAGCAACACGGCGTAAGCGCAGAAATGGCAAAAAAGCGTGTTGACTCAATGACCAATGCAGAAGCTGAACAATTGGCGCAACATATCGAAAACGAGCCAGCTGGTGCAGGTGTAGTGGGTGCTTTATTCAGCGTATTTATCATCTTATTGGTTACCGATATTTTAGGGTTTACGAAAGTATTTTCTTTTACCCGAAGTATCCGTTAATTTTTTTCTAACCTTGAGCACCTTACTAAAGTATGATGACCACGCTGTACCCCATACTTCGAGTGCTAACTGTTGCTACAACCACATGGGTTGTAGCAGCTTGCGCACCGATGAAACCCTCTGCACTTCTTTCTAAAATTACCTCCTCTTTTGAGCACATACAAACCACTGAAAAGGTTGCTACAGAACCCCTCAGCGAACCCAATAAAGCCGCCGAGATAGAAGCCACACTGAATAATCCTCTAAATCAAGTGGAAGTTGAGCATGTACCATTTTTCCCTCAAAAACAATTGCAATGTGGCCCGGCAGCGTTGGCAACAGTTCTAGCGTTTTCAGGAATACAAACCTCTGCAGACGAATTATCCTCAGAAGTATTTACTCCCGGAAAAGAAGGCACACTGCAAGTCGATATATTGGCAGGGATTCGACGATTTGGTTTGTTGCCCTACCCTGTGAATACGCTCAATGAAATTATTGAGTCGCTCAAGAAAAAAAAACCAGTTATTGTATTTTTAAATTTATCAGTTCCAATTGCACCCAAATGGCATTATGCGGTAATTTATGGCTTTAAAAACAACCATTTTTTATTGCGTTCAGGCACAAAAAAGTCAGAGGAAATATCGGTAGAGACATTTCAAAAACTTTGGCAGCGTGGTGACAATTGGGGTCTAATTGTATTTGAAGCCAATCAAGATTTGCCACGTTTTATTCAGCCTAATTTATGGCTGCAAGCAGCAATCGATTTAGAACAAGTTTCGCGTTTTGATGCCCTTCAATTTCACTCAACGGGTTTATCTTATTGGCCTAAAGATGAGCGTTTTTATTTCACCGTCGCCAATGGTTTTTATGAGTTTAAACAGTATGATCGTGCGATTAAATTGCTCAAACAAGCTGTCAATATTCAGCCAAAATTTGCCGACGCCTGGAATAATCTTGCCGAACTGTATTTAAAAACAAATCAACCTAACCTTGCTCGCCAAGCAATTGAACAAGCCATTGCCTTAGGTGGCCCAAGGCTTCAAAACTATTTAGCCAGTCAAGAGGCCATTAACAACAGCAAAACGAAAAAAAATTAAACAGAATTTAAAAATTTCTTGACACAACATGCAAAGGGAATTAAAATCTTTTTCTTTCCAGACGCGGGGTGGAGCAGTCTGGCAGCTCGTCGGGCTCATAA
>DIYC01000120.1:8624-29489 GCA_002428895.1 Burkholderiales bacterium UBA6064 | reverse complement strand
AGGTTCAAATCCTGCCCCCGCAACCAACTCAAAATCTGATTTAGCTAAATTAGATTCACAAATTTTTCTTACCTTAATTTAATTAAGACCAGTCAGTTTTTCTGACAAATCGATACTCTTCACCTGTGGATAATGTAATTGATTTACTTGTATTGTCAGTTGGTATTTGCTTTCCATTTTCATTAAACATGACACCTTCAGAGGTTAAGGTTTCACCATTCTGATTCACTATTTTCTTGGTTCCTACAACACTCGGAACAAACTTAAAATTGGATTGAAAAAGCACACCTTCCCAAACATGAGTATTGCCATTTGGAAGAATTACTTCTTTGTCACCTTTTGTGTTTTCAGCGATTTCTCCCTTCTCTGCAAACGAAATACCTAACCAGCGATGTATTTCACCGTTGGGTTTAACCAATTCTCTAATTCCAACAGAACCGGCTAAAACATGACCCCGTTCATCAAACGGAACACCCGACCATCGAGTAATAAAGCCATCGCCAGACGAAATAATTTCTTTGCTACCTAAACTACCAAACTTAATTTGATCGTTTTTTTGTATGTGAACGCCATGCCACCGCCGTATTTCTTGACCAGGGATGATCAACTCACGCGTAACAGGCTGATCAAATCGTTGTTGGCCCTGGTGATCAAAACGAACGTTGCGCACATTCAGAGTCCGAGTATTAATTTTTTGACTAATCGACACTGTACTATTTTTGAGCAAAAAAGGAACATCAAAATTTTCATTGCTACCTAATGTTTTATTCATCACCCAAAGAGTATATTTTTTTGAATGTGGAACAATTGAGGTCAAGCTTCGTTTTTGTTTTTCACGAATATGAACAAGACCCATAAACGGTTGCGCCTTGCTTCGATCAAATTTTCCTAATAAAGTGATTTCCGAACCATTTAGTGGCGAGTTAAATTTAATCCACTGCAAACTCTCTGAATTTAAGCGACTTGGAGTCTCACTAAAAGTTTGCACCTCTGCTCCTATTTCATGAATTAACGGCAATTTAACAGCGTCTTGCAACATGGCATTAACACCCAAATTAGTAAAATTTTTAGCAGAAAAAAGCTCAGTTAATATGGTTTTTGGCGTGCTATCAAACATCAACTTAATTTTAATACGATCCTCAGCAGACAAGGTGCGATACATTTTTTTAAGCGCCAACCCAGGCCCTTTAAAAAAGTTTTCTCCGCTGATACGAAAATCATGTTGACTATCAAAAATTGAAAAAACCGGATGTTGATCTGTATCTACTAAATGTTTTATTTCTGGATCTGCAGTTCGTAACAATGAAATAATTGAAGCCAAATTATTTTTCTGAGAAATACCCTCAACACAGGAAGCCAACTTACACAAATTTTTAGTTAAAACAAGTGCAGTTTCTTTAGATAAATTTCGTGCTGTAGGCCAAACATTTTCTTGCTGACTAGGCGCATTTAAAAAAAAACCAGTTAAATACTGAGTCACGCCAGAAAAAAAGTCCACTTGATCTGCAAGCGTAGACTGCTCTGCATTTTTGGTTGAAGAGTTCTCATAGGATGAAATTTCCAACATACCGCTTGTAACAGCCAATAAACGTGACACGATGTCATCGTTTTGAACCGAATGTGGCGATTGGGGTGGCTGAGTGTTTATTTTCTCGTGAAATCGTGAAACGTCAAGTTTATTTAGTTCGGTCATAGGCCCTCACAATACAATCAGTATCAATCTAAATGTTTATTCTGAGTGAATTGTGCAACCATGAAGTTCCTACTTACCCCCCTAGCGAGGGGTAAAACTTCACCAGACTGCTCATTTTTTAAAACAAATTACCGATTTCAAATTGGTATGGGAAATTTATTTTTTCGAAGCCAACTTTTCTGCTTGCTGTTTTAAGCGTTCTTTTAACCAATTTGGGGTTTCATCTGAATTAAAAATTTGATGCTCAGAATTTGACCTCGAATGTGCGGTAGTTTTGCTAGGCACTACCCCCCCAGCAGAAGCAGGGCCAGATTGATTGGTATTTTTTATAACACGCTCTTTTAAATTCTCGTCTTGCTGTGAACTCATTAATAAAAAACGATTACTTAAATTCATCTCGACTCCCCCTAAAACAAACTTTAAAAAACGTTATTACATGTTAGAAAAATAATTGGACTCAGCTAGGTTTCATTTTTAAGGGTTAAAGTTCCAGGAAAAAGTCAATTAGAGTCCATTCTGCCTGGGTTTTAAGGGAAATCCTGATGCTCCTAAACCATTCAGTTTATTTGAAGTAAACCATTACATACCCAAGGTAGCCTGTGACAAAAAAGCGCGAATACAAGCCAACAGTAAAGACAAATAGTTGAACAAGCCCCAACGAGTCGATAAAATACTTGTTTAATTCCAGAACCAATCAATGGCTCACTATGCAATTGGCGATATTCAAGGGTGTTATTCAACCTTAAATCAACTGCTTCAAACCCTTTCGTTTTCACCCTCCAAAGACACCTTGTGGCTAGCAGGCGACCTAATTAACCGTGGGCCAGAATCACTTCGGACCTTAAGGCAAATTATTCAGTGGGATGACAGCGTGAAAGTAGTGTTAGGCAACCACGACATTCATTTACTTGCCGTGTGTGCGGGGCATGTTCAACAAAAATCTGACGATACGATTCAAGAAATATTAAACGCAAGCGACCACCTTGAACTGATTGACTGGCTTCGTCAGCAACCCTTAGTCAGACAACTGCCAAGCCAATTAAACCCCAAACCCCGTTTGTTGGTACATGCTGGCGTATTACCCACTTGGTCGTTTCAACAAGCCCTTGAGCATTCAGATGAATTTCAATCGAAACTTTCTTCACCGCAATGGAAGCACTTTTTACATGAGTTATATGGCAACCAACCTAACCGCTGGGAAAATTCACTCAACGGCATTGAGCGCCTTCGGTTGATAGCCAATGTCTGCACCCGCATGCGCATGCTTGAGCCCGACCAAGCTTTAGATTTTAAATTTAAAGGGAATCCACAAAGTGCCCCTGCACCCCTTAAACCCTGGTTTGAGTTTGCTCGCCAAAACCTTCAAGAACAAATTATTTTTGGTCACTGGTCAGCCTTAGAAACAATTCAATTACCCAACGGGTTTTGTGTTGACACAGGGTGCGTATGGGGGCAACAACTCACCGCCCTGTGTTTAAATAACGATGAAATTATTCAACAGCGGGCTTAATTCAATATGAAAAAATACCCGTCAAGGTAAATTTTTTCTCAACGTTCCGCATGAGTCAATCGGGTTAGGTGTTTTCCGTAAAGACTGACGAATGGTATGCAATGCCTGTTGTGCAATGTCGTGCCGATCCAGCTGAGCATTAATCGGTTCATGAAACGTTAACACCACCGTAAACTGCCCTCGGTTTTGAATGAGCATCAATACATTCTCGACTAAACTTTGATTGTCGACATACGCAGGCGTTGTGGTGTGCTCATTATTAGAATTTACATATTGGATGGTCACAGGCACAACAGGAGCCTGCGCCAACACAGCGGCATGAATAAAATTACTATGGAATGGTAAAACGTGCTCGCCCGTGGTGGTGGTACCTTCAGGGAAAACAGCAATCGGTTGGCCTTGATTTAAACGATGAGCCGCTTCGTGAACAACTCGCCGAACAGCGTGACGACGACCCCGCTCAATAAATAGGGTACCGGTTCGGCGAGCTAAGCGACCCAGCAATGGCCATTGCGAAATTTCTGCTTTTGCAATAAACCGAACTGGTCCAACCGCATTGAGGGCAAACACATCAATCCAACTAATGTGGTTAGAAACAAATAAATAAGCCGTTTGGTCTGTTTGCCATGTTGGATACGTATCACCGACTATTTTTAATTGAATATTGAATAAACGCAACAAACGTTTTGCAAACCAACGTTCAACGGCCAATTGTTGTGTTCGCTTTAAGCACCCATAAACAAACACGGTGATGCCTAAGCCAATCAGCAAATGCACCATTAAGGCCTTGAAATAAAAACCTTGCTTCAACCAACCTATTACCGATTTAATCGGATTGGCTTTCATACAGAACCTGACCAGCAACCAAGGTTTTAACAACCTTGCCTTGCAAAGGTAAACCTTCAAAAGGTGTGTGCTTACCTCGACTAACTAACGAGTGTTGATCAACAATCCATTCAATGTTCGGATTAAATAATAAGACATCCGCAGAAACACCAGGCTGTAAAGTACCACTTTGTAAACCTGCAATCTCAGCAGGTTTTTTAGCCAACCAATTCACGACTTGCTTTAATGGAATATGGGCTTCATGGGCCCATTTCACGGTAAGCCCAAGCAACAACTCAAGCCCTGTTGCACCCGGTTGGCTTTCACCAAAAGGCAGTAGCTTGAGGTCATCATCAATGGGCACGTGGTCTGAACAAATTGCGTCAATGGTGCCATCGAGCAACCCTTGTCGTAATGCATCACGGTCACGTTGCTCTCGTAAGGGCGGTAGAATATAAGCGCTGGAATTAAAATAACCAATATCAAGATCGATCAGATGCAAATGATGTATGGCCACATCACACGAAACAGGCAATCCTTCTGACTTAGCCTGACGCAACATTTCAACACCTTTTGCGGAACTAAGTCGGCACACATGCAACCGAGCACCCGTTGCACGAACCAACTCAAAATGACGTTGCAAAGAGATGGTTTCAGAAATCACAGGTATGCCATTTAAACCCATGCGCGAAGCATATGGCCCAGCATGCGCAACCCCCTCGCGACTTAAATAAGGCTCTTCGGCACGCAAATGCACCGTAAAATTAAACCCTTTGGCATATTGCATGGCACGAAACAACACTCGGGTATCAAATACAGGTTGCTCTGCTTGAGAAAAACCCACACAACCCGCTTCGGACAGTTCAGCCATTTCAGTGATTTCACCCCCTTTTAAACCTGGAGTTAACGCACCTAGCGGATACACACGTGCTAAGTTTAATTGTTTGGCTTTAAAACGAAGCATTTCAATTAAGCCAGGCTCATCTAAAATCGGGTCGCTATCGGGTGGGCAGATGATCGAAGTAACGCCGCCCACCAACGCTGCATGTAATTCGTGCTCAAGCGTTGCTAAACAATCATTGCCTGGTTCTTTGAGGCGAACCGATAAATCGACTAAGCCTGGCATCACCCATAAACCGCTGGCATCGATAATTCGATCTGGATTAAAGTCTTCGGGTAACTCGGTTGGCAAAAACAAACCAACAATACGACCCGCAGCAATCGCAACGTCTATTTTTTGGTCTATATTGTGAGCGGCATCGATCACCCGCCCTCCAGAGATTAATACACGCATCACAGCCCCTTTAAACCAATCATGGTTTTTCACCTGTTTTAGGTGACGCAAGAATACTCATTACAGCCATTCGAATTGCAATACCAAATGTGACCTGCTTTAAAATGACAGACTGTGGGCCATCGGCAACCATCGAGTCAATCTCAACACCCCGATTCATTGGCCCTGGATGTAAAACAATTGCATTGGGTGCAGCCACTTTTAATTTCTCGACCGTTAAACCGTAATGCTTAAAATATTCTTGCGCTGATGGAATCAGTGCGCCACGCATACGCTCACGTTGCAAACGCAACATCACGATGACATCCACATCGCGGATACCCTCTAGTAAATCGTTATACACTTTTAAACCCATCTGCTCTAAATGACCTGGCAATAAGGTTCTTGGGCCAACCGCGCGAACTTCAGGGCAACCCAAGGTGGTTAAAGCATGAATGTTAGAACGGGCTACCCGACTGTGTAAAATATCGCCCACAATTGCGACACGAATAGCAGTAAATTGTTTTTTATATTGGCGAATAGTAAACATATCGAGCAAACCCTGAGTAGGGTGCTCGTGACGACCGTCACCGGCATTAATCACATGAATATTGCCACCATGCATTTTATTTAAATGTTGCGCCAAAAACGTAGAAGCCCCACTCTCAGAATGCCGCACCACAAACATATCGGCCGACATGGCCGCAAGATTGTCGATGGTATCGATTAAACTTTCACCTTTCTTAGTGGATGATGATTCAATATTTAAATTCACCACATCGGCTGACAAACGTTTGGCCGCAATTTCAAAAGTAGTTCGGGTGCGTGTTGAGTTTTCAAAAAAAACATTAAACACCGACTTACCCCGTAACAACGGTACAGATTTCACTTGACGCTCGGCAACGGATAAAAAAGTCTCTGCGGTGTCAAGAATCCGATGAATCATCGCTTTGGGTAAACCCTCGATACTTAACAAATGAATTAACTCACCCGATGTATTAATTTGCGGGTTATCTGAGTTTCTCATTCACTCTGCTCCTTGAGTTCCAACTTAAACACGCCTTGATCGTCACGAGACAACACGAAAGACTGATTCTCAGCCAACTGATGATGCTTCCCAATAAACTGCGCATCAATTGGCAACTGCCGGCCACCCCGATCGAGTAACACAGCCAATTCTATGGATGCAGGTCGGCCATAATCAAATAAATGATTCACAATAGCGCGTGTGGTTCGCCCTGTGTACAACACATCATCGACAATCAAAATTTGACGATTGTGCACATTAAAAGGCACCTCAGGAGGAATTAAATCATCTTTAATACCTCGTTCAGAAAAATCATCGCGATACAAGGCACTATCTAGAAACCCACAAGGCAAAGCAAATTTTAAATCGGCATGTAATCGTTCTGCAATCCAAGCACCACCTCGATGAATACCAATTAAACCAATCTCATTGCGATTAGGATACGCATGTTTAATTTGTTCTTTTAATCGGGCATACAACACTTCTGGGTTAGGCAAGCTCATAAGGTCTCCTGGAAGTACTGCTCTAAAATAAGACAAGCACTGTACATGTCAATTTTTTCTTGTGGTCGCTGCACTACGACACTCGTATAACGCTCATTGACTGTGGCGCACGGCAATCTGAAACGCCCTGCAAGTTGGCGACTAAAACGCAAACACGCTTGACTAAGCGAATTCAAGCTACCGTCTTCTTGGTAAGGGACACCAACGACGAAACCCACGGGCTGCCACTGCCGTACAATTTTTTCCACTTCGACAAAACGTGATTGTTGATTTTCGGTATGAATTACGTGAACGGCTTGCGCTGTTTGCGTGATTGAATTACCCACTGCGACTCCAATCCGTTTAAGGCCAAAATCGAAGGCCATTAATACCCCCTGAGGTAAACGCTGTGTTAATTTAAGCATGACCTACAAAACTTGACATGGCATGCTGATCAAAACCCATGTGATCAAAAGTTAATTGATAACGATTTTCTAAGGGCTCAGTAAACAACAAACGTCGAACAAAAGGACACACTAACCAATAATTCATCGACAATTCATTTTCAAGCTGGCCTGAATCCCAGCTTGCACAACCCAGGGCAATTAAAAATTGCTGCGGACATTGGTTGCCTGTAATAATGCTGTGTAAAATGTCGATGGATGTGTTGAGTGCTACATCCGAATTAATGGTTAGCGATGACTCCCAAGGCCTTTCAGTACTGTGCAAGACAAAACCATGATCGGAAGAAACTGGGCCCCCAAAATGAACACCGTGATCTAAATAAAGAGGCGCTGCGTTATCAACCAAGGTGCGATCAAATAAACCTTCGAGTTGCATCAAAGCAGGTTTATTCACAACAACGCCCATGGCACCTTGTTCATTATGCTGGCAAATAAAAATCACCGTGTTAGAAAATATTGTATTTTCTAGCTGCGGCATAGAGACTAAAAAATGGCCTACTAAGTTTAACGATGTCTGAGTATGATAGGTGATTTGATTCATGACACAAATTGTAAAGCTTTTTTTTGCGTATGTTGCAACACCCTTTTAATTTTTAACACGATGAACACAATTCAAGATTCAAATTTAACAACAAGCGGTGCGGCACTCATGTGGTTTCGCAGAGATTTGCGTCACATTGACAATGCAGCTTTATTTTTTGCACTTCAACAATCTCAAATTGTTTACTGTGTATTTGTGTTTGACACCACCATTTTAAATGCCTTACCCAACAAACAAGACAGGCGGGTAGAATTTATTTGGGAAAGCCTTAAAGAACTGAAACAAGCACTAATCGAACTGGGCGGGGATCTTTTTATTCGTCACGGTGAAGCCGAACAAGAAATTCCTGATTTAGCCAAAACACTCGGAGTGCGTGCGGTATTCACCAACCGAGATTATGAGCCACACGCCCGCGCCAGAGACCAACACGTTGAACAAACACTGAGACAAAACGGAATTGCATTTTGCACTTACAAAGATCATGTTATTTTTGAAGTAAGCGAAATTTTGACTCAAAATAAAACGACGTACTCCGTATTTAGCCCCTATAAAAAAGCCTGGCTAGCTCGCTTAACTGCCAACGAGCTAAATCCTTTTAACAGTGAACATTTAGCATGCCATCAATTTGCAAAACCCAAACAAATATTACCATTTCCTAGTCTTGAAGAACTTGGCTTTGAGGCTACGTCGCTGAAAACATTCATTCAACCCGGGATGCGGGGTGCGCAACTGGCCTGGAATGAATTTTTGCCACGAATTAAAAACTACCACACCAAACGAGATTTTCCAGGTGTTCGTGGCGTGAGTTATTTATCCGTGCATAACCGATTTGGCACCCTCTCGATTCGAACCCTTGCCCAGCAAGCCTATTTACAAATGCAAACAGGTTGTGAGGGTGCGTTAGCCTGTCTTAATGAACTCATTTGGCGAGATTTTTATTTTCACATTCTATGGCACCACCCACAGGTGTTGACACAATCTTTTAAGCCTGAATACGACCAAATTCGCTGGGAAAAAGACCCGATTGAACAGTCAAGATTTAACGCTTGGTGTCAGGGCCAAACAGGCTATCCATTAGTCGATGCAGCCATGCGTTAACTTAACCAAACAGGCTACCAACACAATCGCTTGCGCATGGTGACAGCAAGCTTTTTATGTAAAAGTTTAGGCGTGAATTGGCGTAAAGGAGAACAATATTTTACAGAGCATCTGAATGATTTTGACTTGGCTGCCAACAATGGCGGCTGGCAATGGGCAAGTTCAAGCGGTTGCGATGCACAACCTTATTTCAGAATTTTTAATCCGATCACGCAAAGCGAAAAATTTGATTCTCAAGGCGAGTTTATTCGCAAATATTGTCCCGAACTCAAATTATTGTCAAACAAAACAATTCACACACCCTGGTTATGCAGCCTTGAAGAGTTAAAGGCTGCAAAAATTCAACTTGGACAAACCTACCCTTGGCCTATTGTTGACCATGCGCAGGCCAGACAATTGACTCTTGAACGCTATGCAGTACTTAAACAAACACCACCGGAGCCTTTATGACTGAAGGCGACTTAGATATTCAAGCCGATTAGCGGCTTCACTTGCAGTCAAGCGGCGTTGGGGGTTGGCAGCCAACAGCTCTAACATAATACGCGTTAACGAATCGGGTTGCGCTGTAACTTGGTTTAACTGGTCATCGGAAACACCCAAGCAACGATAACACGAACGCCCCATATAATTAATCATCTCTAACTGCACAGGCACAATTATATCCGTATTGGGTAAATTGATCGGATAAACAGCAGATTCTGTATAGCTTAGACTACTCTGAAGCATATCAAAAATATCGATACCCATACTAAACGCATCATGCAGTTGACCTGAATAGGTTTGACCAACAACAAAATACTCTGGGGGACTATAAAACGGTGTTGATAACATTCTCTGGCCATCATATTGATTCGTAGTTGCTAGCGCAAAGTCACACAATAAAATTTGATCACTCACGTTAGATTGCGTTATTTTACCGCCCATAAAATTATCTAACTTAATATCTCGATGAGAAAAGCCCACTTCGTGAATATTGGCTACGATACGCGCACACGAGGTAGCCACGAGCAAATAAACAGCCATTCGTTCTTGATGTGATAAATTCTGATTTGTTTGAACACCATGAACCACATTCGATAAATCGGCACCAACAACTAATGGCATAAAAAAATAATTTTTATAAGGCAAACGTTGATGCGCATTAGAGTCCCTGTAAGAAAAATCATGCGCCGCCAAAATTCCTAATTTAGAATGACTTCCGAATCGGGCTTGATAGGCTCGAATCACTTTTTGCCCCATAATCAGTTCTCTAGGAGCTCTTGTTGAATCATAGGTTTTTTTAACCGAATAAAACTTGTGCGTCGCATAATGTTGAGCAATTCTGACTTTGCCATTACCACCCCTACCTAATACTTTTTTTCCAACCTGAAAGTGAACATTAAAAATTTGCGCTAACGCAGCACATTTTTCAGGTGTTAACGTATTTAACAAGCTGTAGACACAGCCTTTTGCTGATCTGATTAAGGTATGCTTAGGCTCGCAGTGTCGCGATAGTTTTTTATTGGCTTTAAAATAACCAAACGTCATACTTAAAGAACGAGAAGCGTCAACTACAACTTGATTCAACACGAACGGTTGACCACGGCTAAGAAAACTCGCTAACCATTCCATTTTAGTTTCAATAGGAATTTCAGCAAGCCTGGGATAACGACTTAAAACATTCAGAAATTGATTTGCCAACGCACCATTATTGAGAACAGTGCTACAGGCAACACCTCGGAAAAAACAATCAATTTGATACTGACAGATCAGTCGAAACACAGTAAGTTGAGCGTGCCCTAAGTACCTGCACTCAGATTGTGCTTGAAAACGATTTAACCAACGATTTAATAATTCTGATTGGCCATTTTGCGCAACCGACAAACTCACGGGGCTTGATTGATCACTCTGACCTGAACTACTTTGCATCGACGGTGCGGAAGATAGCTCTCTCGCTTCTGTTTGACTTCGCGAACCTGGAAAGGCTTGTTCCTGATTCTCATCAAAACGATCAAAGTAGGCTGCCTCCAATGAAGCAAAAGACCTAGAAATGCGATTATCCATATGCAATTATTCTTATCTGGGTAAAATAAATCGAGCACAAGCATTTATGTGTTCATTTCTTTCAATGATTGCACAATTGCTTGTTTCGTTTTTTGAATCACTTCTTCTTGATGTTGAATAGACACAAAACCAGCTTCAAATGCCGAAGGCGCCAAATAAACACCGTGATCAAGCATGGCATGAAAAAAGCGTGAAAACCGACTGATATTGCTGTGACTGACTTGAGCAAACGAGGTAGGAATGGACTTTGAGAAATAAATGCCAAACATTCCGCCAATACTATCAGCACAAAGCATTTCTTTCGAGTCAAGTGCTGCCGAATTAAATACCTCGACCAATTGTTGTGTATTAAATTCAAGTTGTTCATAAAAACCAGGTTGCTGAAGTAGTTTCAAAGTTGTTAAACCAGCCGCCATTGAGACAGGGTTCCCACTTAAAGTGCCCGCTTGGTAAACCCCCCCTAAGGGAGCCACAACCGACATTATTTCTTTTTTACCTCCAAATGCACCCACCGGCATACCACCGCCAATAATTTTACCCAAAGTGGTTAAATCGGGTGTGACGCCATATAAACCCTGCGCCCCTTGTGGGCCAACTCGAAACCCGGTCATCACCTCATCAAAAATTAACACAGCGCCAGAATGAGAACAAACTTCTCGCAAGGCTTTAAGAAATTCACGAGAAGGTTTAACCAAATTCATGTTACCTGCGATTGGCTCAACAATAACACCCGCAATCGAATTGCCAAATTGCTTGAAAAAATCAACCACAAGCTCTGTGTTGTTATACTCAAGAACGACCGTGTGTTTAGCAAAGTCTTCAGGAACGCCCGCCGAAGTGGGCTGCCCTAAAGTCAGCAAACCAGAACCCGCTTTAACCAGCAAGCTGTCTGCGTGACCATGATAACACCCTTCAAATTTCACAATTGTATTGCGACCCGTATAACCACGAGCCAACCGAATGGCACTCATGGTCGCTTCGGTACCAGAACTCACCAAACGCACTTGATCCATTGAAGGCAGCATGGCACAAAGTAATTCTGCCATTTCCACCTCGCTCTCAGTAGGAGCCCCAAAGCTTAGACCATACACTGCAGCCTCTTGTACAGCTTGTACCACTTGAGGATGAGCATGCCCAAGCACCGCTGGCCCCCAAGAGCCAATGTAATCAATGTATTGCTTACCTTCAACATCCCAAACATAAGGGCCGCTAGCCTTTCTAAAAAAGCGAGGTATGCCCCCTACCGAACGAAATGCCCTCACCGGAGAATTCACACCGCCGGGTATTGTTTGTTGCGCACGTTCAAATAACTGCTGGTTAAAACTCATTTAATCTCTCCAATCCAATTCATCCTAGCACTGTTTTTTTTGCCATTTCCCAGGCATGCACCCACTGTTGAGCATTCATTTCAGCCATTTTAGCCTGCGGGGTTTGCCCAAATAAACCCGAAACAACCGCGACAGCGTCAACACCTGCTTGAGCCAAGCGAGGTAAATGCTGCAACTGCACCCCACCAATACCGATTTTAGGTACCTTCAAACCAGCCACCTGAGAAAACAAAGACAACGACGCCTGAACCGCATCAGGCTTAGTCACACTGGGAAACAACGCCCCGAATGCAACATAACTGGCACCATCCCGAACCGCCTGAACTGCCCAATCGAGACGATCATAGCAAGAAGCACCTACAATCAACCGATGCCCCCAAAGCGACCTAGCTTTGGACACAGTGACATCTTGTCGACCAACATGCACCCCCGCAACGCCAGGCCAATTTTTTAATTCAATATTTTCAGGTGGATCATTTAAAATCAGCAATGCATCATAGGTTTGACATAACTCGGCCAACTCAAACGCTTTATTTTGATAAGCAGATACACTCAGATTTTTTTGCCGCATTTGCAGCGTTCGAATGCCTCCGTTTAAAACAGCTTGACTACATTCGATAATTTTTGGCCAAGACCAGTCTTGAGACTGATTAGGGGTAATGGCATAAATACCGTTGACACACTGCACCATGAGTCTCTTATACCTGTTCAGCCAAATATTGCATCACATGCATTCGATCGGGAATTAACTGGCCACGACCTATTGAAAAACCATTATTCAGCGCACCAAAGGTAAAATCGAGACCCAACTTAACTGCTTCATCTAAACGAAGGCCCTGTGCCAAGCCGACCGACACAGCGGATGCTAGCGTACACCCTGAACCGTGATACTGACCAGGCAATCGAGGGCTCATCAATTCATCCACATGACCATCTGAATAAAATAAACGATTGAGTACCTTTTCGGACTTAAAGTGCTCACCTTTTAAAAGTACCGCTTGACAGCCCATTTGCAATAACTCTTTGGCAACCATATTCACTGTTCTTTTGCCTGTTAATTGTTTGCCTTCGGGCCAATTAGGAGTCACCAGGGTTGCTAGAGGAAACAACTGCTCAACCATGATTTGAATCAACTGCTGATTCGCAAATGAATCACCACGACCCGAAGCCAACACAGGATCAACAACCAAAGGTAAAGGGTTTGATTTTAGAAAGTCGACCAAAATTTGTACAGTTTCAACACTCGCAAGAACACCCGTTTTAACAACCTGAATTTGAATATCATCTCGGATGAGCGTTGAAAGCTGCTGCTGCACACACTCTTTTGACAGGGCCTGAACATATTCAACACCCTGAGTATTTTGCGCAGTGACTGCAGTCAATACATTCAGGGCATGACACCCCAATGCAGAGACTGTTAAGCAGTCTGCCTGAAGGCCAGCCCCTGCGGTAGGGTCAGAAGCTGAAAAAGTTAAAATTATGGGTAAAGTACTTTTCATCATTCAAAGTTAAATAGTATTCTAAAATTACGCGCACCCAGAAAGATTAGACATAGAACTTAGTATTATCACAGCAAAGTCATTAAAAGGAGTAAACTGAAGTGAGAACTTGGATATGTTTAATTTGTGGCTGGGTTTATGATGAAGAATCAGGCCTTCCTGAAGAAGGCATTGCGCCTGGCACCAAATGGGAAGATATTCCTCCGAATTGGGTATGCCCAGAATGCGGCGCTCGCAAAGAAGATTTTGAAATGTCCGAACTTTAAACCGTAACGGATACTTCATGAACGAACAGATAAGCCCACAACACCATTCAGACTCTACTGTGTCGATTGAAGCAGCGGCAAGTCAGGCTACTTTAAAACGATACTTCCAGTATGGTGTTTGGCTGTTCGCAATCAGCATCCTATTGCTAGGGTTCGGCGCAGCAACCAAACACTGGCGCTCGGCCCAAGCTGAAATTCAACAAACCTATATTGCACAGATCCATGAACGTCTTTTAAGTGAACTCGAATTATTAAATCAAGGTGAATTACCAGAACCTGTTGCCTTACAACTGAGTTTACAGCTCAATCAAGAAATTCATGCTAGAAACCCAATCTGGCTGTTACCCGGACACCTTTACTCACAAAAATTACTGTATTTACTTAAACAACTCATAGAAACACTGTCTCGCCCCATCTCTGGATTAGACAGCGAAGCCGAAAAACGTCTTCAGCGAGAAAGCGCTCTTCGACTCGAAGCAATACCTCGACTAGAACAAATCAACCAACACCTACAAAGCGGCTCAACTGGGTTAGGTAACATACTGATTATCTTAGGATCGTTACCACTATTTTTTAGTTTCTTCTTTTTAGGAAAATGGTTTTATCACAGCCAAACAGATTTTTATAAGCGCAGAATCCACACTTTAAGTCGCGCCATTCATGCTCAAGAGCATAACGAACTTAAACGCCTTGGAGCAACCACCGCGCTAGAAGGCTTGATGTCAATCTTAGAAAAAACACGAAATGTAGAACATCGTCAAGCCCTACTTCAAATCGGAAAGCAATTGGATATTCTGAAACAAAGCGGTCACGAGGTTCTCGGATTTGCTAATTCATTTCACAAACTCTCGACACATGCAACCGAACTGGCTCGCAACACACTGACGCACGAACAAAAACTGCACCAAACAGACCATACCATCGAACTGGTGCAACACCAACTCATTGGCTTAAGAGAAGACATGCGCGTTGCCGCACAAGGATTGCGCAAGGCAGGGCAGGCCAGTCGACAACTGCTAGAAAGCTTACAAAACGCAAAACAAATGCAGCTAGACTTGAGCGAACAAGACATTAATTCAACCCTACAGCATTTAGTTGAACAAAACCAAATGGCACTTAAAGAAGCGATACAGGGCATGGTGTTGGCCACACAAAAAGTGAATACAAGCAATCAGGAAACCAACAAACTGAGTCAGCATCTGATTGTCAATCAAACAGCTTGGTCTAATCTGCTGGAAGAAATTGAACGTCATGCTGAGTTAGCCTCGAATGATTCATCCTCTGCATTAAAACTTGCCAAAAATTTAATTCAAAACTCTAAAAAAAATCTAAATTTTGTCAATCAACCTCAAGAACCTAACTTACCGCAGTTACAAAAACCAATGCCTTAACTTGCTGCTACTCTAAATAATTAGAAATTCATCATCACAGCGACTGCGTTAATCCAACGCCCCAGTGCAACTACTCCCCTGACCTGCCGTGCAACCAAAGCAGTGATCCCCAACAACAATAGGTAAATCATTTAATGCAGTTTGCGTTAAACTGCCGAGTTTTAAAGCCCGTCCCAGACGATCACGAATTGGCCAACCCAATTGCTGATTAAAATCACAATCATAAAGTGTACCTTCGTAGTCAACCGACACTAAGCCACGACACATGACTGAATTTAAATTCAGTTCGCTATGAGCCGCTTTTAACGTATTCATGTACTGATTAAAAATTCCTTTACTAATCAACGTGCTTCCAAAACGCGCAATTGGCATATTCGTGATCGTAAACAAACTGTTAAATCGAATTCCGAATTTTTCTAACAACACCTCTTTATAGGCTTTTTCTAAGGATTGCTGCGAGGGCGGTAACACAGCCCCCTGAGGGTTAAAGACTAAGTTCAACACCAATTGATCACCATATCCCAACTGATTTAACTTTTGCAAACCGACGATACTGGCATCAAACACGCCTTTACCACGTTGTTTATCTACATTGTCTTCCAGGTAACAGGGTAAAGAGGCGCACACCTCAACCTGATGAATCGCCAAGAATTCAGCTAAATCTTCATAACCAGGCTCAGAAAGAATCGTCAAATTACACCGATCAATCACATGTACCTCAAACTCCCTAGCTGCAATCACCAGTCTTTTAAAGCGAGGATTCATTTCAGGAGCACCCCCAGTTAAATCGAGTATTTTTACCCAACCCTGACGCATGAGTTGAATTAACTGATCAACTTGCTCATCTTGCATTAATTCAGTACGATTAGGCCCAGCATTCACATGACAATGCGTACAACTTTGATTACACAAATAACCTAGATTGACTTGCAAAGTTTGCAAATTAATTCTTTGAATTGGCGGAAAATCAGTTTTCGCCAATAACTGAACCGTTGAATGCATACTAAACCCCTTCAATGAAGCATTAAACTCATAGTAGAATAAGAACATTGAGAGAATACCCTGATTAAATTCCACCCATCAAGCCTGCATTCCCAAATCTATCTTTTTAAAGCTTAAACGAATGATTACCGTTAACGTGAATGGAAAAACCCAGCAAACAAGTTCACAATCTACTCTCGAAGACCTAATTAATCAGCTAGGATTATCAGCAAAACGCATCGCTGTCGAAATGAATGGTCAAATTATTCCCAAAAGTCAACACAAAAATACTCCCCTCACAGAACATGCCACCCTTGAAATTGTAGTTGCGGTTGGTGGTGGTTAAATCACAGGAACTTTTACACATGAATTCAAACCTAGACCCTTTCACTCTGGGTAGTCGCACGTTCAGCAGCCGACTTCTTGTTGGTACAGGTAAATATGAATCGTTTGAACAAACGCAACAGGCAATCCAAGCTTCGGGGGCTGAAATTGTCACGATTGCTATTCGACGCACCAACATAGGTCAAAACCAAAATGAAGAGAATCTTCTCAAATTTTTGCCACCCAATCACTACACCTACTTACCGAATTCAGCAGGATGCTATAACGCTAAAGATGCTCTGCGTACCCTCCGCTTAGGACGTGAGTTACTTGACGGGCACAACCTCTGTAAACTTGAGGTTTTGGGCGACCCCAAAACACTTTACCCCGACATGGAAGAAACACTGATTGCCGCCAAAGAACTGGTTAAAGACAATTTTGAAGTCATGGTGTATTGCTCAGATGATCCCATTTACGCCAAAAAACTAGAGGACATCGGTTGTATTGCGATTATGCCTCTGGCCTCTTTAATTGGTTCAGGTATGGGCGTTCTTAATCCATGGAATATTCAACTCATACGAGCCGCCAGTCAAATTCCGGTGATTGTCGATGCAGGCGTAGGGACAGCCTCCGATGCAAGCATTGCCATGGAACTGGGCTGCGAGGGCGTATTAATGAATACAGCGATCGCCCGTGCCAATAAACCCATTATGATGGCACAAGCCATGAATCTTGCCGTCAAATCAGGCCGATTAGCCTATTTATCGGGAAGAATGCCACCTCAGTTTTATCAAGCTTCCCCTTCTTCACCCATGACTGGTCTTATTGGACAACAAGCTGCATGAATTCAGAACACGCAACACCACACTTTGAAACCACCCCACAGCCCTATGGTCATATTAAAAGTTTTGTTCGCGGTAGAGGTCACTTAACCCCATCACAAGCGCAAGCAATCGAGACAAGCTATTCAACCTGGGGAATAGACTTTGAACCGAACACACCGCTTAACCACCTAAAAACATTTGGTCGCAACGCACCGACTTGGCTTGAAATCGGTTTCGGTATGGGTGAAACCACTATTCAAATTGCACACAATCACCCAGACGTCAACTACATAGCCGTCGAGGTTTACCCAGCTGGTATCGGTTCTTTACTAAAGCAGATAAAACAACACAATATCAACAATATTCGGATTGTTTGGCACGACGCGATGGAAGTAATACAACACATGATCGCTGACCAATCACTTGATCAAATCATGATTTTTTTTCCTGACCCCTGGCGCAAAAAAAAACATCATAAGCGTCGTCTAATTCGCCCTGAATTTATTCGGCAACTTAGTCAAAAGATTAAACCAGCAGGCCGACTACATTGCGCAACCGACTGGCAAAATTACGCCGAGCACATGCTCGCGGTGCTTAACCAAGAACCTTCATTACATAATTTACACACAGGGTATGCTCCGCGCCCTGGGTATCGCCCTTTAACCAAATTTGAACAACGAGGACTTAAACTAGGTCACCCAGTCTGGGACTTAATCTTTGAAAAAAGCGAATAAAACACAATTCAATCTAGTAAATTACCTTACAATGCGAAAATGCTAACCCGATATTGGGATGAACAAAACCATTAAAGTTTGTTTTAATTCACGTGTACTATCATTATAACTATGGCTTGAGTATATACAGTGGAACAATCAAAAAAATTTCTAAAGCGACTTTTTAGTTTTAATTCAATTAAATGGCGCGCCGTCTTACTTTGGTTGTTTACAATCCTCGCTGTCTCCTTTGCATTCCAAAAAATTTTTATCTCCAATCAAAAGCAGGTTCTAATTTCCCAAGTATCCGACAATTTAAAAGACCAATTCGAATTTTTAAAAGAAAATGGGTATTTACAAAACCTATCGTCCACAGGCGCTAAAGTAAATTTTCCTGTGTACCAATACATTGGTAACAGTGAAAGCGCTAAGGTGGCACCCTCCTGGCCAGTACACTGTGCTATGCCGTTTACTTTTCCTCAGAACGGTCAAATTTTTTCGGCTCCTTGTGCGGATGACAGCCAGTTTATTGGCTTAAAAGGAAGTATTACTTATAACGATAACCAACCAGAAGATGTCTTATTGTGGTCAATCATTCGGCCAATTACACCTGCAACCGAACTGACTGCGGGGTTTATTGCTCTACTTGCTCTCATTACGTTTATTGCTGGTCTTAAAATTTATTTGCCCATGCGGCGTATGTTTGACGAGATTACTGAAGTCAGTAAAAAAATGAAAAAAGGTGATTATGACGTCAAATTACCCCAATCTGGTCTTGCAGACATCGATACCTTAGTGAATGCGTTCAACGAGATGAGCCAAAATATACTTGAACGGGATCAGTATTTTTTTCAAACTGCTTACCAGGATACACTGACTGGACTTGATAACCGTGTATTTTTTCTGCTTCGACTCAATAATCACATTGAAAATAACCAGTCTCCCGTCAGCGTTGTCACTTGGAGTATAGAAGGTTTAGGAGACGTTTATGATGTATTGGGGCAAGAAACAGTGGATCAGGCCATTAAGCTATTTGCAACCAATGCATTGGAAATTAAGGTCAATGCCATTTCATTAGCACGAATTGACAGCAATGTCTTTGCAATTGCCTACCCCAGCAAAGATCACCATGAAAATGATTTTAAACTTGCTCATCAATTACTCAAAACTGAAGTCGTTACGCCAGAGTACAGTTTAGAACTCAAATGTCATGCTGGTATTTCACAATATCCCGACGATGGGCAATCTGCCAAAACGCTGCTGCGTCGGTGTGAAGTGGCTCGTCAAAAAGCCATACGAACCAAACAACCTATTGTTAAATTTGAGCCTGCAATTGAGCGTTCTTCTACCGAAAGGCTTGCCATATTAAGTGACTTACAGCAAGCCATAGAACGCAATGAACTGGAATTGTTTTTGCAACCTAAACTAAATTTAAAAACTGGAAAAATCAACCATGCTGAAGCATTAATTCGCTGGAATCACCCCACTCGTGGCCAACTCACAGCAGCGATGTTTATTGGAGTAGCAGAACAAAGCGGAATTGTTAAAACCCTATCCCACTTTGGATTAAACGAAGTGTATCGCATACTCAATCGCGTTAATACAGATACATTCTGCGTCAGTTTAAATATTTCACCACTTGACTTAGAAGATGACAAACTCTTAGAAACCGCCAAAGAACTTCATGCAAAACAACCCAATTTAGCAAGCCAAATTTATATCGAAATCACCGAAAGCAGCACTTTAACCGACCTACAAAAAGCCACTGATCTATTAAATGAATTTGTCAAAATGGGATTCAAAATTTCAATTGATGACTTTGGCACAGGCTACTCGTCCCTAGCTTGGCTAAAACGCTTACCCATTTCTGAACTTAAAATTGATCGGTCGTTGGTTCAGTATGCAGACCTTAATACAGATTCATCGATTATTCTACAATCTACAATTGACATGGGGCATACCATGGGTTTGGTGGTCACTGTCGAGGGTATTGAAACTGAAGGCGAACTACAATTGACTAAAAACTTAGGCGCCGATTACATTCAAGGCTATCTAATTTCGCCACCTATCCCACAGCGCGCTTATTTCTCACGTTATTTTTCAGGCTCTTATTCCCATGAGACCAATTCAAATTGAGTTAATAACAAAATAAGACAACCAAACCCAATACGATACCACGCAAACCAACGAAAATCGTGTCTAGAAATAAAGCGTATTAACCAACGCACACAAAAAAATGCAGTAATAAAACTGGAAATAGAACCTACTAAAAAAAGCGGAATGTCTGACATACTCAATAGATGTCGGCTGGTAAACACTTCATACAAAGTTGCAGCCAAAATGGTAGGCATTGCCAAGAAAAATGAAAATTGAGCAGCAGTCACACGAGACCACCCAAGCCACAGACCACCAATAATCGTAGCTCCAGAGCGTGATGCACCAGGAATTAAAGACAATGCTTGAATAAAACCCAATTTCAGAGCATCAAAAGCCGAAATCTCGTCAACTTCATGAACCCGAGTGACCACATGACCACGCGACACTTTAGACTCGACCCACAAAATAACAAAACCACCCACAATA
>DIYC01000120.1:0-8450 GCA_002428895.1 Burkholderiales bacterium UBA6064 | reverse complement strand
AAAAACCACCCACAATAAAAGCCAATGCCACAGGCACAGGGGAAAACAAAACCGATTTAATGGTTGCTGCAAAAATTAAACCCAGAAAAGCTGAGGGCAAAAAAGCTAAAATTACATTTAGGGCAAAGCGATTAGCAATCGGATCACGCCCCAAGCCCACAACCGTAGAAACCACACGATTTTTATATTCGATAATCACCGCAAAAATAGCCGCCAATTGAATCACCATCTCAAATGCAACCGAGCTGCCAGGATTAAAACCAATCGCTTGCCCCGCAATAATTAAATGCCCAGTTGATGAAATGGGTAAAAATTCGGTTAACCCTTCTACAACACCCATTACAACAGCCTGACTTAACAGAAGTAAATCCCACATTATCAAATAGTCCTCTAAAAAAACCGCATTTAAGTTGTAGCTGATCATAATACTCTGACTGTTCGTTATGATGTGTTCTATAGTCATCATTTTTTTTGTTTAAAGTTGGCATATGAAACATTACGATGTTGCAATTATTGGGTCTGGTTTAGCCGGATTAACTACCGCACTTGAACTTGCGGAAAAACTAAAAGTAGCCCTTATTTGTAAACGTCATATTTTTGACAATGCAAGCCGTTGGGCGCAAGGGGGCATAGCCGCTGTTTCAGACCCGTTTGACACTGTGGATGAACACGTTCAAGATACCCTAGTGGCAGGCGCTAATCTCTGCGACAAAGAGTCCGTTGAATTTATTTTACAACACGCTTCTTCAGCGATTGATTGGCTAATTCAACAAGGCATTCCATTTTCTCGAGAGGCAAACCAACCAACACCCCAGCACGCTGAAAGTAACTATCATTTAACGCAAGAAGGTGGACACAGTAAACGACGCATTTTGCATGTGGCTGATGCAACCGGAGATGCCATACAAAATAAACTTGAAAACAAAGTCAAGGCACACCCCAACATTCATCTTTATGAACACCATTTTGTAATTGACCTAATTACCAGCCGCCACATTGGCCATTCAGGCAATGCCGTGTATGGCGCCTATGTACTGAACGAGCATCAGCAAACTGTTCACACCCTGAGCTGCTCTAATATCGTGCTGGCCTGCGGTGGTGCTGGCAAAGTGTACAACTACACCACCAACCCCGATACGGCAACAGGTGATGGCATCGCCATGGCCTGGCGAGCCGGTGCACGCGTTGCCAACATGGAATTTATTCAATTTCACCCTACCTGTTTATATCACCCTTATGCCAAAAGTTTTTTAATTTCCGAAGCGATTCGTGGCGAAGGCGGTCTTTTAAAACTACCTAACGGCGAACGCTTTATGCCGCAGCATGATTCACGCCAAGAGTTAGCACCACGAGACATTGTAGCTCGTGCAATCGACTTCGAAATCAAAAAACGCGGGCTTGACTGTGTGTATCTGGACATTAGCCACCAATCCAAAGATAAGCTAATCGCGCAATTCCCAACCATTCACAAACGCTGCCTTGAGCTGGGCATCGACCTTACCCGCGAACCAATTCCAGTTGTACCCGCCGCGCATTACTCTTGTGGCGGCGTGGTCACTGACTTACAAGCCAGAACCGACCTCACTGGGCTATATGCTGTTGGCGAAACCGCTTACACCGGCCTGCATGGTGCCAATCGGCTTGCCAGTAACAGCTTGCTAGAATGTATTGTGATGGGGCAAAACGCTGCTAGATCAATTCTTCAACAACCTCGTCGACAACCATTCAATAGCCTACCTGAATGGGATGAAAGCCGCGTCACCGATGCCGACGAAGAAGTGGTTGTGTCGCACAACTGGGATGAACTTCGGCTGACCATGTGGAATTATGTCGGGATTGTTCGAACCAACAAACGGCTAGCTAGGGCTAAACATCGTATCGACTTACTTCGAGAAGAGATTTCTGAATACTACACACACTTTCGAGTCAGCCGAAATTTGCTTGAACTACGAAATTTAGTTGAAGTGGCTGATTTAATTGTACGTAGCGCGCTCATTCGCAAAGAAAGCCGCGGCCTGCATTACAGTTTAGATTACAAAAACACGCTGCCTAAAGCATTTCCTACCATTTTACAAAAAGAACAAAAAAATCTCTAAGCGATTAGTCTTCAAGCAATCGCAACGAAAAGTCGATTGCTGAAATGTTTTTTGTCAGGCTGCCAATTGAAATACGATCCACGCCTGTTTCAGCAATTTTGCGTAGGGTGTTTAAATTAACTCCGCCAGAAGCCTCGAGAATGGCACGCCCACGATTCAATTTTACGGCTTGAGCAAGCGCATCATGCGTAAAATTATCGAGTAAAATTGACTTAAAACCGACGGCTAAAGCTTGCTCTAACTCCGCCAAAGACTCAACTTCGATTTGCAGACTAACACTCGGAATGATCACTCTCTGGGCGCGTTCAAAGGCTTGTTGAATACCTCCAGCCGCAATAATATGGTTTTCCTTAATTAAGATGCCATCGTATAAAGCCAATCGTTGGTTATAACCACCGCCTACCCGCACTGCATATTTCTGAGCCAAGCGCAAACCAGGAATGGTTTTACGTGTGTCTAAAATTTTCGCCGATGTGCCCTGAACCACTTGCACACATCGATGCGTCTGCGTTGCTACAGCACTTAGACATTGTAAAAAATTCATGGCCGATCGCTCTGCCGTTAATACCTGCTGAGCCGTACCGATTACCTCACACAGCACCGAATTTTCATAGACAACCTCCCCTTCATGATAAAACCAATTGATTTGCACATCTGGGCACAACCACTGAAATACCAAATTAAACCAAGGTTGGCCACACACAATGGCTTGCTCACGACATAACAACCGAGCACGACACACCTGACCAGGTGTCAACAGTAAGCCCGTGTAATCACAATGCCCCAAATCTTCTTCAATAGCAGCTTGAACATTACGGTGCAAGGCAAGCTTCAGTGGCAAACCAAATTCTTCAAAAATAGTCGAGAACATCATTTAAGCTGGCCCAATCCCTTGATGAGTTGACTCGAAAGACGCTAACCCACGCTGCCTTTGATTCATTTTTTGAAGTGCGGAAAAATCGAGCATACGATTGATGCAACGCAACGCTTTTTGGGCGATGCTCGCATCCACATGAATTTCACCCTGCCCCGTGTCAAAACCATCACGTAATAAATCCCGTAGATTGCGCAAACTATTCATAGCCATCCACGGACAATGGGCACAACTTTTACAAGTTGCTGAATTACCAGCAGTTGGTGCTTCGATCAATTGCTTGTTAGGATGCAATTTCTTCATTTTATGAAAAATGCCATTGTCGGTCGCCACGATAAACTGAGCCACTCCTGGCGTTGCCACAGCCTGAATCAGCTTCGACGTTGAACCGACCACATCGGCTTGCGCAATGACTTCAGCAGGCGACTCAGGGTGAACCAAAACCAAAGCATCGGGATACTGCTGATGCAACGCTTTAAGTTCAACCGCTTTAAATTCATCGTGAACGATGCAAGAACCCTGCCACATGATCATATCTGCACCCGTTTGCCGTTGAATATAATCACCCAAATGACGATCTGGAGCCCACAACACCTTTTCACCACGGCGAGCCAATTCACTGACAATATCGAGTGCAATACTGGAAGTAACCATCCAATCAGCTCTTGCTTTCACAGCAGCACTTGTATTGGCATAAACAACCACAGTACGATCAGGATGTTGATCACAAAACGCAGAAAACTCGTCAGCAGGACAACCCAAATCGAGGCTACAAGTCGCATCAAGATTCGGCATAAAAACACGCTTTTCAGGGCTTAAAATTTTGCTGGTTTCACCCATAAAACGAACACCTGCAACCACCAAATTTTTAATGCGAACGTCTCGACCAAAACGTGCCATTTCTAAAGAATCAGAAACGCAGCCCCCAGTTTCTTCTGCAATATCTTGTAGATCAGGATCGACATAATAATGAGCCACCAACGTTGCTTTTCGTTGTAAGAGAAGCTGAGAAATTTCAGATTTAAGTGCAATCTTTTCTGATTCAGAGTATGATTCTGGGGCTGTGGCCCAAGCTGACTCAATTTTACATACAGCATCACCCTTTTTAGGTGTTTCGGGTTTAACAAATTCAACCAATTTGCGAGACAAAATTTTCACAATACCTAAAATCCAAGAATAAAACTGGTTTTATTCTACCTCGACTCACCCGATTCAAATATCAATTACTTTGGAACCAATTCAGAATATTTATCCACTTAGAAGCCCATTACGAATGAATTGTCCCTCACAACGGAATTACTCACCAAAAAGATGGAACTAAACACCCATTTTAAGTAACCAAGATGAAGCAATTCTTTTGCAAACTTAACATTTTTTTACGTAGGAAAATGTGATTTAATGCTAACGCATTTTGTTTAACCCCAAAGGAGTCTCCTTAATATGAAAAAACTTACTCAAATTCTAATCGCAGCTGGTATTACTGCTTCGGTTGCTGTTCCTACACAGTCACATGCAAGTGCTCTTCTTGCTGCTGGTGCCGGTCTATTGGCAGCAGGCGGTGTAGTAGGTGCTGCAGCTGGCTTAATCACTGGTTTATTGCTTGGCAAAAATCTAGCCCCAGGTGGCTGTGAAAATGGTGGCAGCGGCCCAGGTTGTTCAGCCAATACCGATGTCAATGTCAATGTCAACATCGATCCAGAAGCACACGGTAAATTTGTTCAATTGAACAGCGGTAACATTCATGGTCAAACCAAAATTCATAACCTACTCATGCGTAACGATGGCGATGTTAAAGTTGAGACCATGGCCGTTGCTAACAATATTAGCGTTGAACTTGATCTAGGCGATGTTTCTAACGTCAACTACTTGTATCAAAATAACTCTGGCGATGTAACTGCTAGCACTGAAATTCAACAGTCAATTTTTTCAAAAACTGGCAATGTTGAACTGACAACAACCGCAGTGGCTAATACCATTTCTATCGCAGGTTTAAGCGACAAAATGTCTAATTTAGGTATTGCGCAATGTAACACAGGCGATGTAACTGCATCAACCAAGTTCTATCATGATCCACTTAGCCTTACTGTAAACACCAGCGCAATTGGTAACAACATCTCAATTGGAAAAAAAACAAGTGAATAATTTTGATTTAATTTAATCAAAATTAAAGCCTTACAAGCCTATTTTATATGGTTGGCTTGTAGGGCATCTCAAGTAAACCCTAAATGAATAACAAGTTGAGCGTGTTAGGATTATGAAAGCTTTTAAATTTATTACTCTTTCGAGCATTTATACAGTATTGTGTTTATCTTCCTTTGGCGTGTCTGCGCAAACATTTGAAAGTGGCGCCAACCGATTTGAAACCCCAATAGGAATGAACAGTGTCCAAGAGATTGACTCACCAACAGACCGAGTTCGTGATGAGCAGTTTAACCGAACAATGATTAATACTCCTGACCGATTTAATGTTTCAGCATCAGCAATTGGTAACTTAATTAATGTGGTTACCGAAGGAAACAACAACACGACGATCATACACGCTGATCAACAAAACAGTGGATCACAACGAATCACCTTAAATTAAGAACCGATACCAAGCTTTGCATCCGAGGACATCAGCATGACTTACCTAAACCCAATGCGCGTACTTTTACCCATACTTGCAGCCTTATTATCCGTGGGTTGTACCACACTGCCCTCTCTTTCTGAAGACCAATACGTTGATGCACTAGATGGCGCAAATGTAACCGACAATCACACACGATACAGCCAATCATTAGAATGCTTAAGGCAATCTTTAGTACAAAGTAAGTATCGTGATCAACGTTTTTCTGTCGGTCGTGTCAGTGATTTTACCGGTAAAGAAGATTTAACAAACGGTAAACGCATTACCCAGGGTGCTTCGCTCATGGTAATTTCAGCGCTAAACCGTGCAGGAGTTCCACTTGTTGAACGCTTCGATACATCGATTGCAGACATTGAACTGAAATATGCTGACAATAAATTAATTACAGATGATCTTGAAACTCATGACTATCGAAAAATTATGTCCGGCACTTTAGCCGGTTCAGACTACCATGTCGTGGGCGGTGTTACCGAAGTCAACTACAACATTCGCAGTGGCAGTGTTGATTCTTCCATTCAATTTCTCGGATTAGGTGCACGCTATTTTGTGATGAATGTTGCAGTTGACCTACGATTAGTGAACACGAAAACCTTAGAAGTAGTGAATGTACAATCTTTGCAAAAGCAAATTATTGGCACTGAACTTTCTGGTGGTTTTTTCCGAGTATTCTCTGATGGCGTAGTTGATATTGCTGCAAGCGAAAGAACGCAAGAACCTATTCAACGTGGTATTCGCATGGTCATTGAACAAGCAGTATTTAACATGCTCAACGAATTTTATGGTTTAAGTGTAAACAACTGCCAAGACGCAGGTCGCAACCAGATTAAACATCACGTTAATCAACAAGCGCCGAATGCTGCGCCCAACAACAGCCCTAATTCACCAGTACTCCCCTCACGATACGCTCCTGAGCCACGCCAAGCAAAACCTGCTGCAACCACAGTTAAAAGCAATCAAACTGTAACCAGCAACGAAGATCTTGCGTTAATTCAACCGCAATTTGATGAGGCACAAGCAGCTCAGGTTTTAGGCTTAATTGGTGGCGATGCTAACTCAGGCAAAACACTGAGCGGTGGCAACATTCCATCAAGCAATTCAACCGTAACATTAGATCAATCTAATTCATCAATCAATGCACGCAGCACCACTGAAGATTTAATGCAACAATCACAGCCTGCTAACCTTAACGCTTCTTTGGAACGTACCGAGTTAACCGGTTTTATGGATGAAAGACTAACTGGTGAAAATAATTCAAACAATCAATCGCGCAAAGAAGAAATGAAGGAAAAACTATTATGGGGAACTAAACCAATTATCCGTTAATAAAATTTGGTTGAATTCTTTGTATTATTTTTTGTGATCTTTGTTTCCCCCCTTGGCAAAAATAATGCCCTGCCAAAGGGGGGTAAACGATTAGATCAAAAACTCTAAAAAATCAAAAGATTTGTTCAATAAGCAATTTTCTATCCTTTCAACCCTCTTTATAAACAACTCCGATTGAAAATTGAACAACGCAATACATACAATCGCTCAGTGATTGATTTTTAAAAATTAATCTGATTAGAGTCTCTCATTGTAGGAACTAATTGGCGACAAATGACCACCGAAGGTTTTAACCCAATAACTTGAGAACAATCATGTTGAGTGCTTTATTAAAACGACTTTGTTTCCCTTTTTTATTGCTCCTAACTGCCTGTGGCGGAGTTGAAGTTCAAGTCACGAATGGCTCTGACAGTAGCCTTCAATCAACAGTCACAGTTCATGATCGAGTAACCTTTCGTTTTAATCAGTTACCTGAATCTTTAGAAAGTCAGCAGTCTCAGAATATGTCTTCGTCAGTTCAAGAAAATTTTATTATTCAAGATGCATCTAAACTTGCGGAAACCCAGCAACTTTTTTGGCCAAATGATGCCAATACTTTTCTCTTTCAAAATGTAGATTTTAATACCCAACAAATTGTGGGGGTATTACGTTCAAGCAACAGTGGTTGCGATTATCCATGGATTCGTTCAATTCTGGTGAAAGAAACTGTTTTTGAGATTGAAGTGGTACAAGCTACTTTTGGTGAAAACGTATACTGCACAACAGATATCGGTTTTTCTGTACAATTTGCGTTAACTGACCGCATCAGTGGCTTGCCCGCTCAGTTTATTGATTTAAATGAAACCTTGGTGATTAACCCCAACACCCTGAAATCGTTCTAATTAAACAACCCAAACCCACAACTATTTGTGGGTTTCACTGAAAACATGTTAATTGTCTGCGGTACTTTGAACCAAACGACGCTGTCGAACTGCTTGCGCAAGAATATCGAGCATGGTCAAACTGTCTTCCCAGCCCACGCAGGCATCTGTAATGCTTTGCCCAAAAGTCAGCGCTTGCCCCGGCACAAGATCTTGACGACCCTCGAGTAAATGACTTTCTATCATAACGCCCATAATTCGACGATCACCCTGAGCCAATTGCTCATGAATACTTTGAACAACTCGAAGTTGATTCTTAGCTTGCTTTTCGCTGTTACCATGACTAGCATCGATCATTAAACGAGCAGCAAGCCCTGATTTACCCATTGCATTGGCTGCGTCTTGCACTGAGTTTGGATCATAATTGGGCTGTTTGCCACCCCTTAAGATAATGTGACAATCTTCGTTACCCGTGGTTGTCACAATCGCAGAACGTCCTTCTTTTGTAACCGACAAAAAATGATGCGGATGTTGTGCCGCATGAATCGCATCGACTGCAATTTTAATGTTGCCATCTGTGCCGTTTTTAAAACCAACTGGGCAAGATAACCCCGAAGACAACTCACGATGAATTTGGCTTTCAGTGGTACGAGCGCCAATTGCACCCCAAC
>DIYC01000066.1:2492-8195 GCA_002428895.1 Burkholderiales bacterium UBA6064 | reverse complement strand
AACTTTTTACTACGCTGTAAATTTCAAATATTAAATGAAGCAAAACTTTAACAGCTTCGCTACTAATCCAAGCACCCTCGTCATGATGCAATTGCTCAAGGCTCTTTGAAATCAATCTAATATTTCTCTCTGGGTTTGTATTCGCTTGATCAAAATCAAAAATAAAATCTTGAAAATCGAGTGAAATCATTTCATTCTCTTGAGTTTCAAATGTGCAGTTGAGTTGATTATGACTTTGTTGGGTCAATTTTATATTGATTAAATTTTTCTCAAAGTCTGTTGTCACAAACTTAATATCTCTACTGCTTATTTGATTAAAAAAAGCAGAAGTGGATTCTATTCCGAATATTTGTCTATTTTTATCAAAACCACCTATTTTGTTGATGGTTTTTCCTAATGAAAAAGGCTTGTGTGCAACCTCAATACCAAGACTTAAAATCGAGCCCCCGTCACGCATTTGATCAGTGTGAGTGAATATTCCCAGTTGATACTTATTTTGGTTAAAAATTCTCTTACCCTGGCTCAGCACGATACACCCTAAATCTTTGTTATACCTAAACTTACCTGAGTCGTTTATACCAGCTCTTAGCTCACGCTGATAACCGTTTATCAAGCTCGCCTCTTGTTTAATTTGCAATCTATTGATGTTATTTTCCATCAACTTAGTTAAGTCTTTTTTTATCTGCTCAGCATCACTACGATATATTCTAACAATCAAAATCTTAGTTTCACGAAGAACTTGATTGTCAACTTTAATTCTCTTGGCTTTTGTTATTTTTTCTTCATGCGTTAAACGCAAAGCATCGATATAACAAAATAATTTAAACGCTTCTTTAAATCGATTGGCTTCATTTGTATTAAGCCTTAGAAGATTGTTTCTTGCAGCCAATTCAAGCAAGGTTGTTTTATCGTCATTCTGATTTTCAAATATACCGATGGTAGAGAAGTCATGAGGCAATGTCGATGCCACCCGCAATAAATCAATTTCAACATCATTTGAAAAAGACAAATTAAGATGGCCTCTTGAGGCAATTCGGTGAAAAATCGCAAACATGTCGGGCACAAAAAATTGAGAACTTAATGAAGAATCTCTTTTAAACCCTTCCGCTTTACCTGTTGTAGCAAATTGTAAAATACCATCCTTTGACCATGGGATGACATGTTGCGACCAACCTAATTGCGTATACGCTGTATTTTTAAAATAACCAATGGTGTGAATAAACGGTTTTAACTTTTCAGCAGCAGAAATTGTAGCGGTATGCTCACGAAGTTTTTGTACCCCTTCAATACATTCTGTAAAAGAGGCAATTGAGCGCATATCTGCAATTAAACCAATCAAATCGCCTGGCCGAGGCAACAATTGAAACTCATTGGGCGTTAGAGCGGTAATTGGATCCAATGATTGAACTCTAATCGCATTTTCTTTAAACCAACTTAAAAAGCGTGAATAACTTGAATATAGATTGTATTGAAAGGAAATATTGGCTGCGTTATTGAGATAAATTTGAACACATTCATCAGTAGAAAAATTAGAAATCTTAATGATCGGCGCACGAAGAAACACGGCCAATTCTGGCTTTTCGGCAATATAGTACTTGAGCTTAATAATTAACGTTTCTTTGCTTAACCGTTTAATATCGACATTATCTTTTTGTAACAACTCTCTAATTATGTACTTACTGGGCCTATCCACATCAATATCATTAATCATCGTATCGGCATTTGGCTTAAAATAACAATTTGCCCTAGCCTCCATTTCTGCTATTTTGTATTGTTGATATTGACTACTGACAACCAGGCGCAACTTTTTAGGTTTTCTGTTTTTGAATGCACTCAATGTTGGGCCAAAACCATCAAAAACTTTAACAATTTTTTTTGCATACATTTTACAGGCTTGATCAAATGGATTAGACTCCGCATAACGCCTCCACCAACTTGACTGAGTTTTAACATGTTGATGGAATTGGGGGCTTAATTCTCCTTGTAAACGACCTGTATAAATATCACCCTTATAATTAATTGTTGTTCGAGTATTTGGCGAAAAAACAAAACCCGAGGTATTCTCCCAAGGACCATGGCTATAGGTTCTACAGAAGCTAGGCCCAACATATGTCGCACATGTTGGCACAATGGCCTTTTGGCTTAAAACCGAATTTCCGTTGGGCGCTACTATATTTTGGACTGCCTCAGAAAAATTAGTAGCGACACCATGCCTTTGAAATTTATGAATATACGCACCCGACTCATTTAAAGCCGCTTGGAACTGACCTTGGCTCCAATCATCAATGCCTGGTAAATTATGTTCGACAAAAGTATCGATAACCCGCTTACTCGGCTTTCCGTAAAGTTCAGAAAAATGCACTACTACCACCAAAAAAATAGATTCTGTTAAAAAAAAGGAATGCGTATACACTGCATAAACTACTAGAATTGAACAAACCGTTTAATTTTTGTTTTTAAATCTGATGCCAGAACTGTTGGTAGCGTTGCACCCAAATAAAAACAAATGTCCAAGAAACTGGTGGAGCGGCCTGGGAGTACGCCACAGATCCACTTCACCTGACTTAATATGCTCAGTGTACTCATTTAGGATCATAGGCAACATTGAATTGAGGAAAAAACGCTTATCTTTTAAATCACTTAAACGGTTCCTCATGTCGAAAAAACACAAAAAAATCGACACGAATTCTTTTCATGTCGATTGAATCGACATATACTCACTTCATGTCGAAAAAACTTGGAACGCTAAACATGAGTTGGCAACCTGAAAAACCGTTCAATTCCATTCCTTTATTACCCCCTCGCCTTGAGGCAATTGAATCAGTGAACGTACTGAAAGCCTGCATCCCTGCACGCGCAGCACTGGCTGCACTTAAACAAGCCGGTGAACTTTTGCCAAACCAAGGGCTACTGATTAATTTATTACCTTTACTCGAAGCCAAAAGCAGTACCGAAATTGAAAATATTGTCACCACCACTGATAAGCTGTTTCAATACGCACAAGAAGATACATTGGCAGACCCCGCTACTAAAGAAGCGCTCAGATACAGAACTGCGCTGTACACCGGCTTTAACGATTTAGCCCGCCTACCCTTAAGCACAAACACAGCAGTCAAAGTGTGCAGCACGATCAAAGGGGTTGAAATGAACATTCGCAAAGTGCCAGGCACCAAACTAACCAATCAAAACACAGGCGAAATCATCTATACACCCCCAGAAGGTGAAAGGCATTTACGTCAATTACTCGCAAACTGGGAGCAATTTTTACACAACGAACCACACCCAATTGACCCCTTAATCAAGCTGGCAATCAGTCACTACCAATTTGAAGCCATTCACCCATTTACCGATGGCAATGGCAGAACAGGCCGTGTACTCAACATGCTTTATCTGATTGAACAACAGTTGCTATCACAGCCTATTCTCTATTTAAGCCGATATATTCTGCAAAACCGATCGAACTACTATGATTTACTGCTGGCTGTAACCACAAAGCAAGACTGGCAAACATGGATTATTTACATGTTAAATGCCGTTGAACAAACCTCGCTTTGGACAACCCAGAAAATTGAAGCCATCCGCAAGCTGATTGAACACACCTCAAGTTACATCAAAAAATCACTACCGAAAATTTACAGCCATGAACTGGTACAAATTATTTTTGAGCAACCCTACTGTCGAATTACTAACCTGATCAACAACGATATTGCTAAAAGGCAAACCGCATCCGTTTATCTGAAACAACTCACAGAAATCGGGGTACTTGTGGAACACCAATCAGGTAAAGAAAAACTATTTAGCCACCCTAAACTGATCAAGCTATTTGAAACCGATCACAATCAATTTGATTTATATTGAGACCTTACGCCCAAGTAAGGTACAAACAGCGGTGAAAGCGGGCACAAAAAATTTGTTATTATTCAATTTTAGATGGCTTCTCAAGAAAAAACCCACTTTTACGCGCATAAAAAAGAAATTTTATACGCTTTTATGCGCATTCAATTAACATTTTTAACACTTTTATGCGCATAAAAGTGTATATTGGTCATCATATTACTCAGTTGACGACTTTACAACAGGCAAAATAAACGATGCAGCGCACTTTACTCAACGCATTAATCGCATGGAAATCACAATCTGAACGCAAGCCCTTATTAATTGATGGTGCTCGGTAAACGGGTAAAACCTTGTTGCTCAACAAGTTGTTGGGTCAGACTTTTGCCAATGTACTTCATCTCGATTTTCTAGAAAATCCTGTTTACAAACAAGCATTCGATGGCTCACTGTCGCCTCATGAACTGTTGATGAACATTGAGCTGCTGACCAATCAAGTGTTCAACCCAGAAACTGATTTACTCATCTTAGACGAAATTGGCGAATGTGAACGTGCTATTACCTCACTCAAATATTTTGCTGAAAAAGCACCGTCATATTTTGTGGCTGCCAGTGGGTCAAACATTGGTTTATTAAACTCATTTCCTGTTGGTAAGGTTGAGCAATACAACTTGCGACCATTAACCTTCCAAGAGTTTATTCATGCTTCTGGGGAAAAGGCGCTAATCAAGGCATTTAACAACCAAACCAACACAGTGGCAGCACACACTCAGTTGATGGATAAACTGACCGATTACTTGTTTACCGGTGGCATGCCCGAGGCGGTTGCTGCTTGGTATCAACATCAACAATCAAATATTTTAAAACGCGTTGAAATAGTCTCTAAAATTCATGCTGATTTAGTTGAAGGGTATCGTCGCGATTTTGGTAAATACGCAGGCAAAGTGGATGCAACAGTCATTGAATCGGTGTTCAATAGCATTCCGTCACAACTATCGCTTGTGATCGATGAGTCGGTTAAACGTTTTCAATTTAAACAGGTACATGCCCGTAAATCGCGTTACAGCGATTTTGAAACTGCGATTCACTGGTTAACCTGTTGCCGCTTGGCTTTGGCAAATTACCCTATCGAAGAGCAGCCAAAATTGCCTTTGGCGACCTATAAAAAAGAAAATAAGATGAAACTATTTCTGTTTGATGTAGGTTTGCTGAATCATACGTTGGGCAATAGCTATCAAGCCATTAAGCAACACAGCGATGAGTACAAAGGTTATGTCGCAGAAAACTTTGTTCAGCAAGAACTCACTGCCCTTGGGATTGACCCAACTTACTCTTGGACCGATGCCAGAGCTGAAATTGAATTTATCGTAGCAACGAGTGAAAGGAGTATTGTCCCAGTTGAAGTTAAAAGCAGCAAACGCACGCGGGCTAAATCGCTGATGTCCTACATTGAAAAATGTGCGCCAAAGAAAACTTTTAAATTAACTGGCAGTCAAGGTTCTTCGGCACTTGAGCAAACCCATATCGTGATGCCTTTATATTTTACGCAGTATTTGCCGTCGAGGTGGTCATAGCGATGCCGCCTGATAAAAAGCCAGGAAGCGCACATAACCTTTTGATTTTTATAAAACATTGAACTTTTTTATTCACATGACTACCAAGTGATTTAATTACGTTATGATGTAAGATGAAAACAACTCTTGATTTCTCTGTAAAAAAAACGCCTTCATTGGTTACCCCACCCCAAAATGAACTGAATGTTTTTGTAGGTACAGTGACGAATTCGGTTCGGCATGTTGCTCAAATGATGACCCAAAAAGGGGCCTTACCCCTAAAAAAGCGACCGGTCTCACTTGAAGGTGCCTTGCC
>DIYC01000066.1:1659-2160 GCA_002428895.1 Burkholderiales bacterium UBA6064 | reverse complement strand
GTCTCACTTGAAGGTGCCTTGCCTCTAAAAAAGCGACCCGCCTTACTTGAAATTGCTTTAGTTCCACAAAACCGACCGGTCATGCTTGAACGCACCTTACCCCTAAAAAAGCGACGTATCGATACAGGACCCATTTTGATTTCTCAAAATCGAATAACCGCGTCTAGACCGATGGTTGCAAACAACAGTAAAGCTGAATTTAAACAGCGTTTTGACGTGCTCTACGACACCACAATGAAAAACTTGCCACGTCATAGCAAACGCTTATTGAGACTGATTACTGCAGACAGTTTTAAATCTAAATCGTTAATGAATAAAGCCGAAATGAATCAGCAAACTAAATTGTTCGTTCTGAAACAAGCGACTCAAGCCAGATTAGATCTTAAAACAATCAGCAATGAGAATTTTTGTAAATTTCTGACGGAATGTTTGAAAGATTTAGCCCTCAGATCGTCGACACTAGGCACATTAATTTGATTGAGTTTTTTGAGGTGCCTGCAC
>DIYC01000066.1:0-1459 GCA_002428895.1 Burkholderiales bacterium UBA6064 | reverse complement strand
TGAGGTGCCTGCACCACCACATACTCCTTTTGAATATTGCGATGAAAGGTCGCTGGTAACCGTGACCATAGATGAACTTCGATCAGTATCGGCAAAGCACTGTTTTGTAATGCTTCTTTGAGGTCTATCCAGCCTTCAACTTCTTGTGTTAAATCGGCGGGGTGGCGCAGCACCAGGTCTAAATCACTACCTTCATGCGAACCACCGGTGACGCGACTACCATAAGCCCAAACCTCAGCATGGGGCACATACTGCACCAACAACGCTTGCAGCATGTGCAGATGATTGCCCGCCAATTGCAGGCGAGACAACTCAAGCGCTGGCATCGAACACCGCTTGCAGGCTGGGGGCCAATTGCCGCACGTCTTGTAAATGGTCGGGCAGCAACTTCAGCGTTTCGTTTATAAAACCATCACCGTAGTCATGTGCAGTGTTGTTGCGGTTGGCACGATAAGCTAGCCAACGTTCTACAGCAGGGGAATCAAGCAAGCTGTGCTGACCAGCATGGCGCAATACGTCGTTGAAAACCAGTTTGTCGACCTCACGAGGGCTGCCGCCATAGGCTTTTAATGCTTTACGCAGCAGCTTACCTGCCGTTTCCAGCGACAGTTCAAAACTCTTGATGGCAGCGTTGCGGTAAAGATCAAACATCACATCATCACGTTTGCCATGATTGCCGATGGCGATTAAAGCCTGTTCCAAAGTGTTCGCGGTACGCAAAAGGTGTTCTACGTTCAGAGCCATGACTAATTTCCCATAAACTTTGCCGTTAAGGGTGCGCCAAGGCATGAAGCGCCCAAGGTCTGCCGAATCAGGCGGCCAGTTATTCTAACCCTTAACCACCCAAGATTCAAATGTACACTTAACCCCCCACAGTAACTGGTGGTGCCAACATGTTTTCAATGAGGCGAACCATCACTTCTTTGGTGCTGGGGTCAGACTCTGCCACCAGCAGCGCCAGCGCTGCCAGCCCCACGTCGTTAATCACTGGCTGCCCACCTCGGAGTAATTGGCCATTGCGTGCCAGAAAATCCACAAACAAATACGAACCAATGCGTTTGTTGCCATCGGAAAACGGATGATTTTTAATGATGAAATACAGCAAGTGTGCAGCCTTTGTTTCCACGGTGGGGTACGCAGCCTCACCAAACACGGTTTGCTCCAAATTACCCAAGGTGGCTGCAAACGCATCACCCCGTTCACGGCCAAACAAATCGGTGGCCTCGCCTCGGCGCATAAGGTCGGCTTTTAACTGCGCAATTCCCGCCTGTGCCTCGGAATACGAAGGCAGTACACCCCCAGGGTGGCCAGAGGGTGCCGTTAGCAAGCCTTCGTCGTAACGCTGTAACCACAAAAAGGTGTGCGTGTAACGTGCGATGACATCCACAAGCCCCGCCCTTGGGCGCTGGTTATTTCCGCCGCCGCCGCCTTTTTAACCCAAGCCCGTGTGGGTTCAAGC
>DIYC01000027.1:10909-11459 GCA_002428895.1 Burkholderiales bacterium UBA6064 | reverse complement strand
CTATCATTGAGATTGCAGACATCGACGGCGAAAAACAATTTGAAGTGTTGTCCACCAACGGCGATACATTTTTGGGTGGTGAAGATTTTGATCAACGTATTATCGATTACATTATCGATGAGTTTAAAAAGAACAATGGCGTTGATTTAGGCAAAGACCCCATTGCACTTCAGCGTATCAAAGCTGCTGCGGAACGCGCCAAAATTGAGCTTTCCTCATCAACCAATACTGAAATTAACGAGCCTTACATTGCCATGTCGAATGGTGCGCCGATGCATTTAACCATGAAATTGTCGCGCTCTAAGTTAGAAAGTTTGGTGGATGATTTAATCGACCGTACCATTGAACCTTGTAAAGTCGCTCTTAAAGATGCGGGTGTTTCAATTTCTCAAATTAATGATGTAATTTTGGTTGGTGGCATGACTCGTATGCCCAAAGTCCAAGAAGCCGTGAAAGCATTTTTTGGTAAAGAACCTCGTAAAGACGTAAACCCTGACGAAGCAGTTGCAGCTGGTGCAGCCATTCAAGGTTCGGTTCTTTCTGGTGATCG
>DIYC01000027.1:10444-10733 GCA_002428895.1 Burkholderiales bacterium UBA6064 | reverse complement strand
CTGGTGATCGTAAAGACGTTTTGTTGCTCGACGTGACGCCTTTGTCCTTGGGAATTGAAACCATGGGCGGTGTTATGACTAAAATGATCGAGAAAAACACCACCATTCCAACTAAATTTAGCCAAACGTTTTCTACAGCGGAAGATGGCCAGCCAGCGGTGACTATTAAAGTCTTTCAAGGTGAACGTCAAATGGCAGCAGACAACAAGAGTTTGGGCGAATTTAATTTAGAAGGAATTCCCCCTTCTCCGCGGGGTGTGCCACAAATCGAGGTCACTTTCGACATCGA
>DIYC01000027.1:9304-10242 GCA_002428895.1 Burkholderiales bacterium UBA6064 | reverse complement strand
GATGCCAATGGTATTTTGCATGTGTCCGCAAAAGACAAAGGCACAGGTAAAGAAAATAAAATCACCATCAAAGCCAATTCAGGTTTGTCCGATGCTGAAGTTCAAAAAATGGTTAAAGATGCCGAAGCACATGCGGGTGAAGATGCTAAACGCCGAGAATTGGCTGAGGCAAAAAATCAAGCCGAGGCGCTGGTGCATAGCACCAAAAAATCGTTGGCTGAATATGGTGACAAACTAGATGCCGGTGAAAAAGAGAAAATTCAAGATGCACTCAAAGCGCTTGAAGAAGCCGCAAAAAACGGAGATAAAACAGCAATCGATGCAAAAACTGCTGCACTGTCTGAAGTCTCTCAAAAGCTGGGCGAGAGAATGTACGCTGATATGCAAGCTAAACAAGGCGAAGATCATGCAGCACATGCCGCGGGTTCTCAAAAGGCTGCTTCGGGTGCAAGTAATCCTGATGCAAAATCTAGCGAAGATGATGTTGTCGATGCGGATTTTAAAGAAGTAAAAGACAACAAATAAGTTGTTGTGCTTACTCGTTCGTAACGCACTTAAAAAGAGCCCAGCGGTTAATACATCGTTGTGCTCTTTTTTACTTCGGGTCAATTCATTCAGTTTATTGAGATAAAAATGGCTAAAAAAGATTTTTACGAAATACTCGGCGTTCAAAAAAATGCCACCGATGACGAACTTAAAAAATCGTATCGTAAATTGGCAATGAAATACCATCCAGATCGAAACCCGGATAATGCTGAGGCAGAAAAAAAGTTTAAAGAAGCGAAAGAAGCATACGAAATGCTCTCTAACCCTGAAAAGCGTGCAGCGTATGATCGCTATGGTCATGCTGGGGTTGACCCAAATATGGGTTCTGGTGGCAGTTATCAAGGTGGTTTTAGCGATTTTTCAGAAGCATTTGGTGATATTTTTGGCGATAT
>DIYC01000027.1:8942-9128 GCA_002428895.1 Burkholderiales bacterium UBA6064 | reverse complement strand
TTTGGTGATATTTTTGGCGATATCTTTGGTGGTTCTGCACGCTCTGCAGGCGGGCAGTCGGCTGTGTATCGGGGGGCAGACCTTAAATACAATATGGAGCTTTCTCTCGAAGAAGCCGCTAAAGGCATGCAGACCCAAATTCGTGTACCTTCTTGGGATAGTTGTGGCGGTTGTAGTGGTTCAGGG
>DIYC01000027.1:8232-8724 GCA_002428895.1 Burkholderiales bacterium UBA6064 | reverse complement strand
GGTTCAGGTGCTAAAAAAGGAACCAAACCTGAAAACTGCAGCACCTGCGGGGGTAATGGCGTTGTTCGCATGACACAAGGTTTTTTCAGTGTGCAACAAACGTGTCCCAAATGTCGTGGTGCAGGAAAAATGATTGCCAGTCCTTGTCAAGAATGTGAGGGCTTAGGCAAGAAAAAGGCGACGAAAACACTCGAAGTGAACATACCTGCTGGGATTGATCACGGTATGCGTATTCGTTTGTCGGGCAAGGGTGAACCAGGTACCAATGGCGGTCCCTCGGGCGATTTATATGTTGAAGTGCATTTAAAAGAACATTCCGTGTTTAAGCGAGATGGCGATGATTTGCATTGCGAAATGCCAATTTCATTCGCACGCGCAGCTTTAGGGGGTTCAATCGAGGTGCCAACCCTGGGTAGCAAAGCTTCTTTTGAAATTCCTGAAGGAACCCAAACTGGTAAAACTTTTCGTTTGCGTGGCAAAGGCATTAAAGGG
>DIYC01000027.1:6964-8031 GCA_002428895.1 Burkholderiales bacterium UBA6064 | reverse complement strand
GGCAAAGGCATTAAAGGTGTACGCTCAAGCTACCCAGGTGATCTTTTTTGTCACATCGTGGTTGAAACCCCAGTCAGCTTGTCTCAACGTCAGCGTGATTTACTCGAAGAGCTCGAAGCTAGTTGTTGTGAAAACAGCGATCGGCACTCGCCACGCACCAAAAGTTGGATGGAAAAAGTGAAAGACTTTTTTGGTTAACTGAAATGTCTTAAAAAAGCCTAACTTTTTAAAGTTTAGGCTAATCTGTGTTAGCGTGTTAACTCGTTTCTTCAAAAAAATTTAAAACATTGATCAGGAAAAGGGGCTTATATGTCGACACAGTCTAAATGTCCATTTGCGCACGGTGCGTTAACAACACATCAACCTTCTAAACCCAACAATGCGTTTTGGTGGCCGGATTCTTTAAACTTAGACATTCTTCACCAGCACGATACGAAAACCAATCCACTAGGCGAGCAGTTTAATTATCGCGATGAATTAAAAAAACTGGATGTGTCTGCGCTCAAACACGATCTTACTGTTTTAATGACTGACAGCCAAGAATGGTGGCCCGCAGATTGGGGTCATTATGGTGGTTTAATGATTCGATTGGCTTGGCACTCGGCAGGTACCTATCGTGTAGCCGATGGTCGTGGTGGTGCGGGTACAGGTAATATTCGATTTGCCCCGCTCAATAGCTGGCCTGACAACGGTAACCTAGATAAAGCTCGGCGTTTGCTTTGGCCGATTAAGAAAAAATATGGCAATCAAATCAGTTGGGCCGATTTATTTATTTTGGCAGGAAATGTTGCTTACGAATCCATGGGTTTTAAAACCTTTGGTTTTAGTTTTGGTCGTGAAGACATTTGGCATCCTGAAAAAGACATTTATTGGGGCTCTGAAAAACAATGGTTGGCTCCTAGTGGTAGTGAAGGTACGCGCTACTCTGGGCAACGCGACTTAGAAAACCCCTTGGCTGCCGTAATGATGGGTTTAATTTATGTGAATCCTGAGGGTGTAGACGGCAAGCCCGATCCATTAAAAACTGCGCACGATGTGCGTATCACCTTTGCCCGCATGGCCATGAA
>DIYC01000027.1:4753-6737 GCA_002428895.1 Burkholderiales bacterium UBA6064 | reverse complement strand
CGCATGGCCATGAATGATGAAGAGACCGTGGCGTTAACCGCAGGTGGGCATACTGTTGGCAAAGCACACGGCAATGGCGATCCTGCAAATTTAGGGCCCGCACCCGAGGCAGCTGATCTTCACGAACAGGGCTTTGGTTGGATGAATCACAAAACCCGTGGCGTGGGCCGAGACACCGTAACCAGTGGCATAGAAGGAACATGGACAACCCATGCCACTCGATGGGATAACGGGTATTTTGAGTTATTGTTAAATTACGAATGGGAACTTAAAAAAAGCCCAGCAGGCGCAAATCAATGGGAACCGATTGGCCTTAAAGACGAACATAAACCCAGAGACCCAGAAGACCCCAGAAAAACAGCCCGTATCATCATGACCGATGCTGATATGGCCATGAAAATGGATCCAGCCTATCGAAAAATTTCCGAGAAATTTCATGCTGATCCTGAGTATTTTGCGCAAGCGTTTGCGCGCGCCTGGTTTAAATTAACACATCGCGATTTAGGGCCTAAAAGTCGCTATTTTGGCCCTGAAGTGCCCAAGCAAGACTTAATTTGGCAAGACCCTGTGCCTGCTGGCAATACCACCTACAACGTCATGGCCGTTAAAGCTAAAATTAACGCCACAGGCTTAAGTGTTGCTGAGTTGGTTGCAACAGCCTGGGACAGCGCAAGAACCTACCGCGATTCGGATAAGCGCGGTGGTGCAAATGGTGCACGTATTCGTTTAGCACCGCAAAAAAATTGGGTAGGTAACGAGCCCAGTCGACTGAGCAAAGTGCTGAGTTTATACCAAAAAATTTCATCTGAAACTGGTGCCAGCGTGGCTGACCTGATCGTGTTGGGCGGCAATCTAGGTATTGAAAAAGCAGCCCAGGCCGCAGGCGTTGTGGTTGACGTGCCCTTTGCCCCAGGTCGGGGCGATGCCTCTGACGCACAAACGGACGTTGAATCGTTTGAATACTTTGAACCCCTTCACGATGGCTTTCGCAACTGGTTAAAGCAAGAGTACGCAGTTAAACCTGAAGAAATGCTGCTAGACAAAGCCCAATTACTGGGCCTAACCGCCAAAGAAATGACTGTATTGGTTGGGGGTATGCGTGTTTTAGGTACCAATCACGGTGGCACCCAACATGGCGTGTTCACACAGAAACAGGGGCAGCTCACCAATGACTTTTTTGTTAACCTGACTGACATGGCTTATCGGTTTGAACTTGCGGAAAGTAACCTATATCACGTGATTGAGCGTAAAACAGGACAAAAAAAATGGACAGCTACCCGTGTCGATTTGGTGTTTGGTTCTAACTCTGTGTTACGTGCCTATTCTGAAGTGTATGCGCAAAATGATGCGCAACAAAAATTTATCAATGACTTTATTGCAGCTTGGGTTAAGGTAATGAATGCAGATCGCTTTGATTTAAAAATTTGTAGAAGTTAGTTTGATTTTTAGTTTTATGCGGCAAGAGCTTCTTTGTTTTCGAGTTGAATCACAAGTCGTTTGTTTAAGGTGGATGCAACCTTAGAACAAGTATTTGAAAGAACCCGTCAAAGAAGCTTGAAATGATGTCTAGATATAAGGCTGATGTTTTGGATAATAATAAGGACTCAATTGTTGATCAAGAGACTGAAAAGCTTCAAGCTTTAGATGAACTATTTGAAGTTAATATTGAGTGCGCCAAAATTATTAATTACGCTGCTGCTCAAAACAACATTCCGATAGTAACTAGAATTGATGTAAAGAATAAGAGTGTCTATTCTTTTCGATCCGTTGATCTTTTCATAGGCGCCAATCCCGATTTTTTTCAAGCGAAGCGTTTTGCTATTGATGTTTTTGGTCCTGAAGAATCTAAAAGGTTTAGCTCTGTACAGTTAAATCTAGCGCTTAATCATGAATATTTGTTTGATTTAGACGAGTCGGAGTCAGGGCAAATACAAGTTCGTTTGTCTATGGAGGGGTTTGAAAACTTTGATAGGCATGTCCCAAT
>DIYC01000027.1:0-4505 GCA_002428895.1 Burkholderiales bacterium UBA6064 | reverse complement strand
ATAGGAAAGAATGGGGGGCTACGCTTGGCTTGCCAGAGTTGCTTGCAGCTCATATACAACCCAACACAATCGAGATTGATCGTCTTTTATCCAAGGCAAGTGAGTTGCTTAAAACCAATGATCTAAACTTGTCATTAAATGGTTATCAGGATAAAAGCCGAGATCGAGTATGGAAACAAGTTAATGCCATTTATCAAACTCTCTTGTCTGAGGGGTTGCATTATTCACCTCCGCCTTCATCTTTTGAGAGGTCAGGACAAAAAATACGTACAGCGGATCAAATAGTTGACTCAAAATTGGTGACGTGTCTAGATTCAACTGTTTTTTTTGCTGCATGTCTTGAACAAGCTGGGTTAAACCCAGTGATCTTATTTAAAGCGGGACATTGTTGGATTGGAGTCTGGCTGGTTAATACTTATTTTGCCAATTCAGTTGAAGATTGTGCTCAAGATATAAGAAAACGGATCGCCTCTGGTGAGTTGCTTACGATTGAGACTACTTGCCTTACCCAAGGTGCCTCGATGCGTAAAGCGATGGCTGACGCCAAACCTTATTTGGAAGAAGCTCAAGAAAATGATTTTCAGTATGCCATTGATGTTCGTAGGGCGCGTGAAAATCATATTCGGCCTATGCGTTCTGATTCGATTGCTAAAGGGCCGCTTACAGGCTTATCAATAGATCGGACTGAAGTGGGTAATACGTTTTCTGGATTAGAAGATGCACCAGAGCTTCCTCCTCTTGATCCCAGTGCAATAACAGCAGAAGAAGTTGTAACCGATCACACACCTGAAGGCCGACTTGCAAATTGGAAATCAAAGCTGCTTGATTTGACTCTTCGGAATCGATTACTTAATTTTAAACTTAGCAAGAAATTCATCAAGGTAGTAACACATCACGTAGGTGATCTTGAAGATGCATTAGCAAGTGGTGCTGAATTTAAATTAGTACCTAAGCGCTCGCTTCATGACCAAGGTGACCCTCGCTCCGAAGAGAGTTTTTTTGCTGAATTTGGCATGTCATCGGCTCAACAGTATGCGAAAACTGTTCTCGGTAAAAAAGAGATTTGTTTTGACGTTGAAAAGGGAAAACTACAAGATCAAGCGACTGTGATTTTTCGGGAAGCAAAAAATGCCTTAGATGAAACAGGTTCCAATAGCTTGTACCTGGCACTGGGAATTTTATGTTGGAAAGAGACGCCAGAGGCTGAGACTGTGCTTCGCGCTCCTATTCTTTTGGTGCCTGTTAAATTAAAAAGGGGTGCGGTTGGTGCGGGATTACGTTTAGAACGGCTTGATGAAGAAACTATCTTTAATCCCACTTTAATACAAAAACTGGCACTGTCTTTTGATATTTCCATACCATTTGTAGATGGTCAGTTGCCTGCCGATGACTCAGGTGTTGACGTAGATAAAATTTTTGCTACGTTGAGATCTAAAGTTGCGGAAATGAAAGGCTTTGAGGTGGTTGATGAATGTTATCTGGGGAATTATTCCTTTGCAAAATATGTAATGTGGCGTGATCTAGCAAAAAACACCGAAGATTTGCTAAAAAATGCAGTGGTCAACCATCTTGTTAACCATCATGGTGAGGTATTTCAAGATGATGCCGAAACAGTTGAACCGAAGGATCTAGATCGTGATTATGCACCTCAGTCACTTTATACCCCCCTGCTTGCAGACTCGTCGCAATTGGCAGTCATATGTACGGCAGAAAAAGGAAAGAACATGGTGGTTGAGGGACCACCGGGTACCGGAAAGTCACAAACCATAACGAATTTAATTTGTCATTTTATTGCCAGTGGTAAGACTGTTCTATTTGTCGCTGAAAAAATGGCTGCGCTTGAGGTTGTGTATAAGCGGCTATCGGAGATTGGTTTGAGTGAGTTCTTGTTAGAACTCCACTCAACAAAAGCGAAAAAATCTGAAATTTCTAAACAGTTTATTCAGGTGCTCGATAGTTCCTCGAAGCAAGTTGTAGATGACTGGGAGCGTGAAGCGGAGAGGCTAGCTGCACTTCGTAATGAATTAAATGCATTGGTCAATACGTTGCACAAAGTCCACCGTTGCGGCTTGTCGATTTACTGCGCCATGGGAATTACCTTGACCTCAGATGCAAATCCGGCTGGGTTTGATTGGTCCGATTCAGAGATTCATGATGTGAAGGACAAACGACATCTTGAGGATTTTGTCGGTGAGTTGGCAGCTTTGGCTACACGATTGACAAGAATCGCTGGGCATCCCTTGTTCGAGGTCAAGCAGATTGCTTGGACCCCGTCTTGGGAGGATCAATTGTTGCAGGCTGCGCAGCGCTGTGTAAACCAAGTCAGTCATGTAGAAAAGTGTTTGAGCGAGTTATCTTCAGTTGTGCAAGTTGATTCGGGCACCGAAAGCCTGAGGCAGTTGGAAAGTATCGCAGATTTGGCTAAAGCGTTAATGCGAGCCTCTCAGGTTCCGATTGAAACTGTAGATCATGCGTTTAATAAACACGATCGTAATAGTTTTTCAGAATTGATTCGACATGGTAGAACTCGAACCGTTTTATGGTCGAATTTTAAAGATTACGATGCTGAGCTTAAGTCTTTAAAAGCGGGGCCGCTTAAGCTGCAATGGAGGCAGGCAACTCAAGATTGGTGGCCTAAAAAATGGTTTTCTAAACGTAAGGTTTCAAACCAGATTCGCCTGTTTAGCTCAAAAAAGTTTCGAATACCGGATGAAGGTATAGACCAGTTTTTGGATAACCTTGCGAAGTTAAATGCTGAGGATGATTACTTACAACAGAATTCAGGTGTAGGGCATTCATGCTTGGGTAGTCAATTTCAGGCAGAAAATACTGACTGGGATTCTGCAGCGGCTCATTTGTGTTGGATGGAAGAATTGGCGTATTCAGTACAACGTGCATTTGAGGCGCAACATGAAAAACTTGAGTCTTCTAGAGCCACCTTAAAGTCTTTGCTAGTCGATCAAAGCGAGTCTTTTGAACCAGGTGGTCGACTTTTCAATGCCGCAAAAAAATATTCTGAAGCGCATTCGGAGTTTGTTGTTACTTATTCAGATTTGATGAAACTAGCCAATAACAATAATTTTTTGAATGGTGAAAACCAAGCTGGAATTTTCTTTGCGATCAAATCGTTGAATAATGATTTGTTGAGTAATTTGAATCAATTACAGCCTTGGTGTAAATGGAATGAATATCGCACTAAGGCACTTTCAGCGGGTTTGCAGGGCTTGATTCAACAAGTCGAGAAAGGAGATATTGACCTTTCGGATCTGAAAGATCATTTCATCTTCTCCTACGCCAATTGGTGGTTAAGAAAAGTTGTAGATAAAGAGCCGTTGTTATCTGGTTTTTCGGGTGCGAGCCACATATACAAAATTGAAGAGTTTAAAAAAGCGGATGAGAAATTTCAGAACTTGACGATTCAGTATGTGCAGGCCAAGCTGCGTGGAAAGATTCCGGCAGGTAAAGAGTTGACCGATGCGCTTCGTAATGAAGTTGGTTTCCTGAGGAAAAAAGCTCAAAAACAGCGGATGCATCGGCCCATTCGAGAGGTGATTCAAAGAACCTCTGAAGTGCTTCCGCGTTTGAAACCTTGTTTACTTATGTCACCACAGTCAGTTGCTCAATATCTTGATACAACCAGTCAGATGTTTGATGTTGTGATATTCGATGAGGCGAGTCAAATACCGACATGGGATGCCGTAGGTGCTATAGCAAGAGGCAAGCAGCTTATTTGTGTCGGGGATCCCAAGCAATTGCCGCCAACAAATTTTTTCAATGCTTCTGATGCTGCTGGAGATGTTGACGAGAGTAATATCGTTGAGATGGAGAGCATACTTGATGAATGCCTGTCCAGTGGTATGCCACTTTCTCGCTTGTCTTGGCATTATCGCTCTAGAAATGAAGGGTTGATCACCTTTAGTAATTATCAATATTACGAAGGTAAGCTGCATACATTTCCAAGCCCAGTTGAACAAGACAATTCAGTTGAATTTATTGATGCAAAGGGCATTTATGAGCCTGGTAAATCTAGAACAAACAAAATTGAGGCAGAAAAGATCGTTGATGAGATTGAACGCCACTACCTCTCAGGTGATGCAAAGCAGTTTTCAATGGGTGTTGTTACTTTTAATTCATCTCAGCAAGCTCTTATTGAGAATTTACTAGATGCGCGTAGACGGGCAAATAAGTCGTTAGACATTGCTATTGAGGAAGCAGGCACTGAAGAACTGTTTGTTAAAAATCTTGAAAATGTGCAAGGTGATGAGCGTGACGTTATCTTATTTTCAATAACATTTGGGAAAGATGCTACAGGAAAGTTGTCAATGAACTTTGGTCCTATGAACAAAGAAGGTGGTTATCGACGATTGAACGTTGCGGCTACTCGCGCTCGCCATAAGGTGAAAATATTTCCTGATTAGCACCTTGGCTCAGACATTCGCAGCAGGCTGAGTGGTTGTGGTTTTGTGGTGACCGTGGCGCGAAGTAAACGTGGCACCATGGCGGCT
>DIYC01000099.1:13323-19909 GCA_002428895.1 Burkholderiales bacterium UBA6064 | reverse complement strand
GAGTTTATGGCGAGAATAATGGTGGTTGAAGATGAGCCCTTGGTGCTTAGCAATTTAGTGGAGTTGTTGGGTTTACATGGCTTTGAAACCATGTCGGCCAGTGACGGTCAAATTGCCCTAGATCAGTTGTTGCAGGTAGCCAATACCCGTGAGGCGTTACCACATTTAATTGTGTCTGATCTAATGATGCCCAACCTGGATGGTTATGGTTTACTCGGTGAGGTGAAAAAAGATCAGAGGCTAAAAAAAATCCCGCTTGTGGTGTTGTCTGCTAAAAGTGATTCGTCTGATTTAAATAAGGCATTTGAGTTAGGTGCTTCAGATTATGTCGTCAAGCCCTTTGAAATGGATCAATTACTGCATGTGATTGCGAAACACTTGGATGCTAAGTGTTGTTGAAAATATCGATGGTGAGTAACCGGTTGATCATGCTATCAAAGTTTGACATTAAGTAGGGCATACTGACCCACAATACCCAAATACCCACTGTGATTGTAATGGCGAATCCAATTGACATAATGTTCATTTGCGGTGCAGCACGTGCCAATACGCCTAAAATGACGTTACTAATGATTAATGCAGCCAGTACAGGAATGGCGATTTGCATGGCGATTAAAAACATCATCGACCCAGTTAAGGCGATTGTTTCTAAATTAATCACTTGCAGGCTGCTGCCGATGGGTACCAATTCAAAGCTGTTAATGATTGCTGTGATGACGAGTAAATGTCCGTCTAACGCTAAAAAAACCAACGAAGCCAATAAACTTAGGTAGCTACCTAATATAGGGCTGGTACCGCCTTTTTGTGGGTCAATAAATTGTGCAAAGGCCAGTCCCATTTGTAATCCGAGTAAATCGCCTGCCACTTCAAATGCGGCAAACACTAAACGCATTGTAAATCCCATGGCGACACCTACCAACAGTTGTTGTATTAAAATGTATAGGCTGTGACTGTCGGCAATCGGTGGTGGTGGCGGTAATATAGGCATTAAGGTGATAGCAATGCAAGCAGCTAAACCAATTCGTACTCGTCGTTGTAAGATTCTGCTTTCAAAAATGGGTGCAGTGGACAACATGGCCAAGATACGAATAAATGGCCATACAAAGGCTGCGATCCAAAGACCTAACTGCTCAGAATTGAGCTGTATCATTTTATTTTAGCCAATTAATAAAGGAATATTGGTTAAAATTCGGCTAGTGTAATCGACTAAAGTCATCAGCATCCAGGGACCTAAAATCATAAGGACTCCGAATACGCCTAAAATTTTAGGAATAAACGACAACGTCATTTCGTTAATTTGTGTGGCAGCTTGTAACAAACTGACTATTAAACCAATTCCTAGTGCAATCAGTAGCATGGGTGCCGAAACCATGAGCATGACTTCAAGTGATTGTTGCCCCAGTGTTAAAACGGTTTGTGTGTTCATGATACTTTTCCTTTTGGATTTGTTAGGGCATGCCAAAACTGGCAACCAAAGAGCCCATGAGTAAAGTCCAACCATCAACCAGAACAAACAGCATGACTTTAAACGGTAAAGAAATGAGCATGGGTGAAAGCATCATCATACCCATCGACATTAACACGCTTGAAACAATTAGATCGATGACTAAAAAGGGTAAAAAAATCATGAAACCAATTTGAAATGCAGTTTTTAGTTCGCTGGTGATAAATGCTGGAATGAGTACTTTGATCGGAATTTGATCGGGGGTTTGTACTTCTTCGATTTTAGAAAGTCTTAAAAAAAGAGCCAATTCAGGTTCGCGAGTCTGTTGAACCATGAAAGCACGTAGCGGCACTAGCCCTTTTTGTACCATTTCTTCAAATTCAATTTCTTGATTCGCAAACGGTTGGTAAGCGTCTTGATACATTTTGTCGAATACGGGGGTCATGATAAACAATGTCAGAAATAGGCTTAAACCAATAATGACTTGATTGGGCGGTGAGTTTTGTGTGCCCATGGCCATTCGTAATAATGAAAGAACAATCACAATTCGAGTAAAACCGGTCATCATGAGTAATAACGCAGGTAAAAAACTGAGAAAACTAAAAAATAGAAGGGTTTGAATGGGCACACTATAGCGGGTGCTGCCATTGGCTTCTGGGGTTGCGATGACCCCAGGGATGAGTTGTTGGGCGTGAACACATTCGCTACCGAACAGCAGGGCTAAAACGAACACAATTGTGAATACACCAACAACGCAACTGCTTGCATTGTGGCGTTGAGATAAGAGACCGCTGAGTGTCGAATTAAGCTGTGTTGGTTGCATCAATTAGCCCGATGGTTTTTTAAATTTTTCTAACATTTTTGCGAAGGTTTCGCTCTGTATTTTATGGTTGCCTGTGAAGTCGATACTGTCTTTAGGTAAGGTGTGCAGCGCACTAATGTGGTGAGGTGTAATGCCTAAAACTAGCCATGTGTCACCAATCTCGACTAAACAAATTTTTTCTTTTGGGCCTAGAGAATGAACACTAAGAACACTATAAAAGCCATTAAGTTTTTTGCTGGGATTAAAGCCTGCTTTTTTGAGTAATCCTAATAGAAGGAAAAGAATAAAAATAATCAGCAGCATGCCCCCTACAAGTTTGAGGACATAGTCGCTATTCAGTCTTGAATTGGCGTCTGAAGCGGGTTGATAATTTTTGTTAAGAGCCTGTTCTGTGGCGGTCGATTTAAGCGGCATCGGTTCTGCGGCGAGAGTTGTTTCTGGTATGGGTTGTGATACGGCTGCGCCTTGTTCTTGGTTTGGTGTATTGCTTGCAGTTGTTTGCGCAAAAGCGAGTTGGCTGAGACAAAGTGAAAGTGCAAACACGGATAGAATTGATTTGAGTCGAGACCAAGTACTTGGTCGGCATATTTTTTTGTTAAAGTGGTTCACGAAATAATGCTTTAAGAATCTTAATAGCTCCAAATAGGGCGGATTCGTTGTTTGCTCGTGTTCGCTGAAAATCAGTTAGCGATTTAATTTACGAAGCCGTTCCGATGGAGTAATAATATCAGTCAATCGAATACCGAATTTATCATTGACCACAACGACTTCGCCCTGTGCAATTAAAAAACCATTCACCAGTACATCCATGGGCTCGCCAGCATAACCATCTAATTCGATCACTGAGCCTTGTGCCAACTGTAAAATATTTTTAATGGGTATTTTGGTTCTGCCCAATTCGACAGTGAGTTGTACCGGAATGTCTAAGACCATTTCAATGTCGTTTTTGTGACTTGCGGTTGCGCTATTTTCGAAAGGCTTAAATAAATCGGTGGCGGGTTTTGCCGCTTTATTTTGACCAAACAGGCTGTCGATGTCTTCGGTGGGCTTAGTTCCATCCGATTCTGCTTGTTCGGCAAGTGCTGCTGCCCAGTCGTCTTCTGCAGATTCTTCGGGTTTGTTCTCGTCTTGATTGTCTTGGTTCATTCACTTTTCTCACTATGTTCAGGGGTATTGAGGCTGTTTGTACCGTTGTAGTTAGGATTTTTATGCTTGTTTTTTTCTATATCGGCCAGAATAGCTTTCATCGGGTTTTTTTCTGAAAAAGATTCCAGGTTTTCTAAAGCTGTAATTTTTTGAATTTTGAGTGCATATTGCCCATTACTGATGCCATAGGTGCAGTCAAATACAGGCACATTTTCTACGCAAGCTTGTACGTTCGGATGAATGTCTATCGAAATGACATCCCCAATTCTGAGACCCATGACATCGTTAATGGTGAGCGAGGTTTTTGCAATCGTTGCAACCAACTCCACTTCAGCCATTTGAACTTGACTTTTGAGTAAATTGATCCAGCGTTTGTCAGGTTCGGCTTGGTCACCTTGGGTGCTAGAGTATAAGAGGTCACGAATGGGTTCGAGTGTGGAGTAAGGGATGCAAATGTGCAGTGCACCACCGCCTGTGCCCAGTTCGATGTTAAAGGTGGTGGACACAACAATTTCAGAAGGTGTCGCAATGTTTGCAAACTGGGTATGCATTTCGGAACGGATCAGACTGGGTTGAAGTGGAAACACCGGTGCCCAAGAGGCCATAAATTCCGTCACAATGACATCGAGCATGCGTTTAATAATGCGTTGTTCAGTTTGGGTAAAGTCTCGCCCTTCGACGCGGGTATGAAAGCGACCATCACCGCCAAATAAATGATCAATAACGATGAAAATGAGACTAGGATCGAAAATGAATAATGCGTTTCCTCTTAATGGCCGCATCGACATGATGTTGAGGTTAGTCGGTACTACCAGGTTGCGAATAAATTCGTTGTATTTGGTGACTTTAACCGCACCTACAGAGACTTCTGGGCTGCGTCGAATAAAGTTAAAAAGGCCAATACGGATTAAACGTGCAAAGCGTTCATTGATAATTTCCATGGTGGGCATGCGCCCACGTACAATTCGTTCTTGGGTGGCTAGGTTATAGGGCCTAATGCCATCGTTAGCTTCTTGTATTTCATTGCTTTCTTCCTCGCCGTTAACGCCTCGGAGTAGGGCATCTACTTCATCTTGAGATAAAAAGTCACCAGCCATTTTGAATCATTTTCCTATTGAATCACGAAACTTGAAAAATGAACATCACGAATCCCTTTGGTTCTATCCTCAGGATTGTCTGTTTGAATCGTGAGTCGAGCCAGCTCAACCAGTTCATCCATTAATTTTTGTTTTCCTTCAATGTTGACCAGTTGAGAAATATTTTTTTGCGAAAGAACCATTAAGATACGACTGCGAATCACGGGCGTGAAGTGCTTAATCTTGTTGACTGCATCGGGGCCGTTGACTTCATAGGTTATGCCGACTTGTAAGTATCGACTGTCATCGGGTGCCGATAAATTAACAATAAAGGGTTCTAGTGTGACAAATTCGGGTGCTACCACTTCTGCTTCCGCTACTTTTTCTTGGCTGGCTTCTTCAGTGGGTGCCAAAATCATGAAATACGCAGCAGCGGCTCCGCCACCGCATAAAACAAAAAGCGCAATTAGAATGATAATTAATTTTTTTTTGCTTTTTTTGGGCGGATTATTTTCTGTGTTTTCTGCAGGTGCTGCTTTAGACATCAAACTCTCCAAAAAAAGATGCTTCACCGTAGTTTAGAGTTTGATGCGGGTTTTTAATGTGACGAAAAACCCATTATTTTGACCTTTCCCAAGTGTTTTGGTGGTTTTTACGCAATCAAATCAATTTGATTCATGCCGTTGCCTTTACGTCTTGTTGTCGAGTTGTCTTGAGCTAAAGCCTGTTGTTCAGACTCAAGAGAGTTGATGTGTTCAGAGTGAGCGTGTCGCTGGGGTTCGCTTTGGCTTTTATGGTTTGATTGGTCTTGTTGATTCTGAAAACTTTGATTCCAATTGGATGGGTTTGAATTGGCATTTTGGTTTTGATTCGCGTTCTGGCTGTTGGTGTTGATTTGAACTTGGCTTAAGTTTAAACCACTTTGACCGAGTGCTTCTTTAAGACCCGAGATCGCTTGTTGAATCATGGTTGCGCTGGCATCGTCTTGAGTTCTAACGATCAGTTGAATCGTATTACCTTTTTGAATGAGCCGAATATTTAGTGTTCCCATTTGATCGGGTGTTAGCTTCAAGTCTATGGTCGATAAATTTTTACCAATCGCCCAATTGAGTTTTTGTGATATTTCTTTCACAAATCCTGGCTGATTGACGGGTGTTTTAATTTGCTGAACGCTACTGGCATGATTGGGGTTAAGTCCTGGGCCAACACTTGAAAGAATTTGGGCATTGGGTGTTTTGGGTGATTCTACTCCCGCAGTTGCCAATTTCTGATCGCCCACTTTAAGACCATTCAATGGTGCTGATTGTGTTGTAGTGGGGTTGGCTAAAGCCATGTCGTTGCGGCTATTCAGTTGGGGTGACGATTTGGCTTTGATTGAATCTCTCACGTCGATCGTATCTTGTTTTTTAAAAATTGTTTCATTGCTCAATGATTTTTCATGATTGGTTGTCGTTGTGTCTAGTGTGTTTTGTTCGTTGTTTGTATCGAGTTGGCTTTGTGTTTCAGGATTGAATGCTTGGGTTTGAGTCGATGTTTGAATTTCAATTTTTAGAGTTTTTGCCAGTGTTGAGTCCGTCATTGTTGGGTTTTTGTGAGCTGCTTGAATAGATGCCGCCAGTTGTTGATTGGGTTCTAAATGGATAGAACGCGTGCTGCGATTTGCCTGGCTTGCCGTGTTTTGAGTGTGTAGTAAGTCGCTGTTTTCTGTGTCTAAGTGATTAGTTGGTGCGGTTGTTAAATCGCTGGTTGTTAACGTAGTGGCGTTTGTCGGCGTGCTTGAATTTGAGCTTAAATGGATTCGAGAGGCATCGCTTGGCAAGCTAAGTAAATTGTTTTGGCTTGTGTCCGAAGCCAGGTTAAACTCTGCCTTAGTTTGTAGGTTGGTGTTGTTCAGTTGAGCGTCTTGAGTTGTTAGGTTTGTTTGCTGGAGTGTTTGCTCTAGAGGCGTTGGAGTTTCTAGTTGATTCGGAGTTTGTTGTGTATTGGTGCTGTTGGCTGGGTTGTTTTGTGGGGTTGCAGTGTCTGCGCCAGAATCGTTGACTGAATTGGTGGTCGATAAATTGTGCGCTTGGTTTTGTGCGCTAGAAGGGGGTGTTG
>DIYC01000099.1:8633-13110 GCA_002428895.1 Burkholderiales bacterium UBA6064 | reverse complement strand
TTTTTTTGTTGGTTTGAAATGGATTTTTGCACCGCACTGGCCACAGTGTTCAGGGGAGAAGGGGGATTACTCGTGTGCTGAACGTGCGGGTTTGCACTCTTTTCAGTGTTTGGAGTCATTGTGGCGGGTGTATTTCTAACATTGTTTTGAACCGATAGCAATTCGTTTTTAGTGTTCGACCCAACCAGGGCGTTGGCAAACAAAGCATCAAATCCTAGGGTATTCAGGTTTTCTTCAGGAGCATTCGATTTTTTAGAACGACTTAAGCTCTTTGTTTCAAATGCAGAGCTTGTTTGTGTGCTGTGTTGAGTGTGTTGAGTTGAGTTCATTGTAAACCTCCTGATGCCTGAATTCGATGGATTCGGGCGGCAAATTCGTCGTTCATTTTTTGTTCAATTTTTAGTGTGCGTGCTCTTCTTTTTTTGAGATCACGCTCAATTAGTGCATCATATTTTTTTTCTTCTTGAAGTGCTGTTTGCCAACTTTCTAAGTAGTGTTGTTCAGTATGTCTAATCTGTTCTATTTGCTTGTGTTGCAGTTGAATTGCGTCAATAATTTTTTGTACAAAGGCTGTTTGGTTTTGTAATTGAAACCCAGTGATCGCTTTGGTTTGAGTGATGTGTTGATGTTTGTCCTGTTGTTCGGCTTGGTAGTCCTCAAGTAATTTGAGTTTACCTTCTGCCTCTGTCAATTGTTGGCGGGCTGAGGCAAGTTTTTGTGCCAATAGTTCGCCACGTTCTTTGGCTCGGTCTCGTAGAATATGCATGGCGTTACTCATAGACGTTTATTCTCCACGTTGTACCAATTTTTTAAAAGTTTCAGGAAAAAGATTTTTTAAAGCAGTCAAGGATTCATCGTAACTGGCCGATTCGGAGATGCCTTGTTGTAGTAACGATTCAATTTTTGGGTACATGTCTAGGGCTTTGTCTAATTTAGGGTCGGCTCCTTTGGCGTAGGCACCTACAGTAATCAGGTCTTTGTTGCGTTGTACTAACGCAAAACTGGCTTTGAGCTTATGTGCAGCATCTAAGTGATTGTGGGGAACAATATTGTGCATCGCTCTTGAAATGGATTGTTCAATGTCGATTGCTGGGTAGTGTCCCGATTCTGCCAAAGAGCGATTTAATACGATATGACCATCTAAAATAGCACGTGCCGAATCGGCGATGGGGTCTTGTTGATCGTCGCCTTCAGTTAACACAGTGTAAAACGCAGTAATCGAGCCACCGCCTTTTTTGCCATTGCCTGCGCGTTCTACCAAAGCGGGAAGTTTTGCAAACACAGAAGGGGGGTAGCCTTTGGTTGCTGGCGGTTCACCGATGGCAAGACCTATTTCACGTTGTGCCATTGCGTACCGTGTGAGTGAGTCCATAATCATAAGCACATTGTGCCCTTGATCGCGAAAGTATTCAGCCACCAATTGGGTGTAGGCAGCGCCTTGTAACCGTAATAGGGGGCTTACATCGGCTGGGGCTGCAATGACCACAGAACGTGCCAAGCCTTCTTCCCCAAGAATTTGTTCAATAAACTCTTTAACCTCTCTGCCCCTTTCGCCAATAAGCCCCACAACAACTCGGTCTGCTTTGGTGTAGCGTGACATCATGCCCAATAAGACAGACTTGCCAACGCCAGAACCTGCAAATAGACCAATCCGCTGACCTTTACCAACAGTGAGCATCGTATTAATTGCCCGCACACCGACATCTAAGGGTTGGGAAATAGGTTCTCGTTCCAATGGGTTGATTGAGCGAGTAGATAAAGGACAACGCTTAGAGAATTTAACTTCACCTTTGTTGTCTAAAGCTCGACCGGAGGCATCGATGACCCGGCCGAGCAAACCATCGCCGACAGGCAAGTGCTTGGTTTTGTCTTCGAGTCGCTTCCACGGATGAAAGTGAGTACCATAAGTGGGTCTGCTGTAAGGGGGGGATTGAGGGTGAACCACTGCACCTGGTGTCATGCCGTGTACCTCGGTCGAAGGCATTAAAAATAAGTTGTTGTCTTTAAAACCAACCACTTCAGCTTCGAGAGCGGGGATTCCTTTTTGCGAGACCATGACTACGCTGCCAACGGGCAGCTTTAATCCAACTGCTTCCATGACTAAACCGGTCACTCGGACTAATCGACCCGATTGCTCGAATGGCTGCGTGTGTTTGAGCAGTTGTTCGCAGCGATCAATCCAATTAATCAAGTGATGCATGAGACTGTCCTAAATGGGTTGGGATTGATTCGCTTTGAGTGGCTTGTGTAGCTTCATGATTTGTGATGGATAAAGGTAATTTGCGATCAAGTTGTTGAATGACTTTTTGCCATCGAGTTTGCATGTTGGCGTCAATTTCGCCTTCAGGATGTTTCAGAATAAAGCCACCTTTCATTTGATTGGGATCTGGCCTGAGGCGAATTGATTGCAGTTCCGTGTCTTGTCCAAATTGATTTTTAAGTATTTCTAAGGTGTGCGGGTGAGCCAGTAAGGTGATTTTCTCGGGGGTTAATTCCATGCTGTCAAATAATTTGCGAAAAGTGAGGATCGCAAGTTCGCTGTTCGATTCAATCATTTCGTTTAGGGTTTGACGTGCAATCAGACATGCTAAATCTAAAATTTTCTCAGCCAATTGCGTCTTAAATGCTTCAAATTCTTCATGAAGTGTTTCTGCTGCTTGCTTAAGGGTAATCCGTTCATGTTCGGCTTTTTCCCAACCGGCTTCATAGCCTCTTTGTTGTCCAATTTGTGTGGCTTGTTCAATCGTGTGTTGTTCTAATGCAGTAATTTGTGTTTCCCGATGTTTAAGTTTTTTTTCCCAAGCGAGCAATGCCTTTTGCTCGTCAGTTAATTCGACTTTGGCTGGTTTGGGGACATGATGAGGTAGGCTTTTATACAGTTTCTCAACTGGATTTTTAACAACTGGGCCAATGTGGCTTAGATTGGCTTTTTCTAAGTCGTTGTTGCTGTTGCCACGTAGTATTTTTTTAGACAAAGGCATCTTCGCCTCCGCTGCTGATGACAATTTCACCTTTATCGGCCAGTGCACGCACCACTTTGAGAATCTCCTTTTGCGCAGACTCTCCTTCGGAGAGCCGTACTGGGCCTTGTGACTCAAGGTCATCTCGAAGTGCTTCACCGGCTCGTTTTGACATGTTGCGTAGAATTTTATCCTGAATCGAACTGTCTGAACCTTTGAGTGCAATCACCAATTTATCGACTTGAATATCACGTAAAATGGTTTGAATTGCAAAATCCTCAAGATCAAGTAAGTTATCAAACGTAAACATTTCATCTTGGATTTTTTGGCCCAATTCACTGTCCGTTTCTTGTATGTCATCTAGAATGACTTTTTCTGAGCCACTGCCTACAAAATTTAAAATTTCAGCGGCAGTACGTATGCCACCTAACGTGGTTTTTTGCAATTTTTCGCCACCGCTCATCGAATTGGCTAGCACGTCATTTAGTTCTAGTAAGGCATTGGGTTGTACCCCTTCGAGTGTCGAAATTCGAAGAATGACATCTGATCTGAGTCGTTCAGGAAACAGGTTTAAAATGGCTGCTGCGTGATCTCGCTCTAAGTGAACAAGAATAGTAGCAATGATTTGCGGATGTTCTTTTTTAATCATTTCTGAGATGGTACCCGGATCCATCCATTTCAGTGCTTCAATGCCCGAGGTGTCACTGCCTTGAAGAATGCGATCCAGTAAAAAACCAGCTTTGTCTTCTCCTAATGCTTTGGTCAGCACTGTACGAATATAATTATCTGAATCCATGCCCAAGGTCGTCGATTCTCCAGCAACTGACATACATTCTTCAGCAATCGCATCGATTTTTTCTTTTGAGACCTCTTTCACTTTTGCCATTTCGGTGCCAATTTTTTGTACTTCTTTTGGGCTAAGGTATTTAAATACTTCTGCCGCTACTTCTTCACCTAGGCTGAGAAGCAAAATTGCACTTTTTTCAACTCCGATACTTTTATCTGCCATATTGAACCTGCTGACAACTTATTTCATTAAACATTTATTTCTTTTCTGTACCTACCCAGCCGCGTATAATGCTGGCAACGATTTGAGGATGTTCCCGAGCAATATTACGAAGTCGATCTAATTTTTCATTTTTGCTGAGATCGGGCATATCGACTTCTTCCTGAATTCGTTCAAGTAGTTTTCTGCTTTCAGCTGAAGGGCCATCAAGTAGGTTTTGACTTCCTGGCGCAATTAAATCAGGGCCATTTGTATTCCCTTTAAGTGGGCTTAAAAGTGGTTTAATTAAGCCAAAAATTAAAATTGCGCCCAACAATACAATTCCTAAAGGCATGCCAAGTGTTTTTAATAAATCGATCAGATCAGGATTTTCCCAGATCGATGGGGTATACACTTCGGGTTGAACAAAGGCTTGGTTTAAGACATTCACTTGATCTCCGCGAGCCTCGTTAAAACCAATTGCTTGACGAATTAAGTTATTAATTTGTGTGGTTTCTTCAGGTGTTAATGG
>DIYC01000099.1:5178-8452 GCA_002428895.1 Burkholderiales bacterium UBA6064 | reverse complement strand
GTTAATGGGACTTGTCGAGTTTCTCCACGGGGGTCAGTTAGTGTTTTAAAATTAATCACGACAGCGGCAGATAATCGTTCAATACGACCAATTTGTTCTTTGGTATATTGAATTGTTTTGTCTACCTCATAATTGATGATTGAATCCCGATTTAAAGTTTTTAATTGATCTTCTGCCTTGGTCGTTGTCTCGTTTAAATTGGCTTGGGCGTTGTCATTCACGGGTGCTTCTGTTTGTCCAGGGGGTGTATTGGCCAGTACACCTGGCACTCCTTCAACAGCGTTCATGCCGCCTTCACGTTGCTCGCTAATTTGTTGGCTGCGCATTGCGGCTTGTTCTTCGTTGCCATTTGGTTTGAACAGTTCATCGGTACGTTCTTTCTCGGAAAAATTTAAATCAGCAGTGACTGTTGCGCGTATGTTTTCTTGTCCAAAGATGGGTGTCAAAATGTCAATCACACGTTGTGTTAGATTGGTTTCTACTTGCTGTGTATAGGCTAGTTGCGAAGGATTTAAGCCGGTTTCATTTTGATGACTTTGTGTGAGTAAGCGGCCTGTTTGATCAACAATACTGACTTTGTCTGGCATTAAACCAGGTAAGCTTGAAGAGACTAAATTGACAATACCTGCGATTTGCTGATCGGTTAAAAAGCGACCTCCGAATAAAGTGAGAATTACCGAAGCACTTGGTAACTGACGATCTCGAATAAAAATTGAAGGTTTAGGAATCGCTAAGTGTACGCGTGCTGAGCGCACTGCAGAAATAGACTGAATTGAACGAATTAATTCACCTTCTAAGGCGCGTTGGTAATTGACTTGTTCTTGAAATTGAGTGATGCCCAGTTGTTGCCCATCCATCACTTCAAAACCAACTACACTGCCTTTGGGTAAACCTTGGCTGGCTAACGCAAGACGTGCATCGTACACTTTATCGCTAGGCACTAAGATTGCAGTGCCGGTGGCATTGTGTTGATAAGGAATTTTCATTTGAGTGAGTGCGTCTACAATTGCACCACCATCTTGGTCTGACAGGCCACTAAATAAGACGCGATAGCTAGCCTGGTTAGCCCACATCATCATTCCAGCAATCAGTGCAAGAACGAGCGGGATTCCTAAAAAAATGCCGATTTTATTTTTTTTGGGTAGTGCTTTAAATCGTTGTTGAAAATCGCTGATTGGATTTTCTGTGCTCCGTGTAGACACTGCAGTTGCTTCGACCATAAAGCTTACTACCCTTCAAATCATTCAAAAACTTATAAATAGTGTGAACTAGGCCGAGAGTTTTTAAAATGTAAAAAAGAGGCATTAACGGTATTCTTTTATAAATCTTTAGGGTTTTTTTTAAAAAGAACTGTTTTTTACTGCTTACTTGCGTGTATCGTTATTCCCTTGTAAGGGTATAAAGTGGTTGTAGTTCAATCAGTTATATCTTTTTTGATTGATAAGGGGTGAAAATGATTGATAAAATGGGTGCGATGACCGCATTAATGAATAAAGTAGATTCTGTCAGCCTAAAAGGCAGCGCTGCTATTCCAAATACGGTGCAAGCAGAAAAAGGTCAATTTGGAGACATTATTGCCCAAGCACTCGATAGCGCAAACGCGGCTGCAGAAAAATCAAGAATTTTAGGTAATCGTTTTCAAATGGATGATCCGAATGTCACCTTGGAAGAAACTGTAATCGCCTCAAATATTTCAAGTTTACAATTTACAGCGATTTTACAAGTGAGAAATAAAATTTTACAGGCATACAATGATGTGATGAATATGCCTGTTTAATTCAAGTGGTAGCGTTACCGTTTAAAAAGATCCTCTACGGGCTTTGCGTTGTCTTTGTTCGTTGTATAAAATAAATTTTTGGAATCGTGTTTCGTCTGATTTATTCAGCATTTCCATCGCGCAACCTAAGCAGGTAAAACCAGTGCCATCTGTATCTACAAAGATATTTCGTACGATTAAAGCAACCTGTATGGGTTTGAGCCCATCGTTTAAGTGAAGTGTTGCATTGCGAATGATTAATCCTACCTGGTAGTCTTTAGGTTGACCTGAAACCTGCATGCCACAGCCACCTAGGCTAATATCGATGAGCTCATAATTTTGAATCACATCTTCTGGAATATGCAAAACATCTTCAAGCTCTTTGTCGACTAATAATCGTGCATGATTTCGGCGTTGAAGCCTCACCAAGCGAGCAGGCATGGGTAGACGCAACGCTTGAACTTTTCCGTGGGGTAAGAGTTCCATCTTAACCCCAGTAAATTGAATTTTAACGCCATCAGCAAAACTCACTACCGCATAGACTTGGTTTGAGTTGATGTTTTTTCGAAATTCTGCTTCGGATGGACAAGTGACCCAAATGTATTGCTCTTCACCCTCGACTTCGATTTCAATAATTTCAGACATAAAATAATTGCCTACCAGGTTAGGGAAAATGTATAGAGCATTTTCTTCTTCAAACACGGTGTGGATGAGTCTTGAGACAACCTTTGGGCTGTTGATTGAAAATTCTTTAATCAATTGGGGGTTGGTGATGGGTGCGTTGCCTTCTTGTTCACTCATTTTTTGGATTCTCGTTTAATTTTCCTGGGGTCATTATAGATGTTTGTGAAACTGTTTTGGGAGTTTGCCTTTCTTCCATACGGTAAACCCAAGCCAGAAGTTCTGCAATTGCTTGGTACAGAGTAGCTGGTATCTGTTGGTCAAGGTCTACATCCATGAGCAACGATACCAGTTCTCTGCTTTCATGAACAAAGACTCCGTTGTCTTTTGCTCTTTCAATGATCTGATCTGCAATTAATCCTTTCCCTTTTGCAACAACTTTGGGGGCTCCTGAATTTTCTAAATAGCTCAGGGCAACCGCTTGTTGTGGGCTAAGTTGCTGTTTAGCCATCGCCTGCCCCCAATTGGGTCACGCTACGTACTTGTCCGTGGGTGAGCTTTAAGCCTTTGGCTTTGAGTGCGTTTTCGATGTCTCGCCAATATTGATCAACCACTTGCTTGGTGGTGTCTTGGGTAGAAAGGGATAGGTCTACTTGGTCACCAATCATTCTTAATTTGACGTCGATTGGCCCTAAGGTGGGCATGTCTAATTTTAATTTGGCCGTCCAGGGTCGCACCGTCTCTTGTTGTTCTTCTGTATCTTGTTGGCTAGGCTCTTTTTCGGCTTCGATTTCAACTTCAACCGGATTTTGCAATAAGCCTACAAGGGAAATATTAATTTTAGATTGATAATGACAGATGTCATGTTACGTATAGTCTAAGTTCTTTGTTCATAAA
>DIYC01000099.1:0-5017 GCA_002428895.1 Burkholderiales bacterium UBA6064 | reverse complement strand
CAAAACATTCAGTTGATGGGCTACCATTTTGACCGATTGATTCATCGCATTGGCATCTAAGTTTTTATCTGTGATTGTTTGCTCCGCTCCAAATCGAGCTTGCGGTTCAAGTAACAGTTGTGCTTTGGTGCGATCACCTTTAGCCCATTGTTGTAAATGAGACTCATAAAATAAACCACTGTTTTCAACCGCTTGGCTTACATGCTGTGCCAGTTCGGACGATAGTTTTTGCGTATTTAACTGGGCTGGGTTAATGGTTACAGTTTGATTAACTGAAAATGTTGGTACTTTGAGCGCAACCAGGCTGCTAGGCAGTGTTGGGGCAGGTTGGGCGGTTAAATTTGGGTTGGTCGGTTGAGAGTGTGCCGAGTTGGTTGTTTGTGCTTGAGTGGGTGTGGTGGCTAAGTTTTGTGAGTTTAAATTGGAGCTGGCATTTAAAGTGGTATTTCCATTTGCTAGAGTTTGTGTACTCAAAGAATTTATTGAGTTTTGGCTATTGGCAGTGAGTCGAATGTTGCCCGTGTTCGTGGGTGCATTGTTAAATTGTTCAGCATGAATTAATTTGGTGGTGTTGTTGGTATTCAGTAAATTTGCAATTGGTTGCGTGGAAACGCTGGTTTGAAAAGGCAGCGTATTTTTAGGTTGCCCCAGTTTTTCGATTAAGCCAATAAGCCGTGCAGTGCTTGACAGATTACTGATAAAGCTATTACTTTTTTTAATGTTCGATTGAGTATCGTCTTCGTTTTCAGTGGTCAGTTCAAGCAGGGGGTTTGTGCTTGATGTTTTTCGAGTCGACTTGTTGTCGTCTAAACCATCGGCTTTGCTTTTGTCGCTTAATGCAAACGACACAGTGATGAATTCACCGGGGGTGAGTGATTTACCAGGTGGCAGTTTGACCGAAACTTGTTGCCCATTTAATTCAAGTTCGGCTTGGTTGTTGGCATCATTTTTAACCACTTTAACCAGTGCCGTTTGTCCTGCCAGTTGTTGAGCCAGTGGTAAGGGCATTTGTCTGGATAAGATTGCAACAATTGGGCCAACCGAGCGCCCTTCGGAAGAAACACGATCTCCCGGATTGGATTGTAGGGTGGAGTTAACTGAATTGGAGTTGTTGCCCCTAAGCGGTGTTAGTGCCATAATGACCACTCATAAGCTGTATCCTTGGTTAGCGTGATCCGTAAGAGTTTTTAAGTCGATGTTGGTTGTTTGCGGCACGCAAAAATTGCTCTAAATTGGCCAGTCTTGGTTCTGTTAAATCGCGAATGGCGGCATCGTCAGCAAGTATTTTTTTTAAATAATTAATGTGTTCTTGTTTTTCATCGGCACTCAGTTGAATACAGTTCGGTTTAATGCGTTTTAAATCTTCGATGAGCCTTGAGCATTGTTTTTCAGCATCACATAATGCATCCCAGTCGCCGGTTTGCGCTGCGCAGAGCATTTGTTCGCTTTGTTTTGCAATCGCAGCGTAGAGCGACATTAATTTTTGGTTGGGTACTGTTTCAACAATCATAAGCCTTGACATCCTTTGTGCATAAACCGATGCACTTTTAGCTCGGTTGACTCAATTTTTGACCAATTTCAGCCCAGGCTGATCGTAAATCGGCGAGTAGCTCAATACAATTATCCATTTTAGCTACATCATTCTTCGCATTGGCCAATACAAGTTCTCGCGAAACAAATTGATACAAAGAAAGTAGCTGAGCACCTAATTCATCGCCAGCCTCAAGGTCTAATGACGAAATTAAACCATCTCCTACAATTCGAATTGCTTTGTCAATTGCAGTGATTTTGCCAATGGTGTCTTGGTTGGCCAAGCAGTTTTTTGCACGTTTAATGGCCTCAATTGCACCGTCAAATAGCATGGTGATTAATTGATGAGGTGAGGCCGAGTTGACCCCAGACTCTAATCCAACTTGCGCATATGCTTTTGCTCCAAACATCATTTAAGCTTACCTCTTGGTGATAAATTCAAATTATTTTTAATAATAATAAGGTGTTACGTTATTTTTTTAAGTCGATATTAAGCGGGGTTTATTAGACTTTTTTTAAGTTTTATCACCCCTTAATTTCTTGATAAAGCAGACAGTTGTTGCGATAAATAAGTGCTAGTTTGTTGCATGCTGGCCAGCATGGTGTCTAAGGCAGTAAATTGCGCTCTGTATCGTTTTTGAATTTGGTCAAGTCTTAAATTGAGCCGTTCTTCTTGGTCATCAAGTCGAGAGAGTCTGCCATTTAAACCTGTTGTTCTGGCGTTAAGCATACCGCCTTCTTCATTCAACTGTTTAATCCAGTCTTCGAGCTGGCTTCCTAAGCCTTTATTAAAGGTGATGGTGCCTAAATTCCCTGATACGCCTTCAACGACTGAAAAACTGAGTCCTTCGGCGTTTCCTGAAACATAGGTACCTGCACCACCTTTTAAGATATTGTCTGACCCCGAGCCTGCAACACCGCCTAAAGTACCTGCAATAGTATTACCCCCACCTCCGCTTTGCGTGATGTTAATCGCGTAAGTACCACTTTGTGTTTTTGAAGTTGCACCTAAGTAAGACACATTCGCATTCGAGGTTGTGCCCGTATTCGCAAATATTTTTTCTAAAATCATGGGGTCATTGGCTAAGGCTTCATCCAATTTGCTTTGATTTAGGCTTAATACACCGGTGTTGCTAAAGCTTAGGCCTATACTGTTTAAGCCAATATCGCCATAGGCACTAAAGGTTTGTCTTAAGATGTTTCTTAGACCATTTTCAAGTCGAGAAGGCGTACTTTCTGAAGATAGGGTAGCATCTTTTTCTTGTTGATCTTTCAGGTTACCACGAATTTTATTGTAGGCTGAGACAAATTCATTTAAGGTTTCTTTCACTTTGCTGTTGTCTAGTTCAACCTTGACATCCACTGGGCCTGTGGTGGTGTTTTTCAGGTTGAGTGTTAACCCTTCGATTGCATCGGTCACTGTGTTAGAGCGTTTGCTAATTGCTAAGTTGTTGACTGTGAATTCAGCATTTTGGGCTTGTTGAAGCGTTTGAACATTATTTCCTGTTCCTGGGCCAGCGGCTAGGGTGGGATTAAATGCCAACCGAGATAGCCCAGTTTGGTCGGTGTTGCTCCCAGTCGTATCGCCACTGACATCAATTTTAAATCCTAAGTCTTTACCTGTTTCGGTGCTGGTGATCACTAAGCGATCGCCAGAACCATCATTCACAATCGTGGCACTTACACCAGCATTGGCGTTATTAATGGCTTGTCGAATTCCGCTTAACGTGTTGTTGGTTGCATCAATGGTCACGTTGACTGGAGTTTTGCTGGCATTGGGTGTGAACGTGTTGCCGACTGAGTTGTATTCACCCAATGTGAAAGTCAGTGTGCCTTGACCAAAAAAGGCATCGCGGTCTGTGACGCTGTCGACTGCAACACTTTGAGCCTGAGCCAATTTAGAAACTTCAATGCGATAATTCCCAGCAGCAGCATTTGAACTGGCTGATGCCGTGATAAATGACTCATTGGATGACGTGGCTTTTTGTGGGTATAAGTTGTCAAGATTTGATATTTTTTTTGCCGCAGTTTGTAAGCCATCGAACGAGTTTTTAATAATGCCATAAATCGACAGTTTGGTGTTAATCGAGGTTCGTTGCTCTTCTAGTCGGCGTAAGGGGGCTGCTTCTGCATTCATCAGTCCTTTAATAATGCCTTCAATATCAAGACCTGAACCGACGCCCGCTGAACTGATTGTACCCATGACTGACTCCGTTGATGACTATTTGACTACAGTGGATAGCAAAACACCTTGAGACTTTTCGAGTGCTTTGGCTAAATTAAGCATTTCTTCAGAGGGAAATTGTCGAACCACTTTTTTGGTTTCTTGATCAATTACCTGAATCACTGGTTTTTTTAATTCTGGATCCATCTGGATGCTTAATTCTCGACCTGTTAGTTTTAAAATTTCGTTACCTTTAGTGACTAAAACTTTAACTTCAGAATCTGACAGTGGCTTAGAGTCATTGTTGTCAACAACACTCGTTGTAGGTTTATCAGACTTCTGAATCTTGTTATTTGCACTAAGCTGCGTATTGGTTGTTAAGTTAATTTCCATGTCAACCATTCTCCCTAAAGAAACTCAAAGAAAGCTTAAAAGCCTCTTAAAGGTATTAACGGCTAAACAATCAACTTCTTTAATTTGTTTATACTCGGTTTTGTGCGCGAATAAATCCTCTAAATGGGGAGTTCGTGTTTCTGTTGAGGTGATCTTTTGTTAATTAAGGGGTGAGCAACACCCCGCAATTCATTTGGTTTGTGGCTAAATGAATTGGGGTGCTGAGATTACTAACGATTACCGAAGTAAACCGAGTACGTTTTGCGGAATTTGGTTGGCCTGTGCCAACATGGCAGTACCTGCTTGTTGCAGAATCTGTGTTCGAGTTAGGTTTGCCGTTTCTTTGGCAAAGTCGGCATCCATAATTCGCCCGCGTGCCGATTGCAGGTTGGCCGAGTTGGTCTGCAACGATTCAGACACTTGTTCTAAGCGGCTTAAACCTGCACCCACTGTTGCGCGTAAGTTTGTGACGTTGTCGATTTGTGCATCGAGTTCATCAATTGCAGTTTCTGCGTTGTTGGCTGTACTAATATCGCCTAAGTTGGTGACAATGTCGTTGGCTCCATTTTCCATTAAGGTGATTAATGCGTTACCGCTTGCTACACCGTTTGACGTGAGGTTGACTTCTAGGCTGTCACCGGCTGCATTGCCTGCGCCCACTTGCAGAGTGACTGATTTATTCGCATCTGAAAACAAGTTGTTGCCATTAAATTCACTGCCTTCAACAATACGTTGAACTTCGCTGGACAACTCTTGATATTCACGATCAAGGTTTTCACGGTCGGTGGTGTTTAACGTGCCGTTTTTAGCTTGAACGGCCAATTCACGCATGCGCTGTAAGTTGTCACCAATTTTTCCCATGGCACCGTCTGCGACTTGCAAGAGTGAAACACCATCGTTGGCATTGCGTTGTGCTTGATCAAACCCCCG